>JAISGU010000023.1 GCA_031262935.1 Mycoplasmataceae bacterium | reverse complement strand
CTTGAATTGCTTGAGATTGTGAGATACCATTACCTAACTCATCTCAATAAATTGCTGATGCAATCTTATCATCTAGTTGTTGACGATAGTTCATTACATCTTGATCTGTAATATCAGGTGACCCAGGAACAGCTCCACAGTTCTTAAGACTTGCTTGTGGATCTGTTTTGTGGCTTGTTTTTATATTAGTAACTAAAGCACATACACCACCAACAACTAGTGTTGTTAACCCTATACTACTTGCTAATATTAATAATTTTGATTTTTTCATATTGTTAAAACCTATTCTCTTCTAACGTATGTAATTATTGCTTTTTTTTTTTTTGATATTTTGAATATTCCTTTTCAAAGGAATTTGTACCTATGTAAAATTTGTAGTATCAAAACACACCTAATTTTACATAGCTTGATCTTCTTTAGTTCACTTGTCACGCATTTTCTGATATTTTTTTCTTAAACCTGCTGAACGGTTATATGAACCTTCATATCTGATTCTGCCGTGATCTAAATAGACTGTATAGTCAGTATATTTTTCAACCTCATCAAGGTTATGAGTAATTAAAAACACTGTAGTAGATGGATTACTTTTGTGAAATTTAATGATAAAATTCCAAAACAAATCCCTTGCTTCAGGGTCAAGATTATCAGTAGGTTCATCTGCAATTATTAATTCATTGTCTGATAAGAAAGCTTGAATAATGGTAATGATTTTATTTTGTCCAGAAGATAGTTTGTTTAGTTTAACATTAAGTCGGTTTTTTTCAAGATTAAATTCTTTTAATAGAGTTGCAACTCTATTAATAATTTGCTCTTTTGTTAGATTGTAGAACTTACCCATATCTACTAAAAAATCGATAGCTTTCATTTTTTCAATATTACCTTTTTCAGGAATGTAACCTATTTTCCTTCGACATTTAGGATCAATATTTGAATATCCTAATACTTGAATAGTTCCGTTTCCTTTTTTAACTTCTCTTAGCCCTAGAATTGATTTAATGGTTGTTGTTTTACCAGCACCATTATGACCAATGAAAGCACATATTTTACCTTTAGGTAAACTAAATGATACATTAAATAAGATTTGAGCATCCTTATTAGTATGTCCAAAAATATTTGTTGCATAAGCATTTAATTTGTTAACAACTAATATTTTTTGTTCTTTTTTAACTATTTTTTTCATATTACGATTCAATCTCGCTTCTTAAGAAGATATACCATCCTAAATAGCCTAATCCTAAAGCAAGCGGTACAGAAAAAATAATAGGTAATGTAACTCATCATAAGACTTCTTTTTTACTTAAATCACCATGACTCATATCATTTAGTAATGGGTATAAAATAATGTAAATTACAAATATTGATAGAATAACAATTAAACTTACTCCTCCTCTAGTTTGATATTTGAATAATGTAGCAAAAGTTGAAGCAAATAAAATAATTCCAATGAAGCTTCCAAATATAGAATAAGCATTAGAACCTCATTCGTGATCAAAAATGTTTCTTATTTCTCTAGTGACATCGGTAGAATTTTTTGATTTAATATAAATATATAAAGCAACTATTCCTAAAATAAGCATATTAAACAAACAAACAATTAAACTGACTAAAAAGCTAGACAAACATTTGCCAATTAAAAACCCATTACGAGTAATTGGTTTAGAAAGGTAATATATTTTTTCATTATTAATTGCATTTTTCTCACCAATTCACGCTGAAACAAAAGGAAATATAACAAAAGTACATTGCATTGTAAAAACTACTCATGAATTGGTATTGTAATATTTTGTAAAATCTATTCCTAGATAAGTAATATAAGGAACAAGAATATATGCAAATATTCCTACAAATATTACAATTGCAAGACAAATATAAGGTGTTGGACTTTTTAATAATTTTCTAATTGAATTTTTAAATACGTATTTCATTTATCATCCCTATTTTACACCATAGTTGGTATATTGTTAAGTGCATATACATTATCTGAGTTTTCTATCATTATTCCAGATGAGAACATATAATTTAGTCCAACATAAAAATCTGAGAATGATGAATCTCCATTTTCTTTCATATTAGGTAATCAATCACTTTCTCCATTTTGACGCATTGCCATATTAAATTTATATGTATTATCTGAACCACGTGCATACGATTGTTCTTGTAAAACTTGATATCATGGTAAAGCAACTTCTTTAGAACTTGTAGTTGCTTTAATACCATTTTCTCAAGGAGAACCTGTAGGAATACAATCTTGTCAACCTTGAGATTGTTGTTTTTTATCTGAAATAAAATTATCAAATGTGTAATCTTTATTCTCGTCTTCATATCAATAATCTTTATAAAGACCTTTAGTGTGAGAATCATTTGGAGCTTTATCATTATTTAAATAGTCTTGCATAAAATTGTGAGCAAAAATCTGAGCATTAGGATATACAGATGTTTTTTTAAAATTTTGTGTTAATGTGTTGATATTTAATTCGCACTTTTGAATATCGACACAATCTCTAAGTTTTTTTCAAGTAACCGTTTTATTATCTTCGACACCATATCCTGACAAGTACATGCTTGGAATGTTAAGTGAACTATTTTTTAAACTATCATCATCCTTTCTTCGACCACCAATATCCTCGCCAGGTGCAATTCTAAATTGGTTATTGTAATTTTTCTTTTCATTAATATAAGATCTACCAGTTTGAAATTCCATTCCTAACGTTCTTGGTTGTTGTAAAAAATAAGAATGATAACCAGGGTCAATATCAAATTTTAAAATTCCTGTTGTTTTAATATTAACATCATATAGTAATAAGGAATTTATATCACTTGGAACTAATGAAAGATAGTCATAATGATAAGGATTTTCATACGGTAACGATACAGGTTGTTTTTGATTAATAGATTGATCTATCTGAGACATATGGTTATCTTGATTCATAGTATATGCCCCAAGTAATTTTGGTCCAGTTGCATTAATATTTTTTAATTGAACTGGTCAATTTGTGTCGTCCATATTGGTTCCTCAATAAATAGAAATCTCTGCAGTGACACCAGCAACTTGTGGTGGTAAAATAGACCCACCATCTTCTCAAAAAGGTTTAGTAATAGATAAACCACCAGGAATTTCACCAGTAATTGATATGTATTGAAAAATACCATTTTCTGGATTATATTTAGCAGAAACGTGAATTTTTCATTGCCCAGGATCTGTAGCAATTCCTGCAAAAACGCCTCCTACTGTATCAGTAATAAATAATTCACTTAATCCTTGATATAAAAGTCGATTGTAAAAACAAAAATCATTTTTAAGATTGTTTTGTATTAAAGCAAGTTTTGATTCATTAGAAGTAATATATAAATCATTGATTACTGATAATGAATCTACATTAGTTAGTGGTATGTAATCTTGGTTTGTTGGCAAAGAGTTATATAAATAATCAGAATCAATAATCATAGAGTCATTATTTGGTTTGGTTAATGTAAGAGTAGATGTTTTCTTTTCATCAGTATTTCTTACTAGAAAATCTACATATATATCAATTTTATTTAAACCATCTGGCAATGGAGGCGAGGCAGCAACGGTAAAAGTAATGTCGTAAAACTCAGTTTTATTACCTTTATCTTCTTGTTTTACGATATCAGGATTATCTAAATTAATAAAACCCTTAAGATAATCGTAATTTTTATCTTTTCTAACAGTAAAATAAACATCATTAAAATAATATCCAATTCATTGAGCATGTGCTTTTAGATAAGCTCCTTTTGAACCAATTGCAGAATCGTTTGATGCGTTCATAATGGGTACAAGTATGCTACATGAACTTAATGTTATAGGTGTAAGCGAAAAAAGAATAGAAATAATTGTCAAACCGATAATTTTGTCAACAAATCTTCTCATTGTCTAAATTATCTCTCTTTTTTTTTTTTTTTTTTGAGATTTTTATTACCTATACTTTTATATAAATGCAGACATTTCTTATTGTAGGTTTAGGTAATTACCCATCTCAATACAACAACACTAAACACAATGTTGGGTTTAGTGTTGTTGATAATCTTTGTAAAGAATTAAATATTTCATTAAAAGAAGAAAAGTTTAATGGTTTATTTACAAAGATTAATATTGAAGATAAAACTTTTATTATCGCTAAACCATTAACTTTAATGAACCTATCTGGTAATTTTGTAAGTCAAATATGTAATTTCTTTAAAATTGACAATAAAGATGTTGTTGTTGTTCATGATGATGCTGATAGTAAGATAGGTTTATTAAAGTTTAGACAAGATGGTTCTTCAGGTGGACAAAATGGGGTTAAAGATATTATTAATAAATTGTCCACTGAAGATTTTATTAGGATTAAAATTGGTATAGGTAGACCTAATAATAAAAACATATCATTAGCAGATTATGTTTTAAGTAAATTCGATAATGAACAAATGAGTGTTATTAATAATGTAATAAATCAAGCGACTAATGCATTAATTGAATATATGAATGGATTGTCGCTTGATAAAGTTATCAACAAATTTACCATTCGTGTTTAATGATTAATAATCATTAAACCGTATAATTTCTATATGCCTGAATTACCAGAAGTTCAAACTGTAATTAATACTTTAAAAACTAGTGGTTTGCTTAATAAAATTATTATAAAAACTAATGTTTATCGACCCAAAATATTAAAGAATTGTAATCCTATCCAATTCAATAAATTTATGGTTCATGAAAAGTTTATAAATATTGAAAGAATTGGTAAATATCTTATCTTTCATTTATCTAATAAGAAAATATTAGCAATTCATTTAAGAATGGAAGGTAAACTTTTCTATGAACCATTACAAATTCAATACAAAAAGCAACATTTACGAATTGAAATGCTTTTAAATAATCATCATGTATTAAGATTTTATGATTCTAGGATGTTTGGAACGTTTGATATTTATAAAAATGATGATTATTTAAAAGCAAAATCTATTAAAAAGTTGGCTTTAGACCCATTAAATAGCAAATTTACATGACAATATCTCAAAAACCAGATACTAAAGTCTAATCGAGCATTAAAAACAACACTTTTAGATCAAACTTTAGTATCTGGTATCGGTAATATCTATGCGGATGAGATATTGTTTTTATGTAAATTAAATCCTTTAATTAGGCCAAAAGCACTAAATAACCAAGATTATAAAAATATCGTTAAATTCGCTAAAAAAGTGCTTTTAAAAGCGATTAAATATGGTGGTACAACCGTTTCTAGTTATCAATCAACAATTAATCACTCTGGAAGATATCAAAATATTCTATATGTGCACGCTAGAAACGGTGAACACTGTAAAGTATGTAATACCATTATTAAGAAGATAAAAGTCAATGGAAGAGGGACATGTTTCTGCCCAAAATGTCAGCATTTACAAGGAGAAACATGCTAATTTGCTTAACAGGACAGTCTGGTGTTGGAAAAACTACAGCTCTTAAGTACCTAAACTCTCTCGGAGCAAACACTTTTGAGATGGATAAATATATCCACCAAATCTATCAGAGGGGAATGATAGGTTACAAACTAATTTTGAAACATTTTGGTAAAGAATATGTTGATAGTAAAAAAGTTGATAGAAAGAAGCTTGGAAGATTAGTTTTTACAAATAAAAAAATGCTTATGAAATTGAACAAAATTATGTTTCCTATTATGCAAAAAAAGTTAGTAGAATTACAGCAAAATAGAACTAATACAATCGTTGAATTTGCCCTATTTTTAGAGCATAATTTAATTTTTAAAAAGTATTTTAAATATGTAATTTTAATTAGAGCAAAAAAATCACTTAAAAACAATAATTTTTTAAAAAAATTTTCATATGTGATAAATTTTCCCACATTAGATGTGGGAAACATAAAAAATCCTATAAAAAATAGCAAAATAAAAACAAATTTTATTGTTGATAACTTTAGCGATTTAAAAGTTTTTAAAAAAGAATTAAAAAAAATTTTTTTATTTTTAAATTTATAGTTTATAACCTTTCTCAATTCAACAAGATTTTCATTGCAATTTTGAATAATAAAAAGGGGATAAAAATGCTACAAAACTTAAGATTTTTTGTAAATAAAGATTACCAATTTAGCATTGGCTCAAAAATTAGTAATCTTTATGATTTTTATGCTCCAATAGTAGGCAATGAAGCTATTTCTCTATATATCCAATTATTTAATGAATCTGATAAACAAAGTAAAACGTTAGGATCATCAACACAATTTATTGATTTCTTTAAAATGTTTCAACTAAATAACGACAAATTTAATGAAATTAGAGCAAAATTAGAGGCAATTGGTCTATTAACTACATATGTTTTACAAAATAAAGAGCAAATTTATGTTTTTGTTATCCATGAACCATTAAATTTTGTTAATTTTGTCAATAATCAGAAGTTTAAACACCTATTAATTAGCTGTGTTGGACAAAATAATTTTGAAAAACTTGAATATTGCTATAGTTCTTTTAGAGTAAATAGTGAAGCAGTTAATGTCTCTAGCACTTTTGAGCAAGTATTTACCGATAAAACTATTAACGAGGTCATTAGTAATAACTACAAAGAACTTTACAATCAGCTATCGAAAGAACTAAAATCACCATTATTAATTAATAGTGAAGCTAGAAATACTATTGAATCCTATTTTAAATCATACGATTTATCTATTAATGAAGTTAAAAGAATCATTTTTGTAAGCATGACGTTAACTGACGATCGCGTTTATAACATTGATGAAAAATTATTAAAAATTAATCTTGATAAATTAATTAATAGTGTTAACAATATTAATGTGTTAAGTAATATCAAGATTAATCGTAATAATTCAATGTGGTTAAAATATGTTAATTCAAACGATTTAAAAAATGTTTTCTCAGATTACAATACATTGAATTCTGAACAATATTTAAGAGCGATTATGAAACAATCGTTATCAAATGAAGAAATAGATACCTTAAATCGTATTAGAGAACAGTATTTATTGTCGGATTCAATCATCAATATGCTAATAGACTTAACAATTTATAAGACTTCTGGTAAATTTAATTGTAAATATCTTAATAAAGTATCTCAAACAATTAATTCTCTTAATCTAAATACACATCAACAAATTTATGATTATTTACTTTATCATAATGATTTTCAACAATCCTCTGTTCAGCAAAAAAATCAAACTAATGAACAATTGGTAGAGTGGAGTTCTTAATGAAGTCTTTAAAAGATTTAGTGGAGACAAAGAAATCTTCGTCATTTTCATTTACGTCATCAGATGTGGTTAAATATGTTGATTCTCCGTTAATTAAAGATTTAAAACTTTCATCAAAAGAATTCAGACAAAACTTCATGATTATTAAACAAATGGTCGACGAATATGAAAAGTGTAATAAATTAGACGACAGATGTTGCAATGAATCTAATTACCATATTAAATTAATTAGGGACCAAAATAATAATTTACAAATTATTTCAGTCCCTTGTGAAAAACTAGAAAGAATACTACAAGTTAAGTCGAAATATTTAATTCGTAATTTTTCTAATAAATATCTAAAAGTGCTATTAAATCCACAATCCATTGGTAAGTTAGTAAGTCCTACAAAAGCAAAACTTTTAGATATTTATCAAAAATATTTAAATGAAAATGAATTAAAACATGGTTTATATGTATATGGAACAATGGGAACTGGAAAAACTTTTACTTCTATTGCATTAGCTAATGAATTAGCTTTAAAAAACAAAACAATTGCTTTTATTTTTGTGCCAGATTTCACTTATGAATTAAAACAAGGGATTTCTAAAGGAGATTCTACAAACGCTAATTACATTGATAAAATGAGAGAAGCAGATGTATTGTTTTTAGATGATCTTGGAGCAGAGTCTACAAATGAATGATTTTATAATGAGCCTCTAATGATTGTTTTAAACTATCGTATGCAAAATAATAAATTAACCTTTATTAATTCAAACATTAGTATGGAACAGTTATCAAGAAAATATGCATCAATCTTAAAAAGAACAGGTAATTCTTTTAACGCTGAACGTTTGATGGAAAGAATTAAAGCATTAACTAACAATACCGAGTTTGAATTAAAAGGTAAAGATATGAGATATTAATCTCTATATAATTCTCTAAATAGATAAAATGCTTTTACATAAATCAGAAACAATTATTCAAGAGATTAAACATATTCTTAAAAAAACAATTAGTAAATTACCAACAATTGTTAACGAAACAAGTAATTCTCTCAATGACATTAACGTTCAAGTAGAAAAGACTAAAAATTTAAAATTTGGTGATTTTTCCTCAAATATTATGATGGTATTAGGTTTGTCTAAAGATAAAGTTCAACTATTTGCTAAAATTGTTGCTGATAAGTTAGATAAAAAGTTTTTTAAAAAAGTTGAAGTAGCTGGTCCCGGTTTTTTAAATCTATTCTTGAGTGATGAAACAATTAATGATTACTTACAAGAAATCAGCAAAGAAAAAGACGAATACGGTAAATTTAAACAAAAGAAATTATTTTACAACATTGAATTTGTGTCTGCTAATCCAACTGGACTATTACATATTGGACATGCTAGAAACGCAGCTATTGGTGATACATTAGCTAACGTTTGGCAAACATACGGAATTGACGTGAATAGAGAATATTATGTTAATGATGCTGGTAATCAAATAGAAAAATTAGCAATGTCTGTGTTGATTAGATACAAACAACTGCTAGGAATGAAAGATGAACTACCAGAAGATTCTTATCATGGTAGTGAGATTAATGATGTTGCTAAAGCAATTGTAACCGATTACAAAGATAAATATAAAGATGTCAAATGTGATCAAAACAAAATTACTGATTCTAATGAAAATGTCAATTTCTTTAAAAACTTTTCAAAGAAGTTTCTATTAAACATCATTAAAGATACATTAACAGAATTTGGTGTTCATATGGATATTTGATTTTTTGAATCAAATATTTATGTAAAAGGTTTGGATAAATCTATTATTAAAGTATTAGCTAATGATATTTATCAAAAAGATGGTGCTACATGATTAAAAACAACAAAATTTAATGATGATAAAGATCGTGTATTAATAAAAAGTGATGGTGTTTATACATATTTTCTTCCCGATATTGCTTATCACGCCATCAAATTATCAAGAGGCTATGATAAGATTTACAACATTTGAGGAAGTGATCATGCAAGTTACGCTGATCGAATGTCCATTGCTATACAAATGTTGGGATATAAAAAAGAACAATTGAAAGTTTTAATTATGCAAATGGTTAGACTTGTTAAAGGTGGACAAGAATTTAAAATGTCTAAAAGAAGCGGTAATTCTTTAACCCTTCAAGATTTATTGCAAGCAATTGGAAAGGATACAGCTAGGTGATATTTAGTATCACAATCTTTAGATTCGCATATTGAGATTGATGTTAATAAAGCCACAAGCAATTCTAATGATAATCCAATTTATTATGTTCAATATGCTCACGCAAGAATTAATCAATTACAAAATAATGGTAAGTTTACTAAACCTAGAAATTTTGATTTATTAAAAACTGATATTGAACACGAATTAATGATTTTATTAATGTACTACAAGCACGCTATTGAATCGATTGCTATTAATAATGAAGTACAAAAATTACCTACATATTTATTGTTGCTATCAAAAACTTTTCATTCATTTTATTCTAATAACAAAATTATTGATAACAACAATATTGAATTGAGTTCACAAAGATATCATTTATCACTATGTGTAAAACAAATTCTTGCTAATGGACTTAAACTAATGAAAATTAAACCATTAGATAAGATGAAAAAAAAGGGCAACATATAAGTTTAAAATTCGTGTAGTCAAAAAATGAGATTAATAATTAGTTAAAAAACCCTTAGTAGTCACTACAATATTGACTGGATGATAAATCTAGATTAGGAAATATTTAATTTATCTTTAGTTTTTCTATATACTAACTTTATTGAATGTAAGAGGAAAAATATGGGGATAAAATTAAAAGAATTTTGATTTATTGTAGGAAGTCAATATTTATATGGAGAAGAAACACTAAAACAAGTTGAACAGAACGCTAAATATATGGTGGATACATTAAATAAAAATGGGAATCTACCTTTTGTTTTAAAGTTACAACCATTAGCGGTAAAACCAGAAGTAATTACGCAATTAATGAAAGAAGCAAATTATCGAGATGAAGTAATTGGCGTGATAACTTGGATGCATACTTTTTCACCAGCGAAGATGTGAATAAGAGGGACAAAAATATTACATAAACCTTTATTACACTTTGCAACACAATTTAACGAAAGTATTCCATGAAAGACAATTGATATGGATTTTATGAATCTTAATCAAGCAGCACATGGTGATCGTGAGTATGGATATATTAATTCAAGATTACACAAAAATAATCGTGTCATTGTAGGCTATTGAAAAAATAAAGATGTTCAAAAGCAAATTGCTGATTGAATGAATGTTGCAAATGCATACAATGAAAGCTTTAACATACGTGCCGTTAGATTTGGTGACAATATGAGAAGTGTTGCTGTTACTGAGGGCGATAAAATACAAGCACAAATTGATTTTGGATGGACTGTTGATTACTTCCCTATTAATGATTTAGTAAAAGAAGTTAATAAAGTATCCAAAGAAGAAATTAATAAAAAATATCAAGAATATGTAAATAAATATGGATGTCAATATGATAAATATTCTAAAGAAACTTGAATTAATCACGTTAAAGAACAAGCAAAAATTGAATGTGGTTTAAGAAAGTTTATGCAACAACATAACTACAGCGTTGTTGTAACTAACTTTGAATCTCTTGATGGTTTAAAACAACTGCCTGGACTAGCCATTCAAAATATGATGGCAGATGGTTATGGTTTTTCGGCTGAAGGCGACTGAAAAACAGCTTGTTTAAATAAATTATTAAAAATAATGTCAAATAATAAATCAACAGGATTTATGGAAGACTACACCTATGAAATGACTAAAAATAAGGAATACATTTTAGAAGCTCATATGTTGGAAGTAGATCCAACACTAGCGTCTAATCAACCAAAAATTAAAGTTGCTCCATTAGGGATTGGAAATAAAGAAGATCCTGCAAGACTTGTATTTGATGGAAAAGCAGGAAAAGCTGTTGTTGTTTCAATGATTGATATGGGTACTCATTTTGAATTATTAATTAATGAAGTTGAGTGTGTAAAACCTTCTACACCTGCTCCAAAATTACCTGTTGCAAGAGTAATTTGAAAAGTAAAACCAAATTTTACTGAAGGTGTAAAAAAATGAATTGAAATTGGGGGAGGTCATCATACAGTTGTTTCTTTAAATTTAAATACTCAACAAATTATTGATTGATGTAAAATGGTAAATTTATCATACAAAATAATTAAATAGGTTTATCCATGGACATTTTTCTAAACTTTGTCACAAGTTTCTTCGCTTCTGCTGGACTAGTTGTAGCTTTATTTGCTTTAGTAGGTTCATTAATTTTAAAACGTGGCGTTACTAAAACAATTATTTCAACTTTCATGTCAGCACTTGGTTTTTTCATTTTATCTATCGGTGCTGGCGCAATGGGTTCTGCACTAACACATTTTCAAAAAGAATTTAGTGTTATTTTAGGATATGGAAATGATACGGGAAATCAAGGGAACGCAATAGTTGCAGACTCTAATACATTTGCTGTTGGAATCATGTTTTTTTCATCAAGAATTTCAGCAGTTGCCTCAATTATGTTGTTGCTTGCAATAGTGTTTAACTTGTTGCTTGCTAAATTTTCTAATTTTAAAAACATTTATTTATCAACACATATATTAATGTATTTTAGCATTGGGTTTACTTCTGTATTTCAATTGTGTGGATGTGATTTGGGGTTAGACAAAATGGGTTTAGTCGTCGCCTTACTTGGAGCAATGCTATTAGCTACATATAGTACAATGGCTCCTAGCATTTCAACAAAAATTTCTTTTGAAGTTATGGGGGAGAAAAATATTAATTTATGTCATCATGATTTATTTTCGTTCCAAATCGCAAGTTGAATTGGATCATTAATTGGCAAATTAAGAAGAGGTAAATTTAAATCTGCTGAAAAGTTAAATTTGCCTAAATGATGTCATTTCTTAAAGGAAACAAACATTACCACTATATTCATTATGGCTTTAATGTTCTTGATTGTGTATTGTATAGCTTATGGAATGCACCCAAATGAAGCACACAAAGCAGTTGATGGTACATCATTGGGTGTTGCAATTGTTGTTGATGCTATTAGTTTTAGCGCTGGTATTATGGCTTTGATATATGGCGTACAAATGATGGTAAATGAATTAAAAACATGTATTCAAGGAATTACTGATAAATTTATAAAAGGTGCTCATATATCAGTTGATGCTTCTTTGATTATTAAATATCGACCAACAGCTGTGTTAATTGGTTTTTTAACATCGTTTCTTGGTGGGTTAATAATTACTGCATTATCATTCGTTTTTCATAATTTGAATCCACATTTAGTTTCTGCAGTAGTTTTGCCAAGTAATATCGTTTTATTTTTCTTAGGTGCAACAGCTGGAACTTTTGGTGACGTTAAAGGTGGTACACTAGGTGCTGCAATGGCTGGGTTTATTGTTGGTATAGTAGTTACTTTGTTACCGATACTATTTATGGTGTTATGAAACACATTGTCACCAGGAATTGCAACACAAGGAATTACTCACGAACCTTATTGGTGAAATAATCCAAATTGAAATTGAGATGATAGGTGGAATGCAGATGGTAATTGATTAAATTCTAATGATGCAATAAATAATCCGCATTACACGGCTGTTTCGTCGTTTTCATATGGAGAATCGGATTACATTTTAATTAATATCATTGGTTGAATAATGTATTCTACAAATAGCCATCTTCTTTTAATTGGTAATATCGTTGTTAATCCAATGATATTTGGTTTATTTGTTTTAGTAATTATTATTTGAACTATTATTATTTTATTAGGTCAATTAAGAAGAAAAAAACCAACCAATCGTAATATAGCAAAAATAATTAATAGGAGTTAATATGTTAGAAAAATTAAAAAAAGAAGTATGTCAAGCAAATAAAGATTTACAAAAATTTGGTCTTGTTATTTTGACTTGAGGTAATGTAAGTGGAATTAGCGATGATCGTAAATATATAGTTATTAAACCTAGTGGAGTTGAATATGATACATTATTACCAAATGATATGGTTGTCGTTGATTTATCTAATTCAAAAAAAATTGAGGGGAAGTTAAATCCCTCTTCTGATACACAAACACATATTGAACTTTATAGAAACTTTAAAAACATTAAAGGTATTGTGCATACTCATTCAAATTGGGCTACAAGTTTTGCACAAGCAGAATTACCTATTAAATGTTATGGAACAACGCATGCAGACTATTTTTATGGAGATATACCTTGCACAAGAAAACTTATAAATAGGGAAATTGAAAATAATTATGAACAAAATACAGGTAAAGTTATCGTAGAAACATTTGTTAAAAATAATTATGATTACAATAATATACCTGCAGTTTTAGTAAGTAATCATGGTCCTTTCGTTTGGGGTAGTTCACCACAAAATGCCGTTCACAATGCGTATGTGTTAGAAAACATTGCAGAATTAGCATACAAAACAAAAACTCTTAACCTAAAAATTTTAACCATTGACAAAAATTTATTAGATAAACACTATTTGAGAAAACATGGTAAAAATGCATACTATGGACAAAGTGCTAAAAGGAAATAATGATGAATTTTAAACAATCTATAAAAAATGGAAATATTTGTTTAGGTATTGAATTTGGTTCTACAAGAATTAAAGCTGCATTAATTGATGAAAATAATAAATTAATTGAAATGGGTTCGTTCACCTGAAAAGATTCATTAGTTAAAGGATTATGAACCTATCCACAAAAACTTATTATTAAAGGATTACAAAATGCTTATTTGGATTTAAAAAATAAAATTAAGAATAAATACAATGTTGTATTAACAAAGTTTTTATCAATTGGTATCTCAGCAATGATGCATGGGTACATAGTGTTAGATAAAAACGATAAGTTGCTAACGCCTTTTAGAACATGACGTAACACTAATACTAAAGAGGCGTCAACTATTCTTTCAAAAACTTTTAATTTTAACATTCCTCAACGGTGATCAATAGCACACCTGTATCAAGCTATCTTAAACAACGAAAAACACGTCAATGAAATTAAATACTTAACTACATTAGCTGGTTATATTCACTATTTATTAACAGGATCAAAAAACATCGGTATTGGTGATGCAAGTGGTATGTTTCCCATTAATAAAGAAGGCAATAATTATTGTGACAACTATGTTAAATCATTTGATTCGATATTAAAAGCGAATAATATTAAATTAAATTTGTTATCAATACTTCCCAATGTTAAAGTGGCAGGTGAAATAGCAGGTAATTTAACAAAAGAAGGTTCTTTATTAATTGATCCAACAGGTGATATTGAACACAACATTCCACTTTGTCCTCCCGAAGGTGATGCACAAACGGGAATGGTGGCAACAAATTCAATTGAACATTTAACAGGGAATGTGTCGGCTGGTACATCGATTTTTGGTATGATAGTTCTCATACAACCTCTAAAGAATTGATACGAAACAATCGATATTGTTACTACTCCAAATGGTTTTCCTGTGGCGATGGTTCATTGTAATAATTGTTCAACAGATTTAAATTTGTGAGTAAATATTTTTAGCGAGTATAACAATTTAATTAATTTTAGAATTGACGACAAAGAATTAATTAATTTGTTAATTAATAATGTTAAGAAAAGTGATGTCGAAAATCAAAATATTTTTTCTTGTAATTATCATTCTGGTGAACCTATAACAAATTTTGAAAATGGTATACCTTTTATTGCATATCACACAAATAGTGGACTAAACTTATCTAAACTTTTTAGAACATTTTTGTATTCGTGCTTTGCTACTTTTGCAATTGGATTTAAAATTTTATCAAAAGAAAATATAAAAATCACTAATATTGTTGCCCATGGTGGAATGTTTAATAATGACGGAATCTCTCAACATATATTGTCGTCAATGCTAAATGTTCCAGTAACAGTAATGAATGAAGTAACGGCCGGTGGTCCATACGGTATTGCTATATTGGCGCACTATGCAATAAATAATAAATTATCACTATTAGAATTTTTAAATACAAAAGTATTTCGTGCAATTAAAAAAACTACAATAAAACCTTTAAAAAAAGATGCAAGAGCTTTATCTAAATATCTTAATTTTTATGAAAATTGTTTATCAATAGAAAAGACAATTATAGAAAATTTTAATAAGTAAATCATCTTATATGCTGAAGTATGTATAAGCAAGTAATCTTAATTCTTTATGGAATTACATTACAAATAAACTGCAATATGTGAAAAATGTATAACTTTGGCTTAATGGCCAAATTGGGTTGGTTTTCTAAGATTTAGATATTCAAAAAAGGTTTATTTTATAACCATTTTTATATTTTTAAATCTCCGAACTATACAAATGTTAGTATAGTTCAA
>JAISGU010000019.1 GCA_031262935.1 Mycoplasmataceae bacterium | reverse complement strand
AGAAAGAATTCAAATATCTCTCAATGGGAATACACCTAAATCGTATGGTTTGTATAAACAAATGCATGCTTATCTGACGTATAATAAATTTACTCCAACTTTTAGGGCCTAATTTGTTTTCTCCATACATTTGATCATAAGCTCAAACAAAAGCTGAAACATAAGCGTGTGCAGTTGAATCATTTAAAGTACTATCAATTAGCTTATTAGCATTTTTTACATTTTTATCAATATCAAATTTGAAGCAATCTCTTCTATTCCTTATTTTGTAATAATATGACATTGATTTTCTTTTTTGAGAAATTAAAATTAACTGATTAAAGTTTAAGAGTTTTTGTATCATAGTATTTAGTTGTTATGTAGCTATGCTACATACATAATCTATACAATAAAAAAGCCATTTTTTGCAAATGGCTAATTTACTATGTAACTTATTTTTTTGAGTCGCATTTAATAATAATATTTGTTATTGATATTCCAAGTTATTCCTAAGTAGAATAATATTCCTGCAACAATAATCAATGTAGTTCCTACTAACATTGGCATAATTAAAATAGCATATCATTGTCCGCTTACTACTGCTGGCATAATCATTGTAAATAATCCACCAATAATGCAACATATTGCTGTTACATAAAACCATCTATTAAATTTATCTTTTTCCATTTATATTCTCCTTTATTGAATTATAAGTGTGTTATAAAACTTGTTTTATACATAAATCTTATACATAACTTTATACATAAGATTATGTAGTTAAATTTATTTAACTAAATCTAAACTTAATGTTATAGTTAGAGGTCTCTGTTTATAGGGTAGGCTCACATATTTATTACTTTTAGTAATAGTTTCTATATAATGTATTCATAGATTAAAAGGAATACTATGAAATTACCAATTGCAAAGGAAGACAAAACTGTTTGTAGCTATCGTATCTACAATTCAACGGTTACTAATATAGAAAAATTAGCTAAAGAAAATAAATGTTCACGTGGTGAAATAATTGATTATGCTATTAAGGAATTAATGAAAGGAAGTAAGAACTAATATGAAGTATGTAGTACTCTCTCTCTCTCTCGAAGTCGCAATCAAGTAAATTGTGGGAATCTAATTGGAGGTGTCTCTAATCCATTTTTGGGTTAGGGATTTTTTGTTATGCCAAACATTTGAACACAAAATTCAATAGATCTAGCAAAAGAAAGGAATTATTTAGATTTGTTATTTAGGATTTATCCCGTTCCCACTAGGAGAGATCCAAGAGAAATAAATAATTTAGTATGAGAAAATATTCATACTTTTCATACAAATAGAGATTACAAACGTTTGCTTATCGAACTATTTAAGTTAGAAAAATTTCCATTTGATAATGCCTACATAAGCTTTTTAAAGTTTGATACAAATTCAATTGAAAGGAATCCGGAAACAGTAGATAGACTCGGATCATTCCTTTGTAATGATATGACATTAGATGAAATCTATACAGGAGTTACACAACCAAAAAAGACTAGTAGAGCAATGGGACCAATGTTCAAAAATTGAATAATTTCTAATCCATTTGGTAATACTTTTAAGATTAAATATCGTTATGAAGATTTTTTAGCAGAACCAAAAGCAATTCTATGCGGTGGGGATGATTTTCTTAAGAAGTTTTGTGAACAATATTTGAGTGTCATATTTTAGTATCCTAAAATAGTCCAAACCTTCGGTTCTGTAAATATAATTGTTATGTTATGTTAAATACTAAACCTGTTCAAAGTTACAAGATAAATATTTATCAAAAGTTTTGAAATTTAATGCAACCAATAAAAGAAAAATACGAGAATCCAAATCAACCAAGAAGTATGTTAATTTGAGGATGACTAGATAAAGGATGTTGGATGTATGATGACTTAAATTATGAGCAACAAAATTTAGTCAAAAAAACACTATTAGAAATCAATACAAAAAATGATAAAAGATTGATGTCTAGAGTTTATCAAACAACGATGGATCATCTGATTAGATTTAAAAATTCTCATCATTTATGTACCATTCAAAACGCTATTGATTATGCATTAGCTACTTACATTTATTTAAATAAAATTGGCACAAATTTTAATGATACAATGATAGGTTTTAATCAACAAATTAATGGTCTATAGAAATCAATATTTACAACTTATATAAATAGTTTTCTATAATTATTATGTGATATATAATATATTAAGTTATGAATAATAAAGTTAGCAAAACATCGTGAATTAAAGAAATGTTCAAGATGTTTAGTATTAAAAAATCAGTCGATGATGACAATATTCAAGCAGCACGAAATGCACAATATTTAACGAACTTTACCTGACTTTTATTTTTAATAGGTGGAGCATTAATGCTACTTGGTGGGATTATGTGTATAGCAACTTTTAATGTTGGAAAAACTACAAGCATTCTATTAATTGTTTTTGGTGTTGTTTGTGCCTTAATAGGCATTGCAAATCTATTAATATGAAACAACATTAAGGCTCGTATTCAAGTCTATAAAAACCAAAAGGAGACTGAATAATGAAACTACCGAAGTTTTGAGAAGAAATAGGAAATTTGATTGGTACAGATTTAGCTACTATGATTCATAATGATTTTCAGATAGTTGAAATTTGCTTGATTTGTGCCGCTATATTAGTTGGAGCAATAACTACATTAGCTTTATCATTAAAAGTTTGGTTTTGCGACAACGAGGATACTAAGAAACAATTTAAATTATCACGAAACAAATTCTTACATGCGATTGGATATATCTTCGTTGCACTAGTATTCATCGAAGTCTTCTGAGAGTTCATTTTACCACCTATTTGGTCTTGAGCTGCATCAGCCAATAATTAGTTATAACTATGTTATGAGAAAACTTACACCAGAACAAATAAGCAAATGAACTGATAACGAATTTCAACAATATCGTCTATGATCTTGAAATGCTAGTCACCAAAAGAAATTACCATTAAAATCTATTCCAACTTGATATATGTTTTCTAAAGAAGCTTTAATAAAAAGTATTAAAGGTGATAAATAATGTCTTTAAAAGATAAATGAGATAAATATAGCAAAGACAAAAACAAGTGATGGCATTATTTTTTACCAGCACTTACTTTGCTTATTTTTATAGCCGTGATTGTAATATTAGCAATATTCGTATTTAGTAAACGTTAAGAGTTTTTATATTCTTCATCTTCTACCATTTCCATCCAGTCTAGCACTAAATTTTTAACTAAATTTGAAATGTTAGTTGCTCCATATTCTGATGTCTTTCTCTCTAAGAAAACACGTTCTCTACCACTTACTTTGAATGTTACCTGAATAGAATTCTTTTTCTTTTTATCTACTGGATGTCATTTAAGACCTTCTATTTCGTGTCTAACGTGTACCCTTTTTTCGATTGTTTTATCATTCATTATCGTCCACGACCATTCGATTGTTCTACATCTTTAGAGATTTCTTCTTGTTTATCTTGCCGAAGAGACTCCTTTGCATTATTTAGGGATTCCATCTCTTCATCTGTTGCAAGTTCGTGATTCTGTTCTAATTGTTCTGCAGATACATAAAAACCATTATTTATTTTTTCTACAAATTGTTTATTAGTTATTTTATTTTCGTAATAATCTAAAATATTTGCGATATATTCCTTTTTATTATCTACTCTTATATATCCTAAATTTTTTTGCAATAGTAAAGTATTAGCAAAAATTAATGCTGTTCTTTTGTTTCCGTCTCTGAAACATTGTTCTTTCATCATATCAGCCATTAAACTTATTACATCATCAGATGTGTATTTATTATTACTTATGACACTATTAATCATATTTTCATAATATTCACCTTTACGTAGTTCTGGTGTCATAAATTTATCTTCTTGTCCTTCACGGCTTATTAATACTCTAACGTTAGAAATTCTTCAAAATCCACTACCAGCATTTAAATTATGAGTAACATTGCCATTAATTCTTAAAGCCTCTTTTGCGTCTATTTTTCAATTAGCATCATTAATGACTTCTAAAATATCTTCATAGGTATGCTTTAAGTTTAAAACAGTTATAGTATATCTTTCCCCATACTTTGAAACAACCTTTGGACCATTGTCTAAAATATCTTGCGTGGAAGCAAAAGTTGCCTTGCTAATTTCTATTTTAACTGCATCATATATAGTTTCGCCAAAATATTTATATACATATTCAATCATTTTATTTCGATATTTCATATTGCCTCCTAGTTTAAATGTACCTTTATAAATTCTTTAACTAACCACTCGTGATCAATTTCTTTTCTTTGACCGTGATTACCTAATATATAAAGTTTATCTTCGTTAGTAGATAACTTATTAAGAATATCTAATCATTCATTTCTTATATCTTCACGTTTAACAAGACTTCAATAACCACTGGTATAAATACTTATTCCCAAGCTTCGTCCGTGTCCAGAAATGGTGTCTATGCTTCTTACAGCAAGATATTTTTCACCATTTTGATCTGCTTCAATGTAAGTATTACTATCAATTAAAAGCATCAAATAATCCATATAAATAGAACTAAAATGTTTAGTTCCGATCATTGAATTTACTAATTGATTAGCTTTTTTGTTTAACTCTTGTTCGTTTCTTAAAAATGTCATATTTCTACTTCCTTACAACACAAGTATAAGACAAAATTTCAAAAGTTGTCAAAAAAGTTTACTTTTGAAATTAGTTAATTTAACTTAATATTATTTATTTTTCTTAATGTTATTTTTTATTCGAGATAAATATTCAACTAAAACATTATTTTCTTCTTCTGTTAGCCAAACTTCATCATAATTATTTTCAGAGTAATCTATATGCCATCGATATTTATATCCTTCTTTCGGAAACAATCTATTTTCTCTAGTGTAATATAGTTTTTGTACTTTATCTAAATTGATGTATCCTATGTCGCTAATTATTCACATACAAATTTTGTTCCTTTTTTATACTCATTTTCAAAATCCCAAACTAATATTTTTGATTCCACATTTTTCATATCGCTTATTTTTTTTATCATTTTAGTAATAGTGTTCATTATTTTTGTTCTCCTTCTTGTAATATTCCATCTTTATTTATATCCAATTTATCAAAGTTGTCATAAAATCTTGTTAAGTGTTCTACTTGTCCTTTTAAGTATTTTTCTTGTTCGGGCGATGGTTTACCATACTTCACGCTTAAAAGCGTCTTAAAATGCTCTATCTCACGTTTTAATTGCTCTCTAGTCAATCCAATTCTTTTCTCTTGTTTAGTTTTCTTCATATTTATTTCATTTCCTCTAATGTTTCTTTATCGATTTTATTAATACTGTCTTGTCTTTTTTTAAATTCTTCTAGTTGTTCTTTCGAAGCATAGTTCTCATAAATTTCGTCAAGACACAAATGAGCTAACGTAAAACATCTGTTTAGATAAAATCATTTTTTATCACTGGAACATTGACCAATAGTTGCAATAATCCAATTTCAAAGTTGTTTTAATGATCTGTGCTTTTCTGTAAAATTGATTTTATTAACAAAAGCACTTTCTTGTTCATATAAGTTGCGTTTTTGTTCTAGTAATTTCTCTGTACGTTCATCCATATTATTTTATTTCTCCTTTAATTTTCTTTCAGATGTCTAATTTCTTTGCTTGATGTTTTGTGCCAATGAAAGTATTTGAATTTCCGTTGGTATCGTTATATTCTGTGCAATAAGTTTTCATTACACAAACTCCTCATCATCTCAATCATATTCTCATTCTTGTTTGCAATTCGGACAATAATAATCACTTAATGTCTCATCAGTACATGTTCATTCCATTTCTGCCCCACAGATCGGACATTTCAGTTTGCTATTTGTTGCATTCTTCTTCATTACTTATTCTCCTTATCTTTTTTATTGTCTTCTACTCATTTTCAACCTATTCAAGCGATTGTAATTACACAAACGATAAATACAACTGTTAATACTCAACCTCATCAAGCCATATTACCTTAACCTCCAAATTCAACTTGGTTTCTTAATGTATTCATCGCAAAACTCGTCTCACCAACTTTGCTGTCTTAATCCAGCAAGAATTGTTTCATCTAATTTATTGCAACTTACAACTTGCTTAACTAAGTTGTATTTGCCACATAAAAATGTTAATTTGGATGGTGTATCAATTGGTTTATGTCTTATTTCGCAATTCTTTTCACCGTTTTTAATGGCATCAAAATATTTCTTCTTAATGAAAACTTGCATTTTAAAATCCCTCTATAATCTTTTTAATTTCTTTTCGTTGCGACTCAGATAAACCACCAGAACCTCAATTAAATCAATCTATTAATTGTTTTAGTGCTTCGATGTTACCTTGTATTTGCTTTTGCCTATCTTGTTCAGTCATTTTATTCATAAACTTTGTCCTCTTCTGCCTTTTTTCTCATTTCTTTTCTTAAATCGTCCATACTCTCTGGTTGTTTTTCTTTAGTTTTAATTTTTTTCTTATTGAATAAGCTTCTTTTACCTCTATGCCTACGGTATATCAACCACACTCCAAAACTACCAAATAGAACCGCTCCTCCTGCTGTTAGTCCTCCAATCAAACCCCACGAGATAGGAGAATTAATCGGTGAAGGTGGATTTGGTGGAGGTGTATATGGTTTAAATCCATCAATTTCAAACGTGTCAGTGATAATCTCTCCACTGGGATTATTGGCATTAAAAAATTTATGATGTTTAACTATTAGTGTTAATTTGCCTGCTGTATGATCACCAGTAATTGTTATGGGTGTTTCTATATTTTTTAAATCCTTTTCAAATTCATCTTCGGTTAAATTGCTACCATATAACCATTTATCAAGCGGTGCTGTATTAAATCAATTAGTGTAGCTTTGTAGAAAAGTAAAACCATCATTATCTATACTTTTTAAAAAGTCATCGGTATTTGTTTGAGAAAAATCTGGTCTAGAACTACTATCAGAATTTTGAATTAACTTTTCTTCAATACTTCATCAAATGCTACCAGCAGTCAACATTGAAACTAAATTACTTGCAGTAAAGAATTTGCAATCATTAATAAATTCTCTAAATAAATCATTTGTTCAAGCCACATCTTGTCCATTAATGTCTTTAAGTGTTGATTGACCTTGATATATGATACCATCATCGCAATCTATGGCATCGATTTCTTTCATATGTGCTATTTCACTGCGACCATTGATTTGGTCGATATTAAAGGCGTTCCCTGTGTTATATCAAGGGTTTCAACTATTACTATTGGTGGAATTAGCTATTCTAATATCTTCTCATGTATAAACTGATGTTGAATCTGCTTGTGCAGGTAAAGAAATGCCATTAATTCATTCTGTTAATTTGTGTGTCTGACTACCAGTAGCATATGATGAAGCATCGTCTCCACCAGCTGTTGCTCCGTGATAGTATGTGTAGTTTAGAGTTATATTATTGTTAGTAAAAGTACCGTCATTAGCAAAGGATTTAATTGCATCAGTTAACTTATGATCATCAGCGAGATAATTCTCATTGAAATTGAAATTAAACGAATAACCGTGTGTTGTTGTAACATTTATTCAACTTAGAGTTGTAGTAGATATTTTGTTAGTTAATAGAGTTATCAAATTTGAGCTATCCTTATTGGCATATGCATAAATTAATAAATTAGCTAATGAGTATGAGTTATTAGTGTTTGGTTCTGCATAAGTGCCAGTGGTATTGTAAACATCATCTGTAAATATAGATGTTTGACTATTAGGAAACTGATAGTTATTTACTTTAGCAATTGAACTATCTCAGATTTTACCAGATAGAAAATTTGTATTTAATAACGTGATTACATCTGTTCTTGAATTTAATCAAGTTTTTACTTCATCTGGTATTGTTACTAAGTTAACTCAATTGTTGCTAGTGGTTCAATATTGTGTTTGTCAATTTCCTAGACAAGACAGTAAATAATCACTATTACATCCAATAGCAACATGGCAAGTATCTTTATTATTCGAAGTGTCAACTCATCTTTTTGTTCTAGTTTCGTCTATTGTAAGTATTTTATTAATATCGAAAGCTTGTTGTAACTGATCGTAATAAGAATTACCATAATCATATATTGTCGCATTAGGCACACCAGAATTATTTGATCATCCTATATTTTGCCAACCATCGCCACTTTTGTCAGTGTTATAACACCAAAAACATCAAGCCCCACTATCACTATTACTTCTAATAAAAATCTGATTATCATTTCTATAGATGTTAATTTGATCTGGATTTAAATTGACATGTCAAGTCATATGGAAATTAATAACAAAGAAAGGCTGTGTTCATGCATCATACCCCATCTCTCATTCAGTCCGACTGTTTTTGCGATAACCACTATCCACTCATCTTCCTTGAGAATCTGAATGACTTGCACCTCAACCTTTTTCGTGGAATTGTAACTGATTATTACCATCGTTTGGTATATCACAGTCTCAATTAGCTAATTGATTTAAATTAAGTGTCCCTCCATCGTTATTTTTGAAAAAATTAATATTATCTTGTGAAAACGTTAAACTAAAAATAGGTTTAAACGTTCCTCAAACATGATGTTCAGAATATGAATAATTCATTGATGCTTCATTACTCCCGCATTGAATTTGCTCATTTGAATTCAAATTAGCAGGCATTGTAAAACCATATGTTTGCTCAGCTTGTAAATTTTGAATATTTGCAACTTGTTCAACTGGGTTGTTATTTTCTATTTTATTGTTTAAAGCAAAAGGAATAATAGCTATTACACTTATTGGTAATAGTGAAAGTAATATTTTTGCTTTATTTAATATCACATAATAATTATAGATAAATAAATATTACTAATCAAATCTTTTACGACTGCCACTTTTATCTTCTATGGTTGTATATTTACGATCAATCGCTTTGCCTAACGCTGTATCTTTTAAACTGCTAGGAACTGTAGATATACCGTGAAATTTAATTCTTCGATGTCTTTGCTGTAATTTCATTACAACAACCACGATTTCTAATAGAACTAATATTGCAAAAATTACACCTGCTCAAATTGGGCATCATAAAAACGGAGGATATGTCCCTTGAAAAGCACCAATCAAATATTTTCATCGAATTCCTATAACAATGAAAGCTAATATAAAAATCACGATAGGATTAAAAATTAATATCCAATTAATAATTAATTCTGTTTTTGAATATTTACTACCATTTCTAAATCAGTTCCAAATAGATTCTTTTTGTTTATCTCAATAAGCACTCATTAGATTAATCCTTTTTCTTTTCATTCATTTTTAACATTGTCTACCTCGTTTTCAAAATAAACTTTATATGTTTTTACTTTTGGTAAAATAGATTTACAGTCTAGTTCTACACCAGACATCATCCAAAACAAAGCATCGCCGTTGTATTTTGATTCGGGATCATTTGTTCTATACATATCATCTTCGCTTTTATATATTTTCCCAAATTCCATTTCGTCAGCCAAAAATTGTTTCTCTTTCTCTGTAAGTTCTTGATTAAATTCAAGTTGCATATATGGATATTGTTTCACTATCTACACCTTAAATCAAGCCTTCTTCTTTTCATTCAACCTTTATGTTATCTATTTCATATGGAGTATGTATTTTGCAAACATCGATTTTTTTAAGTATGGTAGGGCAGTCTTCTTCCAATCCTACTACAAATCCGTATAACCATCTTTTAGGTTCTACTTCATTTGAATAAATGAAATTATCTTCTTTAATTAAACTAGCAAATTTTCATTGTTCGTCTCAAACTTTTTGTTCTTTATCTGACAAACTATTATTTAACTTTAATTCAATAAAATATTTTTTATCCATATTACCTATTTCTCCCACGAGATTGATCAATATTATTATCTTTTTCTTTTTGGTGATTCTTATTAAATTCATTCCTTGATGCTCTTTTTATTCAAATCACGCTATGATTTATCAGCTCAGGTCGATATACAGCTCAATCAAATTTTGTTAAACAAATTCCAACTTCTGGTATTTGCCTTACTAAATGATTTTCAATTCTATCAATTTGTCTTTCACTTAATTTTCTAGTACTAACATAATTACTATCTTTTAGTGGTCTCATACCATTAGATAGTAGGAATTTACGAATTTTCGCATAGTTCTCGTGTTTAAACTCTTTATTAGTAGTTTCCATATCAAACGATAAATATCGTAATCATCTCATAAACAAAAGAAGAAGATATTTTAATCTTCATTTTCTCCTAATTTTCTTAATCTCTTAACTTGTGGATTTAAACTCTTAACGCTTCTTCTTCTACTAAACACAATACCGCATGTAATAGCAATGACTGCAGCACCACCTAAACAACCACCAACGATTGCTCCAACCATACTACCACTTACACCACCACCGCTTGGAACAAACGGATCAGTACTTTGACTAAAACCACTGGTTGTATATTGCATAATCGGTTGACTTGATGAATGGTCATCACCAGCTTTAAAAATCTTAGTAGTCATTTGACCACTACCATCATCAATAGTCACATCGACTTGTGCTGCAGGTACGTCATATGCAAAGCTATCATTGTCATATAAGTTTACATTAGCAAAAGGGATAGCACTTTCATTATTGTTTTTATGATCATAAAACATTTGTTTTAATACACTATCAACGGTTGCACTACCACCTTGACTTGATTTAATATCGTTATAAATCTTACCTGCTGGTAAAAGTAAATAAGGTTGGTTATCGGGGCTGTATTTATCGCTGTCATAAGCTTTTTGGTCAAATTTAGGATTAGCTTGTTTAGTATCATAAAATTGTGGAGCATCGACATAAGCTTTTATCATAACATCACATTTGTCAGCGATGTCTGGATCGTTAACAGCACGAATAATGTTCCCAGATTTAGCAATAGCTACCCCAGTCGTAGTTTTTGTTCCACTTGTGTTTGTAAATGTTTGATTAGCTTGACTAATTGCTCCATTAGTTCTAGCACTTAAATTAGCTATATTGTTAGTATTCCCGACGTTAAATGTATCATCACCATTAGCAAAATTTTGCTCAGCTTGAACAGAAGAGATACCTGTATCATTAAAAGGCTTAGTGCGATTCATCATTGCTTTAGCATTCATAATAATGTTAATCTTGGCATCATCTCCACTAGGAACGGTATCGTAAGTAACTTTATTTCCACCCTGCATAATTGTTTGATAAGTTGAATATTTAATACCATTATCATCTGTACCAATGTATTGGTTTTGAGCAGTATTCGTTCAATTTTGAGCATTATCCCTATTTTCCATATTTCATTCATTAAAGTTTAATGACGGCATAATAACAGCTAAATTATCAAGTGCAGTATGGTCATTTTGATTGATTCCATAAGTTGTACATTTATCTTCTCAACCATTGTTAGTACATACACCGTGCAAAATTTGTGCTAGTAAACTATCTTTCTTTTGGTCAGGTGTAGGAGCAGCAATTAATAATGGAAATTTATGATTAGTAATAATGTAATTTTTAGAATAAAGTCTCAAAATGTTTGCTTTTTTAGAGGTTAAATCTATAAAGTTTACTTCGTAAAAAGGTATAAAAAATTGTCTAACTTATATTAAGTAGGAGTTAAGTTATGACA
>JAISGU010000007.1 GCA_031262935.1 Mycoplasmataceae bacterium | reverse complement strand
TAGTTCATTACATCTTGATCTGTAATATCAGGCGCTCCAGGAACAGCTCCACAGTTCTTAAGACTTGCTTGTGGATCTGTTTTGTGACTTGTTTTTATATTAGTAACTAAAGCACATACACCACCAATTACTAGTGTTGTTAGTCCTATACTGCTTGCTAATATCAAAAATTTTGATTTTTTCATATTGTTAAAACCTATTCCCTTCTAACATATGTAATTATGTTTTTTTTTTTTTGATATTTTAAATATTCCTTTATAAAGATAAATCGGTTCTTCACTATTTTGTGTGAAATTAGTATCCGATATTAACATTAGGAATATTAAATGGTTTTGTGGATATTTATTTAATAATCGTATTATGTCTTTTAATTTTTATTGAATATTTAACGGTTACAATTACAAATCCAATTAAACCAACTGCCCCTGTTAAATAAGATGAGAAGAACCTTCATGTAAAAATACCATTAGTAATCGCTTCGTTTGGTGGAATTACTTCAGTTGAATATGCCTTAACTTTTAGTAATTCGTTTAACTCTCATTGGGTAATTCCTTCACCACCTGGTATTGGTAAATACCTATTGGCCATAGTAACAATATTACTTGTATTAAAAACATGCCCATAAGAAAAATATTTATTAACATCACTACAAGTTACTTGTAAAGCACAAAATAATAATGAATATAACAAGATTTGTCCTGCCCCATATATTAATAAAGATATTCCTGTTGATTTTCAATCAGTTAATAATATTTTAGCTTCTTTTTGTAATATTGCTTTTTCAATATATGTATGCTGTGTTTGTGATTTGGTATGGTATTTTAAATGTAATCATTTTTTGACAGTATTAAAACATCTTGATAAAAAATAATGAAAATGCTTACTTGACCCCATAAATATAAAAAAAGCAAACATTCCTACATCTAATGAAAAACCAATACATACCAATACAAATACACCAATACCAGCAGCACCACTTATTTTAAATAAGTTTGGCCCTCAAATACAAAAAATAATAAAAGAAGGTATAGCAATAAAAACACAAATTGTGTGTCAAATAAAATCATTAACTCATACAATTGCCGTACCTTTAGCTGTAGTTACTCCTCTAGTCTTTAATCAGAACAATGTATAAGGTTCAGTAATTAAAGCGCCAGGAGTCACAGCTTTTAAAAACATCATTGTTAATACATATAGTAATTGTTCTTTAAAGTTTAAGAAAATTCCTAATCTTCTTAATCTTAAAAAGTTTGGTAAAATTAAAACAAAAAAGTTAATAAAAATATATCCAACTAACAACGTGAACATTCCAGTTCACATTGAAGGATGGTCATGTAAAGCGTTTTTGACATCGGTAAACAAGTTGATTGGCTTAGCAATATGAATAATTGACAAGACAATTAAACCAATTGTTAATAAAAAGGCTAATGAAGTAATTAATATTTTCTTCTTAGTTCAAAAACCTTTTTGACTCTCTCCCTCTACTTGTTCAATTGACATTTATTAATTATATGTACCTTAAAAACGCTTTTTGTCATATCACCCATGTTTTGATAATTTACTTAGAGTTTGACATAGTTTTGTTACCACAAAGACTTATGTAGTTCAAACAAACCTAAACACTTAATTTGAATTTTACGTTGATTACACGTTATAAAACCAGTATATTCTCCAAAAAACTGATGAAAGTTTGTCTTAATTAACCCTAATCCTCTATTGTGGACATCATCAGTTTGACCAAAAGGTTTAAAATCAAGATCGATGGTTTTTTCGCCATTATAAATTTTCATTCCATATTTATATGGCTCATCGTAATTTCACTTAAACAAAATGTGATTGTAATGTTGTCTTTCGTCATTAAACCATACAGCATTTTCTGGATAAAGAGCATTGTTATTAAGAGTACAAAAATTAAAACCGATATTATCATTACCAATTTTAACAGCAGCACATCCCCAAATTCAATTAGTGCTGCTGTTAAAATAACCTGCACTTCAATCAGTACAAACTAATGTATTATTTGTATTAATATTGATAACATTATTATTAATTTTTAAATTTATGAATTTAAGAGCTAGTCCAGCTCTTTTTGCGGTAAATGATCAATGATTTAAGTCAGTAGGATTTAAAACTCTTAATGGCTTATTTGTCAATGATAAGTTAACATGATAATTGATATCAATTTTATCTTTATAAAAAAAGTGCCCTTTAATGAAATTTTGATTAATATCTTTTTCTACATTAATAACAATCTTCTTTGATTGGTATTTAATACTATGTTTATCTGGATTAGCTTCAAAAGTCATTTTCATAATTGTTTTATTTCATTTAGTTATTACACTGTGATTATGATGATAAACATAACCAAAAACATTGAAAGCTAATCCAACATCAACAAAAGCAACACCAATAATATATTCATTATTAGAGAAAGAAATAAAATGAAATTTCTTAAATGTCTTTTTATTCTTAAATCATCCTACTTTTTTATCCCAAAAATTTTTTAATGTAAAATCTTGGTAATTAAAATCAATTAAATCATCGTAAATTCCATAGTTTACTTGGTTAGTTTCTCTATCAATAATAGGTTTCATATTTAAATAATTCCTTTAATCGCATTACGATAAATTTGTTTGACTTGCCTACGACTAAATTGAATTGGATTGCTAATACCACAAAAATCTTTCATAGCTTTTTTAGACATTTGATTTATTTGTCTATCAGTAATATTTTTTTGTACCTCAACTAATGAAGTCGGAACACCAAGACCGGTAATAAATTCCCTAATTGTTTTTATACAATAATTAGCTTTTGAAATTTTATCATTAAACGGATTGGTAATGCCCATGCCATCACTAATTTCACAAAGTTTTTTAGCAACTTTTTTATTTTTTAACTCATATTCTAAAACGAAAGGCATAATAGTTGCATTTGCTAATCCATGTGGCGTGTTAAAAACCGCACTCATCGCATGACTCATTGAATGAATAAAACCTAATGAAGAACTATTAAATGTTGTTCCAGCAATAAATTCAGCATAAGACATTTGCTCTCTTGCTTTTTTATTTGAACCGTCTTTATAAGCAATTGGTAATCATTTATAAATGATTTTCATAGCTTGTAAAGCTAAAGCATCAGTTAAGTCATTATGAACTAATGATAAATACCCTTCAATCGCATGAACTAGTGCATCAATACCGGTTCATGATGTAATTCTTTGGGGGAGACCTAGCATCATGTTACTATCATTAATTGATGCTAAAGGTTGAATATGTTTATCTACCAACGTCATTTTAAAATGAGAAATTTCATTTGTAATGACTGCAACATTAGTAACTTCGCTCCCTGTACCAGCAGTAGTATTAATAGCGACGATTGGCATTAATGATTTAGTTTTAGTAACATTTAACCCTTGGCATTTATAAATGTTCCTTTTATTAGAAATGATTAGTGCTGCACCTTTAGCTGAATCATGTGCGCTACCACCACCGATTGAAATTAAAGCATCGCATTTCTCATTTAAATACTTTTCTTTAATTTCATTAACTACTTTTGTTGTTGGATTAGGAACTACCCCTGTATAAATAATTGGATTGATATTTAACTTTTTTAGTTGTTGCTCAACAGTTTCAACAATTCTAAATTTAACAAGCGAATCATCAGTCACAATTAATGGTCTACTAAAAAAATGATGATCAACAATTTGTTTAATTTCTTGTACACAACCATGACCTAATAAATTAATTACACCACACTGATGAATAAAATCTTTTTCGTATCATTCTCTTAACATTGGTACAAGTTTTTGAACTGGTTTGCAATGTTTAACAATAAGCAAAATATAACGAGTTGGTTTTCATTTTAATAATGTAGTAAATACTTGATATATCATTATCCAATCCTCCTTGTTTTAGCATTTTGACCCATAATTTGTTTATATTTTTTACCCAATATATCATCAGCTAAATCAAAACGTTTGGGATTATTAATATAGTCAGTGTACATTTCATTAAAATATTGTTTAAAAACAAAACCATCTCACCCGACTAGATTAAATAATTCATTTAGTTGTTGATTATTTTTTTCACAAAAAGCGTTTATAACATCATTACTTTCATTAGCAATAGCAATTTCAAATTGATGATAGTGATTAGTAATATTGGCGGTTTTAATCACTTCTTTTGACAAATGGGTATTGTTGTATGCGTTTTTACAAAGAATATCAGCATACGATATTCTGTTATAAAGTTTTCTTAACTTTCTTTTATTATGTGTAGATTTAATATCTTTATAAATCTTGAGTGTGTTAACAACACCATTAATTCCATTAGCAATAACGAAATCATTTGTTTTTTCATTCATACATGCTTCTAATGCTAACGATATATTATGCAAGTAATAAATAAAATCTTTCAATGATCAATCTTCAAATGTTTTGTTATCATTAAAAACAATATCAGGAATTGTTTTTTTAAATTGAACTTTATCTTTAACCCACACAATACCACAACCATATGACGACATATGCGCTCTTGTCGTTTCAACGACATAATGTGGTAATCGTTGAGTATTAGATTGTTTGGCAAGATCATGAGCATGTCTTTTACCGATAGAAATAATCAAATCTATTTGAGGATTAATTGATGTTTCCGTTGTTCGATCATCAACTTCAAGTAATGATACAAAACAATGTTTCCTATTCAAAAATTTTCTAAATTTTTGAATATATTTTATTGAATCATTATTTAAAGGATTGTAGATTAAACAAATATTTGAAAAGTGATTTTCATTAATCATCCTATATATAGGATGAAATGATTTTAAACCAATAATCATCTGTTCTGTAGTTAAAAAACTATACATAGCAAAATTATAAGTGTATATTAAAGTATTTTTTCAAGTGTATTATTTAGTAAGTTTATATTTTTAGACAATAATTTTTTGTGAATTATTTTCACATCAACTAGTTTGTTTTTAAAATATTTATAAGCAGACTTGTATGGCTGTATAGTCACATCAATTCCTTCAACCAGTCTAAGCCCCATCATTAGAATTTGAAAATAAAAATCTTTTGTTTTTATCAATTCACTTATCTTTTTATATTTTGTTACTTTACCTACATAGTGATAATATTTTTTATTTTCAAAACCGTATGCGCCTATCCCCAGTCCTGCCCATTCTTTTGACAATCAATAACACTTGTTATGTATGGATTCATACTTTCTATTTATTGATCAATTGCTTACTTCGTAACGTTTGTAATTTATGTTGTTCATCGTGTCAATAATTAATTTAAATTGATTTCCAATATTATCAATATTAGTTTTATATCCTTGCTTATTCATGATACTGTTATTACTAACTTCTAATGAATATCATGATACATGTGGAATTTTATGTTTCTTAATAAATGTGCATGTGTCTTTAATATTAGAAAGTGTTTGCTCATTAAATCCGTATATTAAATCAATTGAGATATTGTTAATTTTAAATTTTCTGAGTTTGTCGATTGCCTTTTTAACATCAATAAGGGTATGTTTGCGGTGAATTTTTCTTAAAAGCGAATCATTAATCGACTGCACACCAATAGACACTCTATTCACTTTATTTTGTTTCAATGTTCTTATTTGCGTGTCTGTGATTAATTCTGGATTACATTCAATTGTAAACTCATATTTATTTAATAAATAATGTGAGAGTGTACATAGTAGTTTATTTAATAAATCATCATTTAAACAGTTTGGAGTCCCACCCCCTATATAAATAGTTGAGAATTTGTGATTTTTATATTGATGTTTAATTTGTTCAATTATTTTGTTCACATATTCTTCTTTGGTTTGATCATTACGTACATATCTAACAAAATCACAATAGGTGCAAATTGAGTTACAAAAAGGAATATGAACATACAAATGTTTTACTTTTCTAATCATTGTTTAACTCGTTTTATTACATCACTAATGTTATTCTGGTTATACGTGCACACATTATCATAGTGATGTCTAATCCAAGTCATTTGTCGTTTAGCATAATGTCGTGTGTCTCGCTTAATTCTATCTATATCTATATTTTTATTATTAATAATAGATGTTAATATCTCGTTATACCCAATAGCTTTAAAAGCATTAAGCGAAGTTAAATCTTTGTTTTCGTTATAAAGCTTTTTAACTTCGTTAATTCATCCTTCTTTTATCATCTTATCAACACGCTTATTTATTTTGTTATATAGCACTTCACGTTCATTTGTACATAATAGATAGAACGGAACATAAATTTCTTTTTTTCTTTTTATTAATTTTCCTTTTGTTTGCAAAGCTCTTATTAATCTTTTTCGGTTATTAATACCAATTTTACTTGCTAATAAATTATTAAATTCATTTAACTTTTGAAATAGTTCTTGATTTGTAAAATTATTAAAACTATTATCTCTTTCATTAGAAAGAGAGAAATCGTAGTTTTTAATTAATGCATCAACATATAAATGGCTACCACCAACAATGATTGGTATTTTATTTAATTTTGTTATATGTGTAATAATCTTTTTTGCCTCTTGTTGAAAACGTTTAATATCTCATTTGTCATAGATAGATTTATTGCTGATTAAATGGAATGTTGCTTGTCTTAATTCTAAAGGTGTAGGCTTATTGGTGCCGATATTTAATTCTTTATAAATTTGGAAGGCATCAGCATTAATTATTTCACCATTTAATTTATTAGCAAGTTGTATAGCAACTTTAGTTTTGTTGGTTGCTGTTGGTCCGATGATTACAATAACTTTACTCTTCATCGAAACGGTTAGAATTAAAGAAATCAACAGTTTCAATTAAATCATTAGTATTATCAAGTGGTTTTAAATCTTTTAAAGATTTAATTCCAAACAAGTTGAAGAATTTTTCTGTCA
>JAISGU010000015.1 GCA_031262935.1 Mycoplasmataceae bacterium | reverse complement strand
GAAAACACAACGGTATGAAATATCAAAATCAAATGCAGTTAATCGAACTCTATTTGTTTAAAAGAAGCAAGGTGTATAATGAATGCAAGTTAGACAAAAAATTTGAGACTTAACTCTTATTTTTACTGCTATCCCCATTTTTGATTTCCGTTCACTCATAGTTAACAGATTGACATTCGTTCCTTTTTTGCCTTCAATTAAATCCATTTCTCAATGACCAAATTCTGTTCGATTATTAATTGATTGTGGTCGTTCATCTATTGATATTCCGTTTTGTCTTTTACCTTTATATTTCATTCGATAATAATGCTTCTTTCTTCTTTTTAAAGAAGAATAGTTAATGAATTCAACATGAATATTGTCGATGTAACTATATAAAGTTGTTGGAGATATTGTGGTTTCTATTAATCCTTGTTTATAGGCAATTCTAGTTCTACCTCCAATACCTTTTAAACTTTGATTCTTAATTAGGTTTAGTACAAATTCTTTTAACTTCTTATTAACGACTATTTTAGTATGTTGGAGATTCCTACTTGATACCATCTTTTTATGTCTTGTATCGCTTGCACCTTTCGAATAATTAAGAGTAGTCGATTTATCTTCGACTTTATTAACTAGCGTCCAGTAACTTCCTCTCAATAATTCGTTCTTAATAGTTTTGCGTGTTCTGCCTAATTTAAAAGATAACTCATTAATATCAACAAGCCATTCATAAGAAACTATAGATCATTCATGGCCTATCATTCCATAAATTGGTTTGCATATTGGTTTATTGCCTATTAGTCTTTCGAGTTTTGATTTCTCTCATCCTTGCAGTTGTTTATAATGAAATTCGCTCATTGTTAGCTCCTTTTGTATTTAATTTTGTTCAAATTAATTTTAATAGAGCCCAATGGGCTTTTTATTTGTCTATTCTGGGAACTTAGGGGTTAACTTCATCATCAAGAACAATTGATAAGTTTTATACTGTTTTCTCGATCAGAATACTATAATCAAAAATCAACACCAAATTTTATATAGGTTGAAAGGTTAATAAATAATGAAAATACATATTAAGAAACAAACATCGTTTAATAAAAACAATAACGGTGTTTTTAAATTAACCAAACGTGCTACATGAATAGCTTGTGGGATTGTTTTAGGCGTTATTTGTGTGCTAATGACAATTGCTGCATTTTGTGATTATCAAATTGACTATATATTAGCTAAACCGGCATTACCAACACCAAGGTGAGATGGTAGCGCAAAAGAAACTCTTGGCTTCATATATACAAACGATGTTATTGGTAGGATTGTTGAAATTATAGGAACAGGTCCTTGTATTATTGCAACAGTTGCTGCTTTAGTAATTTTTCATCAAAATGCTTATCGAATTGTGAGGAAAGGATTAAGACTAACGGTACAGATTGGAACGATAGCCGTTGCTCTTATGTGAGTAATTTATGCTTGTTTCTTCCAATTTTTTCCATTACTGATTGTATCTACAGTTGGTGTAACAGATTATGGTAAAATAAGCCCTTTAGATAGTTACGGAAATATTAATAACGGTTATACTGCTCTATTATATTTAGTGTTTGGAGCTGTAATGGGTGGGTTAATAATTGGTCCATGTTGATTAATTATTAGAAGAATTAATAAACAAACCATAGCTGAATTATTAAGATATGCCTTTATCTTAACATCAGCAAGTATCATTGCTATTTTATTAGTGGAAATAGCTATTAAACCAACGCTTCAAAGAGAAAGATTTAGATTCTTATATGCATACAATGGAGTGTCTATGACAATGAATCCAAAATCAGCAATGTGAACATCTGATCCACAACATTTAATTGGTGGCAGCAATGATCCTTATGGAGGATTCCATAATTGATATGCTTTACCTATAACTCCTTATGGTTATGGAGCTCCAGGTAACTTACCATTCATTAGTGAGGACGCTTCTAAATCGTTTCCAAGCGGGCATGAAACAATGGCTGCTGTTGGTTTCTATTCATTGGTTTGTTTACCTTTCACTTGCAAACAATGTAGCGGTAAAAAAGTAAGAATAGCTTTGTTTGTAACTGCGATATTAGGCAGCGCAATTGTAGGGTTCTATAGAATTAGAGCAGGTGCTCATTATCTATCTGATGTAACAATCGGAACTTTGCTTGCAGTTGGTTTATTATTTATCTTCCATATGTATTATTGTTATGGATGTTCATATTTAGATAAATGATGTAATTTAAAAATCAATGCTAACAGGAGGAATATATAAATATGGTCAATTACGCTTTAATCATTGTTTTAACAATAGTAATTAGTTTGCCTTTCTTGGTATCAACAATCGCAATTCCGATTTGTAGATATGTATATAAGAAAAAGAATTTAAAAGCACTACCGATTAAAGAAATCAATAGAAAAAAAACTTAATGTTATAGTTTAATGTCTCTGCTGTCTTAATACTTCTACTAAAAATTTATTAATTGAACTCGTAAACTTTAATTTTAGCAACCTCTAACTATAACATTAAGAAAAAAAATAATATTTTTTTGATAGATAATATAAGAAAGTTGTGAAACAAACAATTATGAAAAAACTACATACAATCTTATCAATCTCTACAATTCTTGCAGGGGGAGGGTTATTAACTTCTCTTTCCACAACTAGTTGTGGAAATAAGCAACCTGATGTAGATAAAACTCTCATCATTAATAATCAAACAAAATCTACAATAATTACTTATTGAAGTTCAGCGATGGATCAAACAAGTCAAGTAGAAGGTATTAATTTGTTTAATTTGAGCAACAATGCTGAAATACATAAATTTGCAATTGATTCAATAATTAATATGCCGATATTTATACCGTCGAATTTTTCTTGTGAACTATACGGAATTAATAATGGAATAATTGATATACCAACTTCTTCGTCTCAAAAAGGTCCTTTCTCATCAGCGATAGTTATTTCCCAATTGAAATCTGATGATTTAAATAATGCTAATATCAAAATTCATGATTTAAAGATAAACTCTTCAACTTTGAGCAATTCCTTATGTTTAGATAGTGCTTTTGATGGAAATTTAGAAATACAAGATAATTCTTTTAACAATTTAAATGAAGATTCCACATTACAAAAAGCAAACGTTACAAACATAATGTTTTTTTGTGAAATACATCAAAATGCTTCAATTGTTATTAAAAATAATGATTTTTTTATCGGGAGCGTGTCAGCAGACCAATCTAGATGTATTGATTTTTATGATAATGTCTATGCTAATCTAATAAATATTGAAAATAATTTGTTGTGTTCTTTTGCTTTATTGGATTCTTCCTTAATTCAATTTGATGCAAATGCTAACATTTCTCAAAGTAAAATTATTATTAAAAATAACTCTGGAGTATCCAATAACTCACAAATCGCAACCGCTATAAATTTTAAACAGGGATTTAAAAGCGAAGTTGATGTTATTAACAACATTTTTAATACACAAGCAGGGAAAGACTCTTCTTGTGTTTCTATATCGTCAGTAATTGTTGATGGTAAATTGAATGTTACTAGCAATCTTTTTAATGCTTATTCAAATGGTAATATTGCGTCTTCTAACGCAATATCAATCAATGCCTCGAATTTTCAAAATTCACTAAGCATAAATATGTCTAACAATTATATTGCATCCATACTGCAAGGAGAGAATAGCGCTAGCGCTCATGGATTAACTTACAATGTAGGTGAAGATGTTTCAAATATGCAATGTATAACTAATAATTATTATTTTTGTCGTTCAATAAATACAGCTTCTCAATCTATTCCAGTTAGTTTTAACAACGAAGTATCGTTTGAATTAAATGGTGTAGCATATATTAGTGCTCCAACAACCCCAGCATCTAATTCAACAAATGATAAAATTAACTATTTTAATAATATGACAACTGTTATAAAAAAAGAAGAAGTAGTTCTTGATACAACTACACCACTAATATTACAAATTTATTCAAGTGATAATGATGATTCAAAAGCTTATATATCATCAATAATGTCTGAAATTTTAAAAGATAATTCTATCCTCCTTATTAATGTTTTAAGTAGCGATGATTGACAATATTTATAAAAAAAATGTAATTTACTTTTGTAATTTACTTATAAATTTAAGTAATTACTATTTATAATTACACACACTTTTGGACGGATAGCGAAGTGGCCAAACGCAGCTGACTGTAAATCAGCCACCTCCGGTTTCGGTGGTTCAAATCCACCTCCGTCCACCAGTTTGGGTTGTAGCCAAGCGGTAAGGCATCAGATTTTGATTCTGACATGCGGTGGTTCGAATCCACCCTACCCAGCCAATTGACCCACTAGCTCAGCGGTAGAGCATTTCACTTTTAATGAAGGGGTCCGGAGTTCGATTCTCCGGTGGGTCACCATTTGCTGAAGTGGCGGAATGGTAGACGCACAGGACTTAAAATCCTGTGGTAGAAATGCCGTGAGGGTTCAAGTCCCTCTTTCAGCACCATAATAAAAAAAACGTTCTTATGTCAAATGTGTGATATAAGAACGTTTTGTTTATTAATTAAGCTAAAGCTTCAGTGTGTTTTGTTTTAACGAATGCTGGAATTTTCTTTTCTTTTTTTGCAAAGATTTCATTATAGATATCATCATATGTTTCTACAAAATGAAATTTAATTTTATCTTTAACTTCTGCTGGTACATCTTCCAAATATCTTTCATCTTTCTCTGGTAAGAAAATTTCATTAACACCACCACGATATGCTGAAATAACTTTTTCTTTAACACCACCAATAATGCCGACACGACCTCTTAAGGTAATTTCACCTGTCATGGCGATTGTGTTTGGAACTGAACGATTGCTCAAAGCAGAAATGATGGCTGTTGTTAATGTAACGCCAGCGCTTGGCCCATCTTTAGGAATTCCACCATTTGGAACGTGGATATGGATATCTATTTTATTAAAATCAACATTCCCACAGCCAAATCGCTCTGCATTCGCTCTAACATATCCAAACGCAACTTGTGCAGATTCTTTCATAGTTTCCTTTAGATTACCGGTAATGACAATGTTGCCCTTACCTTTAAAGTGTGTAACTTCAATTGGTAATAAGTCACCACCGGCAGAAGTATAAGCCATACCGTTAACAACACCAGGAATAATATTTTTTTCTTTGATATTGTATTCAAAAATAGGTTTCTTTAAATATTCTTCAACAGCTTTACAATCAATATTTTGAGTTTTAATTAAACCATGTTGTTGTTTAACAACAAACTTACGAGCAATTTTTTGGAATAATCTTTCCAATTGTCTAACACCTGCTTCAAGTGTATAGTTTCTAATTATTTTTAATAAAGCTTCATCATCATTAAAAGTTAATTCGATATCACTAATATTTGCATCTTTTCTAGCTCTTGGGATTAAATAATTTTTGGCAATAGCTAATTTTTCTCTTTCTGTATAAGAAGTTAATTCAATTATTTCTAAACGATCATATAAAGGTTCTGGTATTTGATCAGCATAATTCGCAGTCGCTACAAACATTACGTTTGATAAGTCATAATATTCTTCAATATAGTTATCACTGAATTTGTTATTTTGTTCAGGATCTAATACTTCTAGCATTGCACTTGCTGGATCGCCACGCATATCAGAAGTCATTTTATCTAATTCATCTAATAAGAATAAAGGATTAGTTACACCAGCTTGTTTCATGCTTTTAATGATACGACCAGGCATACTACCAATATATGTTCTTCGATGCCCTCTAATTTCAGCTTCATCTCTTACTCCGCCTAAAGCCATCTTAACAAACTTCTTATTAAGCGCTTCAGCGATAGACATTGCAAGAGTAGATTTACCAACACCTGGAGGACCAACTAAACAAATAATTGGAGCTTTTGATTTTGGATTTCTAGCTCTAACAGCTAAATATTCAATAATTCTTTCTTTAGCTTTTTCAAGACCATAGTGAGATTTATTTAATACATCCTCAACATGTTTAATGTTGTTGTTATCGGTTGTTGTTTGTCATCAAGGCAAATCTAATAGCCATTCTACATATGTTCTTGTAATTGAGTTTTCTTGAGGGTTACTAGCTTCCATGCGATTAAGTTCACTTAATGCACGTTTTTTAATGTATTCAGGATATGGATTTTCATTAACACGTTTTCTAAAAGCATTAGCATCATTCTCTTTAGAATTAATTTCACCAAGTTCTTCTTTAACAACACGCATTTTTTCACGTAAGTAAAATTCTTTTTGTTGTTTAGATAAACCAGCATTGACCTTTTGATTTACTTCACGATCGATTACTTGTTTATCTTCCTCTCTTTCGGTTAATTGAATTAATTTATCAATTCGTTTTGTTACATCTAATTCAGTCAATAAATATTGACGACTATTTAAATCTATTGGTAAAACACTGGCTACTTGATCAGCAACTTTATTGCTTGAAGGTGTTCCTAAGAATAAGGATTTTAAAGATTTAGATTCTTTCGGCGAAAGATTAGTAACGGTTTTTTCAATCATGTCATATAGTAATTTAATCTTGTCACTATTTTCTTTGCTAGTAAAATTCACTTCTTTTAATAATTCATAATCTGAAAATAACACCTTGTTTTTTTCAACGAACTTTATTATTTTTACTCTTTTTAAACCTTGTACAGTAATTTTTAAGGAGCCATCTTCGATGTTTTTTTCAGATTTCTTAATTTCACACAAAGTACCGGTTGTAAAGATATCAGTAAACTTTGGTTCCTCAACTTGAGGATCAACTTGTGATGTAATAACTATCTTTTTATCATTAGTGTAGGCAAGATTAATAGAATTGAGTGATTTTTCTCTACCGACTTCGATGTCAATTGAAACACCAGGAAAGACAATTACACCTCTTGTTAACAATATTGGTTTATTCATAAAACTCCTTATTTGAATTCAATAAGTATATCATAAAATTAGCACTCATATACTTTAAGTGCTAATTACCTCTTCTTTAACATCTTGTATAATTTCTTACAAGAAGAAAAGAAGATAAGTTGTTAAATGAAGAATAGAAATAGTTTTGTAAGCAAAACATTACATTATCCTTATCAAGGTGAATTTAAAAAAACCGCTAAAAAAGCAAAGGTTTTTAGAATATTAAAAAATGTTTTTCTTCCTATTAGTATTCTAATAACTTTGTGTGGATTAACATTGTTATTAGTTGCAGCAGCACCGTTCTTTATTATTCTTTTTGATTTAATAGCATGAATGTTGTTGATTGCTAGTGTTTTTGGAATTATCATTGTATTAGTCTCTGATAAAGGGGTTCCTGATTGATTAAAGTTTAATCCAAAAATACATTTAGTACGCTTAACACTACCAGCCATAATCATGATTGTAGTAGGTGTTTTAATGCTAATAGCAGCAATTGTTTTTGTTTGTCTATATAAGAACTATTTTAATAAAGTTGTTGTTGAATATCGAGCAAAAACTAATAGCTAAATAGTCATTAATTCTTTTTCTTTACGATTAAAGATATCTTCTAACTTATTGTTATATGTTTTAGTTATTTTGTTTAGTTCATCTTCGAAGTGTCTAATTAAGTCTTCACTAACTGTGTCCTTAATTTTTTTATATATATCTTGAACATCTTTTCTTACATCCCTTAGTTTTTGTTTAGATAGTTCAAGAATTTCTTTAGCTTTTTTAACGCTTTGTTTTCTATTTTCCTCAGTTTGACTTGGGAAAATTAAACGAATGTTATCAGCGTTAACTTGTGGCGAAATATTTAATGGGCTAGCAGTAATTGCCTTGGCAATATCATGCAATTGACTACGATCATAAGGTTTAATTAGTATTTGACGTGCATCAACGATTTGCATATTAGAAAGTTGATTTAAATTCATCATTTCACCATACGCTGGTACTTTAACAACATCTAGAACATTTAGTGATACACGACCACTTCTAATCCGACTATATTCATTCTCTAATCATTCGATGATAACTTCACTATTTAATTCAAATTCTTCTTGTAATTGTTTTCATTCCATAAACTACAAAAGATTATATTTACCTAAATGAAATTTATTAGTGATTTTTAATAAAAAGAAAATCCCAGTTCCATAAACGTTTAATATTAAAAATCAACAAATTGTTCATCACCATTTAGCATCTTTAACATCTTTTTTAGAAACAAAGTTATAACAATGGTCATAGTTTTCGTTAAGTGAATAAGCAGCAACAATAACAATCAATAATAAAATTGCTCATGTAATGATTGAAAATAAATATTGATTAGTTTTTATTTGATACTTTCTTCATAGGATCATTCAAATAAAAACACCAATGTAACAAAAATGACTACTCATTCCAAACCACGAATGAAACGAAGTAAAGTTAAACATTTTATCATCAGTTGTACTTCAAATAGATGTTGGATAGATTAGATACGTCATCATTGTTAATGAACAAAAGATGATTAAAACATTATGAGATATTTTATTTGCATTAGTGTTCGTTTTAGTAAATGCATAGAATAACATTACAAAGATTGTAAAATCTGATAAAGAAAATGGTAAAAACATTTTACTAAAACCTGTTGCAGCATTAATAGAAATTTTGATAATCAAACAAATTACTAATACTGCTGCAACAATTTTGATTGCAAAATGTGTATCAGCAATAGTCGTTTTTTTATTTTTAATTTGTCTAAAGTAGTAAATACTTAATGGTGTAGCAATAATTGCAAAAATACCTATAAAGGCCAATAAATATCAAAGATGTATTAAATCTCATCACATATGTTATTTATAAGAAATAAAGGTTGTTGGTATTTTATTTTTTAAAGCCTGAACAATTGCGTTTCTTCTTTCTATATTAAAAACTAAAATATCAATTTTATTTCTTTGGCATATTTCTACAGCATTCATATCCATGACTTTTAGTTTTTTATTAATAATCTCTTGTAATGTTAGTTTATTATATCTAATAGCCTTTTTATTTTTTTTAGGGTCATCACTATAAACACCATCTACTCCATCTTTACCCATTACAATTAGATTTGCGTTTAATTCATGTGCATCCTTTGCTGCTCCTGTATCAGTGCTAACAAATGGTTGACCTGTACCCCCAGCTAAAATGACAACATTACCCATTTCTAAAGATTTTTTAACTTTAATAGGTTTATAACCCAATGCAACTCTTGGTGATGGTAATAAAGAAAATAATACAGTTTTTACTTTATTTCTTAACAAAACTTCTTTTAAGGCATATGAATTAATAATGGTAGCAATCATTCCCATATAATGTGAATCCTTTTCTCTATACAAGGAAAGATCACTTGCGCCTCCTCTTCAGATATTACCACCACCAACAACAATAGCGATCTGGTAATTTTTAGATAGTGTTTTAATTTGATTAGCAATACTTAATAATTTATTTTTAGAAAGAATTGTATTATCCCTTTTATCTTTTAATGCAGCACCACTGATTTTTAAAATAATTCTCTGTTTCTTAATCATCTAATTAATTCTACTATTTTTGATAAAAAATGATTAAGTTTTAGTTAGTGGTTGTTATACTTAAACACCCATATTTCAAATTGATTTATGGGTAGAGGAGGAATCACTAATGATTCATGTACTCGACTCATTTATAGCGATCTCCATCGATTATCAGGTAACACTGATGATTGAATAGAAAGGTATCAGGTGAACTTTAAAGAGTTCATCATACTAATCTTACTATTGCTAGTAGTTCTAGTAATTATTAGTTAATAGTTCTTGATCGCTATATTTGAGTTAAAAGGACAATCTTTACGGGTTGCCCTTTTTAATTACAAATAAAAAATACGGAATTTACGTTCCGTATTTAGCGATCTCCATCGATCTATATATTTATATCATAGTTGTTAGGAATTTATTTATTTTTGGTGAGAAGATAGACATCGTGGAAATATCTAATACCCATTAAGTATACCTTTCGTAGTTAAAAGTTAATGATTGAATTGGCGTCATACGATAAGTGTCTCATTTACCTAATTGTTTG
>JAISGU010000020.1 GCA_031262935.1 Mycoplasmataceae bacterium | reverse complement strand
GAAGAAAGAATTCAAATATCTCTCAATGGGAATACACCTAAATCGTATGGTTTGTATAAACAAATGCATGCTTATCTGACGTATAATAAATTTACTCCAACTTTTAGGGCCTAATTTGTTCGCAATATTCTTTTTACCATTAACGCTAATTTTCTTCCCATCAAGAAAAATATCAACATATATTAGTATGTTAGGGTTCCCTGCTGGTTTTATTGTTTTATGTACATATTTACCTAATAGTTGATTTAATTCTTTTTATCGTTGTAGTATCGATTATTACGGTTCTGTGATAAGACATTTTATTTTATGTTTTTTCTCGTTTATGATACTATTCAACACCTCACTAAACTATCAATTTAAACATAAATGATTGAAGGAATGAATGATAATAATTCTATTTTGAACCACATACATTTTGTATGTAATTTTTATTAGTCTAATAAATACAACATGAATTCAAAATAATTGTTGATATTATGATACGAGTGGTTTGTTTAAAAAAGATTGACAAGGCGTCGGTATTTATTCACTATTTTCATTTACCTTAAAACTTTGACCTTTACCATTGTTTGCCTTGTTAATTTGTTCAGGAGGAGGTATAACTTTATCCTATTGAATAAATAAATGAATTAATAAAAATAAAAAATATTCATATATTGAACCAAAACACTTTTACCTTAAAAAATATAAAGCACCGCATAAATGGTGACAATGATAGTTAATGTTGTCAACTATCATACTATTATTAAGCTAACATTTTATGTTATAACTATTTGGTAATAATCATGGCTAAATATTGATATAAAGAATGAGAAAAATTTAATGCTGGAAGTTGATGTGATGAAATCAATGTTAGAGATTTTATCCAAAGAAACTACACACCATATACAGGTAATGACTCTTTTTTAAAAAAACCTACTACTTCTACAAAAAAACTTTGACAAAAAACAATGGAAATAAGTGAAAAAGAAAAAAAAGCAGGTGGTGTATTAGCAATGGATGAAAGAGTTTCTTTCATTGATGCTTATGGCCCAGGATATTTGGATAAGAAATTAGAAAAAATTGTTGGTATACAAACTGATGAACCTTTTAAAAGAGCCTATATGCCAATCGGTGGTGTTAAAATGGCTCAACAAGCTGCTGAATCATTTGGTTTTAAAACAGACACCCGATTAGATGAGATATATACAAAATATCGTAAGACACACAACCAAGGTGTCTTTGATACATATACTGATGAAATGAAGAAAGCAAGACACCTTCATATTCTTACGGGGTTACCAGATGCTTATAGTCGTGGAAGAATTATTGGCGACTATAGAAGAATTGCTTTATATGGTATTGATTTTTTAATTAAAATGAAAAAAGTAGATCGGTCTATTACGCCATATGATATGGATGATGAGGCAATTCGATTAAGAGAAGAAAATACTGACCAAATCAAAGCATTACAAGCAATGAAAAGAATGGCGGCAGCGTATGGTCATGATATTTCTAAACCCGCTAGAAATACACAAGAAGCTATTCAGTGAACATATTATGGATATTTAGCTGCTATTAAAGATCAAAACGGTGCTGCGATGTCAATTGGTAGAATTGACACCTTTTTCGATATCTTTATTGAAAGAGATTTAAAATCTAAAAAAATCACCGAAGAACAAGTGCAAGAATTAATTGACCATTTTGTAATGAAGTTAAGAATTGTTAAATATATGAGAACAGCAGAATATAACGAAATCTTTGCTGGTGATCCAATTTGGGCAACAGTTTCCGTTGCTGGACAAGGCATCGATGGACGAACATTGGTTACTAAAAGTTCTTTTAGATTAATTCATACACTTGCTAATATGGGTCCAGCACCAGAACCTAATTTAACAGTTTTATGATCAACAAGATTACCAAAATCATTTAAAGAATTTTGTGCAAAATATTCTATTTTATATTCATCAATTCAATATGAAAATGATGATTTAATGAGAGTTACCCATGGTGATGATTATGGTATTGCTTGTTGTGTATCGCCAATGAAGATTGGTAAACAAATGCAATTTTTTGGTGCTCGTGCTAATTTAGCAAAAGCATTGCTATATGCTATTAATGGTGGTTTTGATGAGATTCATCCTGATTATCAAATCGGTCCACGTCAAGGACAATTAGACATTACCAAACCATTAGATTTTGATGAAATTTGAGAACGATATAAAATTGTTTTAAGATGATTAGCTTCTTTATATGTAAAGACATTAAATATCATTCATTACATGCATGATAAGTATTATTATGAAGCTGGACAAATGGCTTTATGTGACTATAATATCCACCGATTCTTTGCAACTGGAATCGCTGGATTATCAGTGGTTGCAGATTCTTTATCGGCAATTAAATATGCAAAAGTTTATCCAGTTTGAGAAAGAATCGGTAGTAGTGACCGATACTTTGCAAGAGATTATAAAGTTGAAGGTGACTATCCAAAATATGGAAACGATAATGACAACGTTGATGCTCTAGCAACCGATGTTGTCAAGATGTTTGTTAATATGTTGAAACGTCACAAAACTTATCGGAATTCTGAATTAACAACATCGGTTTTAACCATCACATCAAATGTAATGTATGGTAAAAACACCGGTTCTACACCTGACGGAAGAAAAGGCGGAATGCCTTTTGCTCCTGGTGCTAACCCAATGCACGGAAGAGATGATAGCGGTGCAATAGCTTCTTTAGCATCTGTTGCTAAAATTCCTTTTGAATATGCAGCTGATGGAATTTCTAACACCTTTTCCATTATTCCTAATGCTTTAGGAAAAGATGATGATTTAATACTATCAGATAACGAACTTGATATTGATAATGTTAGAAAAGCAAAAAAACACATCAAAAAAAATAAAGTAGTAAAATCTAAAAGAAGGATTAAAAAATAATGAAGCAAAGTAAACACAACCAGGAAAGTAACTTAGTTGATCTTTTGGATGGATATTTTGAAAAAGGTGCTCATCATTTAAATGTAAATGTAATGACAAGAGATACCTTGGTTGATGCACAAAAACATCCAGAAAAATATCCTCAACTAACCGTTCGTATTAGTGGTTATGCTGTAAACTTTGTTAAACTTTCAAAAGATCAACAAGACGATATTATCCATCGTACTTTTCATGAAAAATTTTAAAGTTCTTTAATATTTTTAAGTGTTAGTTGCAACATATTTAACCTCTTAAACAACTGCTTGTTGTTCGATTCACTAATCATTAACATATCAGCTAGTTTCTTTCTTTTAATCTTTGTATTTAAATCTAAAGAAACATATTCTTCCCAAGACAATGTTTCTTTAGATTTACTAAAAGTAGATATTTCTTTTAATGCATTAATAATTTGTTGATTTGTAGCTTCTGCAACACCAATTTTCTTTGCACATTTATTTTTAATAATAAAAGCTTGTTTGAAATTGGTTAAAGTATTTTCTAATTTTCTTCTAATTGATTCTCCTGGACCATCAGGATCTAAAAATAAAATGACTCCTTGTTTATTAGCAACTTGTTTTATTAAAGAAATTGTTTGTTTAGACAAATAGCTGCCATTTGTTTCAATTGTTTGCACATTAAATAATGATTGAAGTTTTTTAGTATCTGTCTTTCCTTCAACAATCACAATTTCTTTAATAGATGGTTTAATCATTTTCTTAGTTGTAACGGGAAGGAAACTTCCCGAATTGAGGTATATACCTCATTAGTAAATATAACAAGTTTCCCTTATTTGCTCAAGATCTTTTACTTTCTCAAATTATAGTGGTTATAAATTTTAGAAATTGAACCATGATCATTGTAATATGTTTCAATGACTTCTGATAAATATTTACCTAAATCTACAATTTGTAGATTTGGAATCGTTTTTTCATAAACTGATTCAATAGAGTTCGTTAAATAAATATTACTAATCGTTTTTTCTTTAACAGCTTTTGTTAATCTTTCAACTGCTGGATTACTTAATACACCATGAGTTGCTGCAATCGTAATTGATTTAGCACCTTTTTGTTTTAACACTCTACAAGCCGCAACAATTGTTCCAGCAGTATCAATCATATCATCACTTATTAAACAATCTTTACCATTAACATCTCCTAATACATTAGTAACTTCTGCTTGATTAGGAATTGGTCTTCTTTTATCAAGGATTGCTAATGGAACATGTAATGTTCCAGCGATACTTCTTGCTCTTTTAACACCACCATAATCAGGAGAAACAATTACGAGATTTTTAGTATTCATTTTTTTAAGAGCTTGAATCACAGTTAAAAAAGTTGCTTTTAATGTATCAACCGGAGCATCAAAGAAACCTTGTGTTTGATCGCTATGAATATCAACAATAGCAACTCTATCTGCTCCTGCTCTTTCAATTAATGAAGCTAATAATTTACTTGTAATTGGTTCTCTTCCTAATGTCTTACGATCTTGTCTAGCGTAAGCATAGTAAGGAATTACTACATTGATTTTTTCTGCTGATGCTCTTTTTAAAGCATCAATGGCAATTAGTAATTCCATAATATGTTCATTAACTGGTTTAGTTAATGATTGAATAACTGTCACCCTGTGACATCTTACAGTCATTTCAGGTCTTACTAAAATTTCACCATCTGCAAAATGTGAAATTGTTGTTGGCATTGGTTTTACTTTTAAATATTTACAAACACTTTCAGTAATTTTTTTGGCTCCCGATAATCCCATTATTAACATTTCTTTATGATTATTGTGAGCCATATTTTTTACCTTTGTGTTTTAATTATAAATATTTTAATTAAAATATGTATGCCATCACAACATTGATTTCGAACCGTGTCAGGGTAGAAATACAGCAGCACTAAGAGTGTCTTTGTGTGTCGATGGCTTTTTGCACCGTTAGCTCAGTTGGTAGAGCAAAAGACTCTTAATCTTTGGGTCGTGGGTTCGATCCCCTCACGGTGCACCATAATTACAAAAAAAACGAACCGAGAAGGTTCGTTTTTTGTTTATCTATATTTCTTACGAAATTTACGAGCTTCTTTAGATTTCTCTTTAGCTCTTAATCCTGGACGAAGATAGTATTCGTGCTTTTTTGCAACTTTTCTTGTTTCAGAAGTGATACGACTAAATCGTTTTAAAGCTTCGTTCAATTCTCCATCTTTTACAACCACTTTTGGCATTAATTTATTCACCTACTTTTTAATAAAGTTTAAGAATTATAAAATAAATTTGCAAATATTTCTACTCCAACATAGAGGGCCAGGTGTGTTTTTTTGACAATTTTTACTACCCCGCCGCATCAAAATTATCTCAGAATATTGTGTCATACACTTCAGCTGCTTGTTCGGCTGTAAGATTAGTAGGATTTAGTACGGGAACTAGTTCTTGATTACCATTCGCTTCAGGTTCTAATAAATGTCTTGAAGCAGAAGCATCCTCTGAAGTCTTTAGGGCAACTTTAGCAATATTGATAAACTTAATTACTACTGCTACCGTAAAAAGAGCCCCAGCACCAACGAGCGACATTGATAATCCTCAACATCATT
>JAISGU010000046.1 GCA_031262935.1 Mycoplasmataceae bacterium | reverse complement strand
TATTAAAAACTCATTCACAAGAATAAATTAATCTTGTGATATAGTCTGCTCTTTTTCTTTTCATGTCTAACCTCGTTTCTTTCACAAAACTGGTCCGACTTATTTATCCTAACTTATATGTGTCTCTATAATTTATTTATGACACAAATAGATTTGTTTAAAAGAGAATGCAATAATGATAAATATTTTAAATTTGTGAATTTAATTTCTAAAAAATTAAATGTAAATAATTTTTTTCATACAACCAAACACATTATTAAAAAGATGTTTCAAATAAATCTTCAGAAAGAATATCGTGCATATCGATTTAGTTTGCTATCATATTTTGTTTATCACAATGAATTGTATACACAAACATACGTGGATAAACTAGAGCATTTAATCAAAACATTATGTCTTGATAATGAATTAAACACAAACGAACAAGAATATATCATTCATTTTAAAAACACTGTTTTTGCACAGATAAGAAACTTAAAAAACTTAATTGTTGATTTTGAATGCTTGCCAAAAGAGGAAGTGTATTACAAATATAGAAACATTGATATATATGTAATAAAAGACCAACAAAAACAAGTGGTTACTAAAAACAATGAGTTATTTATCACTACTAAACGTTTATTAATTGATAAAGCTAATAATTTATTTGAAATTAATCTTAAAGATATAACATCAATCTTTCCTACAAATGATTACCTACAAATAAAAACAATTGATAAGGAATTTTATATCCAGACTCCTGACCCATACATATTGTATGTGTCATTAGAAAGGATATTTAAATTGAATAAAATCAATGTTTAATCATGGAATCAGTTATTCAATTTAAATTAAATAAAATTCCTAAACAACCAGGCGTTTATTTGTGGGAAGATAAATACGGTCAAATTATTTATGTGGGGAAAGCAAAAAATTTATTTAATCGTACTCATCAATATTTTAATAAGACCAATAATCAAAAGACATCACTATTAGTTCAAAATATTGCTGATATTGATTTTATTGTCGTTAAAAATGAAAATGAATCATTAATTTTAGAAGCAAACTTAATTCATAAATATCAACCTAGATTTAACATTCTATTAAAGGATAGTTCCAACTATCCTTTTATTCTTTTAACCAACGATGAGCATCCAAGACTTTTATATACAAGGAACTTTAATAAAAACAAAGGGGTATACTATGGTCCTTTTGCAACAAACAAAAGTAATCGATATGATACATATAACTTATTGTTAAAACTATTTCCTTTTAGGAAATGTCAACACGTTCCTAAAAGGAAATGTTTATTTTATGATATTGGTGAATGTTTAGGCCCATGTATTCATCATTTTAATAAAGACAAATATGTACCATACATTAAAGGGTTAGATGACTTCTTTAAGGGGGACCCTAAATGATTAATTAGTCAATTAACAAAAAATGAGAAAAGCGCTAGTAAACTTTTAAATTTCGAAGAAGCTAAAAGAAATTTAGACTTAATTAATCAAATTAGGATTATTTCCAAAGAAATGAGTTTATCACAAAATGTTACATTAAAAAGTGATCGTAATATTGATGTTATTGGTTATTATGTTTATAACAACAATATTACGATTGTCATCTTTTCTTATATTAATGGAAAACTATTAGCTAAACATCAACAAATATCAGATATTTATGGTGATGTTAGTGAAACAACTACTAATTATTTAAATCAGTTTTATTTTAAAAGTTTTAATCTACCTAAGAAGTGTTTTGTAAATTTAGATAGTAACACATTAAAACTTTTATCGTCAATAAATAAAATTAGTTTCATTAATCCAATAACTGGCAAATACCGTTCTATCTTACAAACTGTTGCTAATAATGCAAAAACTTATTATCAAAGTAATTATTTGGTATTTAAAAAACACCAAAAGACTAATGAATTAGCTTTTAAAGAATTAAAAGACATACTATCAATTGATAATCTCTCATTAATTAATGTCTTTGATATGTCAAACTTATTTGGAAGCGATAAAGTAGGCGCAATGATTGCTTTAGAAAATGGACAATTCAATAAACAACTTTATCGTAAATTCATTATCAAAGACATTAATGCTAATACTGATAGTCAATATATGTATGAAGTTATTAAAAGACAATATAGTAAGGTTATTAAAGACGAGGGAACACTACCTAATTTAATTATGGTTGATGGAGGTTTAATTCAAATTAATGTCACAATTAAAGCATTATCAGAAATTCATTTAGATAAAATTATTCCAGTTATTGGGTTGGTTAAAAATAATCAACATAAAACTAGGGGAATAATTTTTTCAAATAAAAAAGAAATATTTTTAGATCCAAAATCTAGTCTATATATGTACTTATTTAACATTCAAGAAGAAGTACATCGATATGCAATTTCTTTTTTTAAAAAAAGGAATATTAATTCGATGTTCAAATCAAGACTTAATGATATTAAAGGATTAGGCGATAAATCAATTAAAAAATTATTAGGACATTATGATAATATTGCTAATATTAAAAAAGCAAGCATTGAAGACTTAAGTCAATATGTATCAAAAGATATTGCCATAAAAATTCATAGGAGTTTTAACTAATGAAAAAAATTTTAGTAATATCAGATAGTCATGGAGATAATGAAGTTATTAAGCATATTTTAAATCATGAAGAATATGATTTAGCAATTCATGCAGGTGATTATTGTTCTGATATTACCTTTATGAAAAAACATTTTGACTATTTTGTTGATGGTAATAATGACTATGAATGAAAAAAGCAAGAAAGTTTCATTTGTGAAGGTTTTAATTTCTTATTAATTCATGGAAATCAATTCTGATCTTTTGATAAAGACAAATGATTTATGAGAATGAAAGAATATGGAAAACAACAAAATATCGATGTAGTTATTTTTGGTCATTCTCATAAATCATTTATTGATAATCAAACCCAACCATTTTTATTCAATCCTGGTTCAGTATCACTGCCAAGAGATTTGTCGGCAACTTACGGAATAATTGAAATTGATAAAAATAAATTAACAATGTTAATTGAGCATCTAAAATAGATAGATGCTTTATTTATATAATCTTTATATTATTGGAGTAATGTATGAGTAATAAATTGTTGATTATTAATGCTGGAAGTAGTTCGGTAAAATTTAAAGTATTTGAAGCAGAAACTAAAAAGGTAATTACAAGCGGTTTATGTGAAAGGATTTTTGTTGATGGACATTTTGAAATGAAGTTCAATGATAAGAAAATTGAACTTAATTACGCAATGCCAAGTCATACAGAAGCTATCAATTGTATTTTAGAACAACTAAAAAACAACAATATCATTAATGATTTTTCAGAAATTATTGGTGTAGGGCATCGTGTTGTTTTAGCGGGTGAAAAAATTTCTGAAAGTTGTGAAACAACTGAACAAGTCAAACAAGCAGTTAAAGATCATATTAAATTAGCCCCGTTACACAATGAACCTGAACTTAAAGTTGTAGAAATTTTTGAAAAATTATTACCAAAAGCAGTTTCAGTTGCTTCTTTTGATAATGCCTACCATTTAACAATTCCAGTTCAAAACTACACATATGCTATTGATAAAAATGTTGCTAAGAAATACGAAATTAGAAGATATGGTTTTCACGGTAATTCTTATCGTTTTATCAATAAACGTATGTCAATCATTCTTAATAAGAATGATTTAAATTTAATTGTTTGTCATTTAGGTAATGGTGCAAGCATGTGTGCAATTAAGAATGGTAAATCATTTGATACATCAATGGGATTAACTCCATTAGAAGGATTGGTTATGGGAACAAGATGTGGAGATGTAGACCCATCGATGTCAATTTATTTAATAAGACAAGGAATGAAACCAGATGAAGTTGATGCTTTATTTAATAAGAAATCTGGTTTATTAGGTCTTACAGGAACAAGTGACATGCGAGACATTACTAGTAAATACGAAAGTAATGATCAAGATGCTAAATTAGCAGTTCATATTTATGCTAATCGTGTTGCCTCATATATTATTAAATATGCTAACGAATTAGAAAACGATGTTGATGCAATTGTCTTCACTGCAGGTGTTGGTGAAAATAGTACATTCATTATTCAACAGATTATTAATAAAGTTAAATTAATTAATTTAAAACTTTCAAATGAAAGTTTAAATAAAAAGTATGATGACTATAAATTAATAAGCGATAAGGCAAGCACATATCCAATTTATTGTGTAAGAACAGATGAAGAATTAATGATTGCTGAAGATTTATTAAAAATAATTAAAGATAAAAATGTCTCTAAATAGTTTATCAACCATTCTTAATGATGCTCACATCAATCCTGTGTCAATTAAGCACATCGAATCAATTATTTTATTTTCATTAGCAATTGCTTTTGTCATCTTTTTCTTATTATTTACTTTTGTTTTCTTTACTCATCAACATCTTTTAAAGAAAGAGTTTGAAATAAAACAAAAGTACAATGATTTTCAAGAATTTATTCAAATGACTAAATTTAAACATTTAAATAATTTAGTTCGTATGAATAAAAACTTGGATACAGTAATTAATAAATTACAAAATAATAAAAAGTTATTTAACGAACAATTGATGAAGATTAATAAAAAAATTAAAATATTAACAGTTTTAAACAGCAAGTATGCTTATATTAATTCGCATAAACTAGTTAAGGAAATTGAGCAAGATTTAAAAAAATGTGATATTGCTAAAGCAAGTTTAATTAGCATTACAGGTTCAACAAATGAATATGTGAAAAGTGTTTCAGATTTATTAGTTTCATACCGAATTATTTTTAATCAAATCATAAATTTCTATGAAGTTAATTTATCTTTTTTATACAATCAAGTTAAATTTAAAGAGGTTATTGATGTTGTTGAGAAAACAATTTATTCCATTACTGAAAGTATTGTCAAATTCAATAACGAAGATCTCCTTGTAGAATTTGACAAATTGAATAAACTAATATCAAATATGTATTCAATTGTTATGAAAATTTATATTTATGATTGTTTATTAACCTATGCTAGAGTTTTACAAAAAGAAATTAATACTAGCATGAGAATTTCAGAATTAAATTTATCATCAGCAGATTTAAATAGTATTGAAGTCGCTTTAGCAGTAGGCAACAATAATTTAAAAAACGGTATTACTGCTATTAATAGTTTAGATTTAAATGCTTCAAAAAGAGATATTTTTATTGCAATTAAAAACTTTGAAACTGCTCACATTAATTTATCACTAAGTGATCGAACAAATGTTTTAGCACAAAAAGATATGAAGTTGTTGCAAGGGCAATTATCAATTATTCAGCAAGAATTATCTGAATTAAGAATAACCATCAATAGTATTAGAAGCAACTTTATTCAAGCTAATGATGTATCTGTTGTTAAAAAAATAGGAACATTAGAAAGTGAAACAAAATTCTTGTTATTAAACTATCAATCGTTAGAAAAAGAATACATTACTTATAAATCGATTGAGAGAAATCAATTTTTAAATAGTATCGCCATTTTAGCTAATAAGATTTTAAATTGGAAGCGTAATTTCCTTGGATTAGCCGCAGAAATTAAGAAAAAATATATTGACTCAATTAATATTATTGATCAATTGACTAATGATAAATTAGTTATTTTACAGTTATTAAATAATGAACTTTTATCTGATAAAGTCAATGAAAAAAATATTAATTTAATAAAAACACATTTTCAACAATGTGACGTTTTATTAGAACAATTAAAGAGTAATTATTTTAAACATTATGATAACGCAAAACGACAACTAAATGTAATTGAACGTGATATTGATTCGTTATTAACTTCATTTTCTAATAACGATATTTTTAAAGGTTATGCTCAACGTTTAATTTTCTTTACTAACAAGTATCGTAATGAAAATACTAATATCTCTAATAATTTAACATTAGCTGAACAACTGTATCGTAAAGGTGAATATCAAGATGCAATGAATAAGTTGATTAAAACATTAACAGAAATTAAAAATTCTTCTAAACAAAGCGGGATTATTTTTGCTTAACTTTTGTTGTAAAAAGTATATAATTTTACTCATATTTTTTAGGAGTTATCATGTTTGATAAAATTAAATCGATTCGTGCATACGAAGCATTAGACTCAAGAGGTTATCCAACTGTTGCATGTGTTGTAACAACTGATAGTGATGTTACAGGTAAAGCAATGGTTCCATCAGGTGCCTCAACAGGAGAAAGAGAAGCGCTTGAATTAAGAGATGGTGATAAGAAACGTTATATGGGCAAAGGCGTTTTAAAAGCGGTTGATAATGTTAACAAAATTATTGCACCTGCACTTATTAATGCTGGTTTTAAAGTTGATGAACAAACTAAAATTGATGAGTTTATGATGAAATTAGATGGTACCGAATTTAAAACTAAATTAGGTGCAAATGCTATTTTATCTATTTCGTTAGCTTGTGCACATTGTACTGCTAATTACAAAAAGAAACCATTATTCAAATATATTAGAGAAGATATTTTAGGTAAGAAAGTTGATAATGTAATTTATAAAATGCCTGTACCAATGTTGAATGTTATCAATGGTGGCGCACATGCTGATAATACGATTGATTTTCAAGAATTTATGTTCATGCCAATTGGCGCAACAAGCGTTCGTCAAGCTTGTCAAATTGCTAGTGAGTGTTTTCATAATTTAGCAAAAATATTAAAATCAAAAGGATTTAATACATCAAAAGGCGATGAAGGAGGATTTGCTCCTGCTCTAAAGAATGCCGAAGAGGCGCTTGAATTAATGGTCGAAGCAATCAAACAAGCTGGATATAAGCCAGGCGTTGATAAAGATGTAGCAATTGCAATGGACTGTGCTTGTAGCGAACTTTATGATAACGAAAAGAAAGTTTATATTTTTAAGAAAGCCATTGATGCTAAAATTTTAAATCAACAAGACGGGACAAAAACAACCGAACAGATGATTACATATTTGGAATCATTAGTAAATAAATATCCAATCATTTCTATTGAAGATGGTTTGGCTGAAAATGATTGAGACGGTTGAAAGAAATTTAATGATCAAATGGGAACTAAGATTCAAATTGTTGGTGATGACTTATTTTGTACTAACCCTCGTATTACTAAAGAAGGAATTGAAAAGAATGTTGCTAATGCGGTATTAATTAAATTAAATCAAATTGGTACACTAACAGAAACTGTTAAAACAATTCAAGAAGCTCAACAAGCTAATTGATGCGCTGTTGTAAGTCACCGTAGTGGCGAAACAGAAGATACAACAATCGCTGATTTATCTGTTGCTTTAGGAACTGGACAAATTAAAACTGGATCAATGAGCAGAAGCGAAAGAATCGCAAAATATAATCGATTAATGGAAATTGAAGACGCATTGGGCGTGCAAGCAATTTATGAAGGAGTAAAAACTTTTTACAATATTAAAAAGTAATTATGCGTATTGGAATATTGGCTTCTGGTGGAAATTCGCCTGGGATGAATAACGTCGTAATCACACTTGTTAAATGTGCGATTGCTAATGATATTGAGCCTTACCTAATAGAAGAAGGCTACAAAGGTTTAATGGAAGAAAAGATTAAAAAAGCCAACGTTAGACAACTTGATGATTTTAATTCTCGTGGTAATATTATGATTTATTCTTCAAGATATCCACAATTTGCTAACGTTGAAACAAAAAAGAAAGCAATTAAAATCTTGAAGAAGCACAAAATAGATGTGTTAATTGTTATTGGTGGTGATGGTTCTTATCAAGGAGCTGCAGGTTTGGCTAAACTTGGGCAAAAAGTAATGGCATTGCCTGGAACAATTGATAATGATATTGCTTCAACTGATTCAACTATTGGTTTCTATACATGTCTTCATTCTATCGTTACTTTTATTGATGCATTGAGAGATAGTTTTGAATCTCATAAGGGTATAACGTTTGTTGAAGTTATGGGTAGAGATCATAGTGAATTAGCAATACAAGCAGGTATTGCGACAGATGCTGAAGCAATTGTTACTAAAGATAATATTATGTCAACAAAAGATTTTATTGATGTTGCTAACGAAGTGTTCAAACGTAAAAAAACTTCGTGCATTTTTATTATTACAGAGAAAATATATGGAAAGAATGGTTTGCCAGATTTGAAACAAATTGCCAAACAAGTCGAAACATCATTAGGTAGAGTTTGTCGTGTTAATGCTGTTGGACATATGCAACGTGGTGGAATTACAAGCGGTATAGATCGTTATTGAGCAAACAGATTTGCTTCATACTGTATTGATTGTATAAAATCACATAAACTTAATAAAGCTATTGGCGAACAAAGAAGACATATGATTGATACAGACATTTATAAAGCTGTAGAAATGCCAAAAAAGAAAAATCCTATGGATATAGTTAATATTTATACTAAATATTGTAGGATATAGTAAATATGAATAAAGTCGCTCCGATACGTTTAAAAAGTTATTACAAGAGAACAAAAATTGTTGCAACTCTTGGTCCGTCAATTACTCAAAAGATTTGAGATTTATCGATGTTTAATGATCCAAAAAATGTTGAATTAGTTTCATTAGCTTATCAACGAATGGAAGAAATTATTAGAGCAGGTGTAAATACTGTTAGACTAAACTTTTCTCACGGTAGTTATGAGGAACATCAAATTAGGATTAATATCGTTAGAGAAGTTGCTAAAAAAGTAAGTCGTAATATTTCTATAATGTTAGATACTAAAGGACCAGAAATTAGATTAGGTCACATTATTGATGGACCACAACCAGTTAAAAAAGATAGTGAAGTTGTTATTTATACTAAAAAGCAAATTGATGGTGATGGAACTAAATTTTTTGTAACAGATTCAACTGGCACTTATAACATGGCAAAAGATGTTAAAAAAGATGGTTTAATTCTTGTAGATGATGGTAAATTACAATTAAAAATTATTAATATTAATGTTGAAGAAGGCATTATTACAACAAAAGCTCTAAATAATCATACAGTTAATGATAAAAAACGTATTAATTTACCTAATACAGAATACTCAATGCCATTTATGTCTGAAAAAGATAAACAAGATTTATTGTTTGGAATTAAAAATAAAGTTGATTATATTGCAGCAAGTTTTGTTAACTCTAAAGAGAACGTAATGGAAATGCGTAAATTTCTAGATGATAATGGTGGTAGTCAAATTCAAATTGTTTCTAAAATAGAATCTACACATGCTATTAGAAATATTGATGAAATTTTAGATACTACGAATGGTGTGATGGTTGCACGAGGCGACTTAGGATTAGAAATTCCTTTTTATGATGTTCCATATTGGGAAAAATATATTATTAGAAAATCAAGATTAATTGGTAAACCTGTAATTGTTGCCACACAAATGCTTGATAGTTTAGAAAGAAATATTCAACCAACAAGAGCAGAAGTTACGGATGTATATTTTGCTGTTGACCGTGGAGCTGATGCAACAATGCTATCTGGTGAATCGGCACAAGGGCAATTTCCTGTTCAAGCTGTATATACAATGCGTCAAATTAATAAAAAAAGCGAATTATTATTTGATTATCATCGAGCTATTGAATGATATTTTAAAAGAACAACATTACCAAGATATACAAAAAAAATTGCTCTTAAAATTGCAAAAAAATGTATTCCAAGTGGAACAGAAGTTGCACCATCTTTTCCTTATAACTTCGTTATTTTATTTACAAATGATAAGCAAATAGTTTGAACGCTTGCTGATATTAGACCTGCTGCAAGTATTATTGTTGTGAGTGATGAACCAGAATTAATGACTTGTTTTGGAATTAATTATGCTATTCTTACTCATTATGTTAAAGATTTAAATATTGCTAAACAAAATTATCAGCAAGTTGTAAGAGAGGCCGTTGATCGTTTTGAACCAAATGAAAAGCAAATTATTGCTTTTATTGATGGAAAATTTAAAGAAATAATGTAATTAAATTATTAAAACATAGATAATTTATTACATGCTGACAGCTACAATTTTCATCATTCTTAGTTTTGTAATTATTGGTTATTTACTTGGCAGTATTCTTTTTGGTTCAATCATTTCTAAAATATTTAAAGTTAATGTTAGACGAGTTGGTTCTCATAATGTTGGGGGAACTAATATATCGAGAGTATTAGGTAAAAAAGTAGGTATTCTAGTAATGTTTGTTGATGCTGTTAAAAGTTGTTTAGCAGTAGTTATTGCTTGAGTGATTTTTAAATATTCAATTCATAATTGATATGTAGGAAATACTACATTGCAAACAACTATTTATCTAGCAGGTATTGGGACAGTAATTGGTCATTGTTTTCCAATCACCTATTTGATAGCAATTTTTAAATTTAAATTTGATCTAAAAAAATGCGATTTATACAAGGGGGGAAAAGGTGTTGCTTCTACGGGAGGATTATTATTTGCTATCTCTCCATGAATTGCTTTAATTGCTCTAGGAATTTTTATTATTTTAATTTTACTATTTAAATATATTAGCCTTGGATCAATTCTTACAAGCTGACTATCTGCTTTTTTAGTATGAATTCCTAAAGTTTTATTTTTATATTTGAATTATGGAACCATTATTCAACCAGATTGACAATTTCAATTAATAATAATGATTATCATTATTTATTGTGCAATTTTAATTACAATTAGACATCGCGAAAATATAATTAGAATCTTTAGCAAACAGGAGCGAAAAATATTTTAATGAAATTTACTTTTGATTCAAGATTAAAACAAGGTTATTATTCAGCGTGTTATTTTAATAAAGCAACTCATATCGTTAAAAAATATCGTCCAAATGATGTTGTTTGTATGCAATTTATGCATTTTGATAACCAAATTATTAAAGTGTGCGGAATTAATGAATCAGTACAATTACTTAAATCTTGTTTAACTCCATCACAACTTAAAAATTTAAAAATTTACGGTAGAAAAGATGGTGATTTAGTGAAAGGTAAAACTCCTGTATTGTTGATTTTTGGTTATTACCAAGATTTTGGTTATTTAGAAAATGTTATTGATGGAATATTAGCAAGACGATCATCAACATGTAACAACTGCAGCCAAATGCTAAAACTTATAAAGTCAAAACAATTAATTTATATGGCTGATCGTACAGATGATTATTTAATCCAACCATATGATGGTTACGCAGCTTATGTTGCTGGTGTTAGAAACTTTGTAACAGATGCATCAGTAGAATTATTTAAGAGTGATAAAAATATTAAAGTTACTGGTACAATTCCGCATGCTTTAATCCAACTATACGATGGAAATTTAAATAACGCGATGAAAGACTACATTAATGAATATGGGTCAGCTAATTCTATCGCTTTAATTGATTATCATAACGATGTTGGCAGTGAGATTAAAAAACTGTCTGAACAATTTCATAACATTTTTGCAGTTAGAATCGATACATCGTCTAATATGATTGATAAAGGAATTAATCGATTAAAAAACGATAAGACAGCATATGGTGTTAGTTGACAATTAATTCATTACACTAGAAAAATGTTAGATAAATACAACATGAAAGATACAAAAATCATTGTTTCTAGTGGTATTAATAACCAAAAAATATTAAATTGAAAAAAACATAAATGTCCAATTGATTTTTATGGAGTTGGTAGTAATTTAATAACTAGAAATGTACATTTTACAGCTGATTTGGTTTTGAAAAATAATCATCATGAAGCTAAAACAGGTAGAAAGTTATTTATTAATATAAATAAGTTAAAAACTCTTAAACTATACAAATAATTAAGTTATTATTAAATAGTATTATGGATGTTTTAAAAACTCAATCGATTGCCGTATCACAAAATGAAAAAGTTCATTTTAATAATGAGTCTATGGCATACACAACTCATCAATTAGGAACAATTAAAGTAGCTTTGCAAGAAGAATCAGTTGCTCAAAAAACAATTCGTCAACATTTAGATGATATTAAGGTTGCGGCAAGTGATACAAGAAGAATTAATAAGATTAATCCTTTTGCATCATATTTCCCGACTTTTTATAAAAGAGAAATTAAAAATGCTTTTGCGATATTTCTAATTTGAACAATTCTATTGTTGAGTGGTTTAGGATTAATGGGGTGAGCACTATATTTAATTATTGCGAGCACTGAAATTAACTCCTTTGTTTCTTTATTATTAATTCCGCTTGTTGTATTACTAGTATCGTTATGAATTGTTTATACAAATAAGTTTTATATGTTTAGACAAGAAGCAAAAACAATTAATTTTAAAGATGAAAAAACATTATCAATTAACACCGTTAAGTTATATAAACGATTAAAAGTTGGTTATATTAACGTTAATTGAATGTCCGCAACTTCTTATGGTGTGTGTTTGCTTGTGATATTAATTAATTTCATTGTGTCTTGAGCCATGACAAAGTCATTAGGATATGGTTTTGGTTACTGAGATTTTAGTGGGGAATTATTTTGGAAATATGGAATCTTCGAAATCATCTTTTGATGTACAGTTGGAACATTATTAATTACAGTTATTCTTCACGCTGTATTATTATTAACAAATTATTTAAGATATAGTCGTATTGAAAACTTTTATAACTTCTTAATAGTTCCACAAGAAGAGATTGATGCTTTAAAAAAACAAAAGAATCGCCGTGATTTAATTATTTTTATTTGTTCATTATTAATTGTTGGTTTAATTGGATTTCTAATATACAAATTAGTTAGAAGAAACAAAACTACACAAGTTGTGGTGAAAAGCTAAAAGAGGGTTATCTCATATACATATTTATTAATATGTATAATCGCTCATATATACGAATGTGTGTATAAACAGAGAGTCTAGTTTTAAACAATAACTTTTAAAATAGCGCCTATCAATTGAAATGGTCGTATGCTGTCTGCTCTATTCGTATCTTTTCAAAAGTTGAATAAATATCCATGAGTTAAGTCTCAAATTTTTTGTCTAACTTGCATTCATTATACACCTTGCTTCTTTTAAACAAATAGAGTTCGATTAACTGCATTTGATTTTGATATTTCATACCGTTGTGTTTTCG
>JAISGU010000045.1 GCA_031262935.1 Mycoplasmataceae bacterium | reverse complement strand
CATTGAACTATACTAACATTTGTATAGTTCGGAGATTTAAAAATATAAAAATGGTTATAAAATAAACCTTTTTTGAATATCTAAATCCTAGAAAACCAACCCAATTTGGCCATTAAGCCTGTTTTATTGATTTTTCACTAATTAACGAAGGAATAAAAGCAACACCAGAATAAATAAGTAGCATTACAATACCTAATATTTGTGTGATTAGATCTATATTCCATTGATTAGAATTTTCTGCGTTCATATTTCAAATATTTTTATTTGCTACTGCCACAATTCCTAAATCAACAAATTGGGCAACAACCATATATAAAAGTGAAATACCAACAAATGTTACTGAAACAATTGCTGTTGGTAGAAACATTTTATTTTTTGTTACTTTTACTTTATTAGTTTTACGATTAATCATACCACCTAATATAGCAACACCAATAAAACAAATTACAAACATCACATCTCAATTAGATATTAAATCAACAAACGATAATAAACCAGTTGAATTAGTATCAAATCCTCCAAACTTTCCACTTGGAGTAGGAATACCATCAGAATTAGCGAAGAAACATCCAATTAAAGTACAAATAATAAAAAATATAAATGTAAATATGAATCCATAACATGCTCCTGGTAATGGTTTATTATGAATTTTGTTTGATAACTTATCAAATCGCTCATTAAACACAACTTCTTTTGATTTAATTAATTCTTGAGCGATATTGACATAACCAACAGTTGTTCCATTAATAACGCTTAATAATCCAATAGATATTAATACATACATTAAACTATATAGAAACCCTACTTTATGCTCATCTAATCAACTTTGTAAACCTTGGATATCACCAGATTTTGAACATAAGCAAATTGAAACACTAATCAATATATAAATAATTGTTACAAGAATAATTCCAATAATCATAATTTTTGGTAGTTTTTTTGGTTCATTCATTTGACTGGTCATATTTGCGGGATAATAAAAGCCATTAAAAGCAAACATAATTGCAGGAATAGAAGCTATCACTCCTAAAACTGGTGAGAAATTAGATAACAATTTATTAGCAGGAGTATGATTCCCATTAATTCACGCACTATTACCGTCCACTATTCCATGATTAAAATAAATAAAAATAAAACCAATTAATATTGCAAATACTAATGGAATAAATTTTAAGCACATTACGATTCAGTTTTGAATATTAAATGCACGTGTTGATAATCCACTAACAAAGAAACACCACGTAATTAATATTAATGCTAATAACGCTAGTAACCATCAAGGAACAAAAAAAGAAAAACAAGGAAAGAAAGCAGTAAAAATAGCTTGAAAAAAATAATATGCAATAGAAATAATTAAAATTGGATTATAGATATAAACCATAAAATTACGACATGATTTATATAAATATCGATTATTAAACGTTTTAACTCAATAACCAATACCTAAATTTGATGTCCCTTTACATCCTGAAATTAATTCAACTAACGCTAATGATATACACAATATACCAGTTGCTGCTACTAATCAACAAATAATGGTAAGGACAATACTACCTCAAGCATTACCTAATATTGAGGCATTTTTAAAAAATATTCCTGCTCCAATGCATGAGCCAATAACAACTAAAATGCATGACATAAAACCAAGTTTTTTAGGACTTGATTGTTTTTGGGATAACTGTTTTGGCATAAATTAATTAATCTTTCTTTAAATAAGCAATTGCTTCTATTTCTATTAATACACCTTTAGGAAGTCTTGCAACTTCTACGCAACTTCTTGTTGGTCTTCAATTATTAAAATATTCACCATACACTTCATTAACTGCTGCAAAATCATCCATGTTTTTTAAGAAGACACCGCACTTAACAACTTGTTGTAAAGTAGCACCGGCATTTTCAATAATAGCTTTTACATTTTCTAATGAACGTCTAGTTTGATCTTTAACATTTTCACTAACTTTTTGCATTGTAACTGGGTCAAATGGTATTTGACCTGAAACATATAAAAAATCTCCAGCAATGATTCCTTGTACATATGGTCCAACGGCACTTGGGGCTTTTTCTGTATTAATTACTTTCATAATTTCCTCTATCAAATTATATTGTTCTCATTATATAAACAAAAATATCGGTAGTGATACCGATATTTACGAAATATTTTAAAAACTTAATTAAGCAAGAATTTCAATTACTGAACCAGCGCCAACTGTTCTTCCACCTTCACGGATAGAGAACTTAGAACCTTTTTCCATAGCGATAGGAGCAATTAATTCAACTGTTAATTCAGCATTATCACCAGGCATTACCATTTCAACACCTTGTTTTAGGTTGATTGAACCAGTAACGTCAGTTGTTCTAAAGTAGAATTGTGGTCTATATCCATTTAAGAAAGGAGTATGTCTTCCACCTTCTTCTTTCTTTAAACAATAAACTTGACATGTAAATTTCTTGTGAGGGGTAATTGAACCAGGTTTTGCAAGAACTTGTCCTCTTTCAACATCGGTCTTTTCTACACCTCTTAAAAGAATACCAGCATTATCACCAGCTAAAGCTTCATCTAATTGTTTTCTAAACATTTCAATACCAGTAATAACTGATTTCTTAGTAGGTTTTAAACCAACGATTTCAACTTCTTCGTTCATTTTAGCTTTACCACGTTCTACACGTCCAGTAACAACTGTACCACGACCAGTAATTGTAAAGATATCTTCAATTGGTAATAAGAAAGGCTTATCAACATCTCTTACAGGTGTTGGGATGTATGCATCAACTGCATCCATTAATTCTTGAATTTTAGCTTCTCATTCAGGTTTACCTTCTAAAGCACCTAAAGCTGAACCGCGAATCACTGGAGTATTAGCGCCATCAAAACCATATGAAGTTAATAAGTCTCTAATTTCCATTTCAACTAATTCTTGAATTTCTGGATCACTTACAACATCACATTTGTTAATGAAAACAACAATACGAGGAACACCAACTTGACGAGCAAGCAAAATGTGTTCACGGGTTTGAGGCATTGCACCATCACCAGCAGCAACAACCAAGATTGCTCCATCCATTTGTGCAGCACCTGTAATCATATTCTTTACGTAGTCAGCATGTCCTGGACAGTCAACGTGTGCATAGTGACGATTTGCTGTTTGGTATTCAACGTGAGCTGTATTAATAGTAATACCACGAGCTTTTTCTTCTGGTGCACTATCAATAGATGCATAGTCTCTTGCAGTCGCTAATCCCTTCTTTGCTAAGTATGTACAAATTGCAGCGGTTAAAGTTGTCTTACCGTGGTCAATGTGTCCAATTGTACCGATGTTAACGTGTGGTTTACTTCGATCAAATTTTTCTTTTTCTGCCATATTTAAATTTTTCCTTCCTTATTAAAATGGTGCTATATTATACATATTTTTATTTAATGTATTTATTTTATTTGTGCTAAATTTGTGTTTCTTTGATTGCATAAAACTTTTTAATGATATTAATGATTTCATCTAGCTCCTTTATGTTCATATAACATGATTGGAAGCGTGTCTTTTTTTGTGCTTTAGCATCTATAAAGAAACCATCACCATTACCAAATAATTGAATACCACGATAACTATCAAATACTTTCAACGATTCTTGTTCTGACTCTAATCTTAAAATAAACTTTGCATTACAATTGTCATAAATTGTTGAAGTTAAAACTTCTGTATTAATATTTGTAGATAGTAATATGGTGTTAACACCATATTTATTCCCATCTTCTAGAATTGTTGAAAGAATTTCAGTATTTTGTAAACTCATTTTAATAATTTTGTCGAATGACGAAATTACTAAAACAATCGATTTAAGTTTTAAAGCATCGCTTGTTTGATATTTATTAAATTCTTCAAGAGTTGATGCGCCTGCATCTTTAAATCTATTTTTACGATCATTAATAATTTCTATTACTTCATGTAATTTAATAATGGCATCATCAATTTCAGTAATAACTGGCGAAGTTAAATGTGGTAGATCGTTAAATTGTTTTAATGATTTATCACCATAAACAGAAATCATAATGAAAGATAAATCAAACGGACGATTTGTATATGCTAATGAAATTAATGTTGTTGTTAACACCATTGCACCACCACTACCTTTCATACCAACAATCAAAGCATTATTATGTTTGTTAAAATCCAATAATAAAGGATTATTTTCTAAATCCATACCCGCAATTGCTTTATTGGAAGAGATATCGCCAGTAGTGTTAAAAATATTTCTCAAAGAAATTTTTGATATCTTTTTATTAGGTATTTCAAATTTAATAATATTTCCCTTAAATGTAATGTTGTATGAAGAAATTTTTAGTTGCTGTAATAATTCTGCTTGTTTTCTTAAAATCTCATTAATCGCAGTTTGACCATCAACCTCAAAGCAAATTTCACAAAATTGTGCCATAATATTTGTTTTAATAAAAGAAGCTTGAAAATTTAAATCTTTAATAAATTTATCAATAGTTTTTTGATATTTTTCACTATTACTTCTGTTTTCATAATAAGTATCAATACTAGTGTCGGTCAAAAAACTTATTGGTGGTGTTAGTCTTTCTATCTTATTAGCTTCTTGCTTAATTTCAATTTCTTTAATTGAATTGATTTTACAATCTCCTTTTTGTACGGCCAATTCATCATAAGCATTGTTATTCAAATTACCACCAAGGAGTTTAATTAATCATTTACGAATCATTGTCACGCCCTTAGTGTCTGTTTTGTTAAAGAAAACTAATACACCCGAAACAATTAACATTAAAGCGACAAGTGCCAAAACGATAATAGTCACTCATAATCAAGCATAAGTAATAGACGTACCAATTACACCAGCATCTAATCCGGGATACTGCTGTTTTTCTCAAATAGTACAAATAAATGGTTGATATAAATTAGTACCTTTTTGTTGTGCTCAAGTATTAAAGTTGGCAATGTATTCAACCATCCCTTTGACAAAACCATTTTCATTGATTTTTGTTATTAAATAATACTGTACAACAGAAATAATTAATAATCCACCTAGTGTTAACAATGCTACTCCTATAACAAATCTACGTGAATATAAAAATTTATTAAAACTAAAATTAAAAAACTTAAAAAAGAATAGTAATAATAATCATAGATAAAGTACATATTTAACATTCCCGAAGATAAATTCAAATACATAAGAATCTAAATAACTGCCAACATATGGGATACGGCAAACTAAAATTAGTGTCACTATAAATAAGAAAAAATAAAGTCATCTAAACGATTTACTTTTTTGTTTTTTAACTTTATTGATTGATGAATTTAATTCATCAATTTGTTTTTGGGTGGTGGCTAAACTTTCTACTTTTAATGTTTGTCCCTCGTTTAGCTTAATAGTTGACATATCACTTAATAATTCTTTGTAAACATTATAGTTGTTATGACTAATGGTCTCTTATTAAACTTTTTCTCATATTGCTTATCAACAACTTTTCTAATAACATTTTTAATTTCTTTAATATCAAGTTTGCTTTTTTTCATTTCTTCAACAATTAATGAAGTAATTTGTTTGTTACATTCTGTATTAATCTGATTGATAATTACTTTATTTGATTCACTTAAATTAGTAATACCAACTAAATCATAATTAAATCGTTTAATAGTTTGTGATTGTTTATCAAATAAAATGCTTAATAAGACCGCACCATTTTCTTTCATTTGATCACGCTCAAACATACTATTAGCACCAACGTCTAATACTCCAACTGATGAAATAAATTTTTGTTCTAACTCTACAAACGATTTCTTGTCTTCTAATTCTCCTGAGGTGATTTTGACACATTTCCCATTATCTAAAATAATCATATTTTGTTTAGAAAATCCTGTCTGATAAATTGCTTTTGAATAAGCAATAAAATCCATATATAAACCAGAAATTGGAATAATATATTTTGGTTTTAAAATTTCAATTAAATATTTTTGATCTTCTTTAGAAGCAGAAACTGGTAGAACACTACTTGGTATTTTGTAATGTTTAATATCATTTTTAGCAACGTTATCAAACATTTCTGCTTCTAATTTTTCAAAACCATTAACAGTGTTTTCTACAAAAATAAAAGTGTCATCGCTCTTAACATGAATTTTCGGATCATCGTCATTAAGAATTTTTTCAAGCTTTGTAAACAATCTTGATGGCGTTCCAGTAACAATAATAACTGCATTATTACTTTTATCTAATTCGTTATCATTGATGAACAAAAAATTTTTTTGATTAAAAATATTTTTATCATGCAAATATTTAAATACTTCACCAAGCGTGTTACTATATACACACACTGGCCTATTTTTATTCATTGCTGTTGAAGCAACTGATAATATTTTATAAATATCGTCATCGTAACAAGCAACGATTGTTCTTGATGGTGCATCAAATAAAACACTGTCAACAAAACCGGATATCTTATGGTTTGGACTAGTAAAACCATTCCCATTAAAAACATTGCCAGTTCCGCTAATCAACATTAAATTTTTATGATTAGTAATTTTATTAATTTCTAATAATTGATCTTCAAAAGCACTATTTTTATTAGAAGAAATAATAAAATCATCAAGATAAACGATATTACCATCTTGAGTATTAAATATTAAACCAACCGAATGAGGAATAGAATTGGTAATTCTAAATGGTGTAATTTGTGTGTTACCAACTTTTTCTGACTTTAATGGTTGTAATATACGAATATTCAATTTAACTGGTTGAGGAGAATTTCGTTTAACTCTTTTATTAAAATATGTTGTAATGATACTTGCACCAACATCAGTTGTATAAATAGGGATATTTGTAACATTTTGATAAAAATGTTCTAATGCTCCAAACCTTTCATATGAAGGGGCTAAAACAAATATCCCTTTAATATTTTGTTTATTATCGTTAATCCAATTAATGTCTGGAATAATTTTCTTAATCCCTAACCCAATTGCTGGTGGGGTGGTAATTCCACAATTTAAAAGATATGTGTCACCATTAATAGTCAACGCATAACACTCTTTACCGCGTTCATCTAATCCACCTAAAGCAAAAAACTCAATCTTAGCCATAATTATTTCTAACCTCTATTTAAAAACATAAACATTAAATAATACACTGATTTAACTTGGTGAATATTATACACATTATCCTAAAAAGTCTTTTTTAATTTTTAAATAAGTTTCTAGTGGATTAGAAGAGTTAGTAATTGGTCTACCAACAACAATGTAATCAGCAAAGTTATGTTTTGCTTCAATTGGTGTCATTACTCTTGATTGATCATCAGTTTGTTTTTTATCAAGTCTTATTCCAGGACAAACCGTAATTAAATTATTAGATATCTTTTCTTTGGTATATTTTGACTCTTGTGCAGAACAAACTATACCATAAACTCCTGCATTTAAAGCATTAACCGCATATCGATTAACAACATCACTTATTTTCCGATCAATTAACAATTCATCTTCCAACATTTTCTGTGATGTTGATGTTAATTGAGTCACTGCTAATATTTTTGTTTGAGTGTTTTTTGTTGCTTTAACTGCTAATTCCATCATTTGAATTCCACCAGCAGCATGGACTGTAATAAAATCTACATTTAGTTTTACTAAACTTTTAATTCCATGTTCAACAGTGTTTGGAATGTCATGAAGTTTTAAATCAAGAAATATTTTATAACCTTTCTCTTTTAATTGTTTTATTAGTTCAATCCCTTCACTATAAAATAATTGATAACCTATTTTTAAAAAAGGCTTTTCATTTTCAAAAATATTAATAAACTTAAAAAAATGTTCTTTATCATTAAAATCGCACGCAATAATTACATCTTTATTCATAGATTAATTTTAATGTAAATGTTTTTGAAAATGATTAAATATTAATGTTCAAGTTAATATACAACCAACAATAATAAGCACAAAACCTATATATATAGTAATCATTACTGGATTACCTTGTTGGTTACTGGCATCATGTCATCAAGTTCCGTTATCAAAAGTTGGTAAACAACATTTCGGATTGAAGTTAGTAATTATTCCATAAATACTTATATAACATGTTTCTGTATATATTGAACCATCACGATTATGAACTTGATAACCATAAATTAATTTAGAATCCATCGGTATAAAATTAATGAATAAGCAATAAATAATGTAAACGATTGGATAAATACTTGCAACCAATAGCATGAATTTCAAATCTACCTTATTGTCAATAAAATGATAGTGTTTATCATAAAAAATGAGCATAATTCATGCCCAAAACATAAAAGGTACAACGATATGCAACAACCCTAAAGATATCATTGTGTTTGGATTCATTCAATTGGCAGTTTTTGTAATTGCATATACTGGAGCCATTACCACCCAACAAATTAGACAAGTAATGGATATGTATATAGTCGTTGACATTACTAATTTACTTTTTTTAAAAAAGAGTGACGGTTTAAATATAAAAATTAACAAAACTATTAAACATAATAAATTGGTTTGTTTGGTAAAATAACCAATACCATTAAATCATACCTTGGCAACAATTCCAGCAAACGGTTTATTGATATCAAAAACTTGTAAAAAATCACTTACAAAAGAATGAACAAGTGATCCAAAAATAATAACACTTGCAATAATTGCAATTATAAAAACTCTATTTTTATAAATATGCTTATTATCTATTTTTTTCATTGAGCAAATTATAGTAAAACATCATTTTTGTAAAAGTTATCTTGCGATAAGACAACACCTTATTTGTTTGAGGCATATTAAAAGTTCATTGATAAGCATAACACGAACATATAAAAAGATATTTTTTCATATGTTCGTAATTTAATTTTGCTAACTTACAAAATAAATTAATTTGTTTTAAATTGTAATTTGTATTTCTAATAAAGTTTGCGCACTCTCAATAGATACTATTCATCCTTGCTCATTCATAGTCAATCAAAATTACATTATTATTTTTATCAATCAACATATTCTCAATTGATAAATCATTATGACAAGGTACAATTTTATCGTCTTTAATTTCATTAATCAATCTGATATAAAATTTTTTTATAGAATCTTGTAGTTTACTCTTTTTTAAACAATCAAGATGATTATGTTTAATTAATTTAAGTTTACTATTATGTAACTTATTAACTACATGAATAAACTTATTTATAAAGTCACATGTTTTAATAATTGACTGATTTGGATTTTTACCGATAATTCAATTTTTGATTGCATTACCATTTGATTTATCGTAATAAACAAAATCATCTTTTAAAATTGTATTAATTATTTTATTTTCATTTAAGCGGTTAACTTGTTTGTTCGTTCCGCCAAGTCTAACTTGATAATTATTGATTTTAAAAGATGTATTGGTAAAACCATTATGAATTTGTTTAATAGATTTAATTGGTTCGTTAATATATCTTTTAAATAAATTAATTGCTTGATTTTTTAAAGTCATTAGTTTGTTTGCTTTTGAACCGACATTCTTCCATCAATATCTGCAATGTAACTTGACGAAATTAAACACTGATCATCAACTTTTCTAATTTGTTTAATTAATTCAGGCAATTCAACAATCATACAAACTGATAACAGCATCTTGGTTGGTTTGTTTGAATATCCACCTGTAGCGCTTAATAATGTTGTAGGGTGAGTATACTTAATGGTTTTTAGTTCGTCATTAATTTCATTAACCTTATTAGAATAAACTTCAACACGAACAAGTTTGTGTCATGGGAATCATTTATCAATTAGTCACCCATTTAAGAACACTCAGACTAATGATGCAAACAAGTTTGCGCTAAAGAAATATTGTCACCCCAAATATTTACTACTATCAATAATTCCGCCAGCTCCATATGTTCCCATACATATGCCTAGAAACATACTTACACTACTAATGATGGCAAACACTCCACCAACATTTTTATTTTTTTCTTGTGATCAATAAATTGTTAAATAATCACTACCCGCTGTTGAACCACCAATGCTAAACATAATTGCATACGATAAACCAGAAATTAATGAGAAAACTATACAATAAACAATTAATAAAAAAGCACGAGTAATGTTTTCATTAGTAACTGTCGAAACAATGTTGTGGTCAACACCTGGATCTGTTGATGATTTTAATTGAGATCAATCTCATGAGCCATTAATCTCTGTTGGAAATCAATTTGGACTAAAAATGATTGATTGAATATTAAAATTTGCTAAATGTTCATTAACTGTTTGTGTGTTACCAAATATTTGAAGATCATGAATATGTGGAATAATACCTCAAACAAATCCCATTCCTTGTAGAACAATTAAATAAGTCAATGACAAACCTACAAATTGATGACTAATTTTTCTAAAAGCAAAGATTGATAAAGGTATATTCAACAATAAATATAAACCCCAAAACATTGCATTAAATATTATCTGTGCAATATATGGATTATCTTTTAGCACACTATTAGATATTCCAGAATATGTTAAACGAGCAACTCCTTGTAAAAAAGCACCAAAACCACCTGTATATAAACCAGTTACTTCAACTAACAAAACTGTCGCAATTGACATTATTAAACCAACGATAGCAGCCACCAAATACTTCATTCAAGTTTTATTTAAAGAATAAAGTCTTGAGAATCTTACTACACCAGAGTTAAACTTTTTAACAGAAAAACTACGACACGCAAAGTTTTTTAAATCTTGTTTAGTTAAAATTGGGTTAGCAGTTTTAACTAACAAGTTCTTACATTTTTTATTCTTAGTTTTATCCATGAATTAACTTATTCATTATACCAATCAATTTTTCATGTTAAATACTCAACCTAACTTTGATAAGAGCAACATATAATCATTTTCTAATGAAAAATAGCTCAAAAAGAATAATTCTAGGGATGTCAGGTGGAGTAGATTCTTCAGTTTGTGCATACTTATTAAAAAAACAAGGATACGAAGTAATTGGATTATTTATGCAAAACTGAGACACATATCTTAATAATGATATTAAAGGACATGTTAATGATGATTACAAACAATGTAATGCTCAAAGGGATTTTAATGATGCAAAATTAGTAGCCGATAAATTAAACATTAAAATCTATCGAACAGAATTTATTGATGAATACTGAAATAAAGTATTTAAGTATTTATTAAAAGAATATCAATCAGGAAGAACACCAAATCCAGATATTCTTTGTAATAAATACATCAAATTTGATGAATTTATTAAATATGTAAAAAAACATTTTAATTGTGATCAAATTGCGATGGGTCATTATGCTAATGCTAAAAAAATTAATAATCAGTATTTTTTAACTAAGGCAAAAGACCAAGATAAAGATCAGACTTATTTTTTATGTTGATTAACCCAAAAGCAATTACAACATACTATCTTTCCTATAGGACACTTACCAAAAAATAAAGTAAGGGAAATAGCTCATAAACAAAATCTAATTAATTGAAATAAAAAAGATTCAACTGGTATTTGTTTTATTGGAGAAAGAAAGTTTAAAGATTTTTTAAATAATTATTTTCCAATAAAACAAGGGGATGTTGTAGATATTGTTAATAAACAAATTATTGGCAAACATGATGGAGTTACATTCTTTACATACGGACAAAATAAAGGATTAGGTTTGGGGGGGTCTAAAGAAAAATATTTTGTTTGTAGTAAAGATATTAAAAAAAATATTTTATATGTTTGCGACCAAAAACATAAAGATAAATTCTTAAATAGTACTAATGCAGAAATTATTAACTTTAATTGAATTAACAGTGTTCCAAAGAATCACAATGTTAATATTAGATTTAGACATCGTCAAAAATTGATTAAAGGAAAATTTATTATTAAGAATAACAAGGTTTTAATTACATATAAAAAAACTTTATCCGTAACTCCTGGACAATTTGCAGTTTTTTATCAAAATAGCAAATGCTTAGGTGGTGGAATTATTAATAAGCAATGATAAATTCTGATAGAGCATTTAATCTTGTGATATAGTTTGTTTTTTTCTTTTCATATCTAAAAAATTACAATTTTAGCAATTCTTCTTCAAATAGTTTAATTGACTTTAAAAGATTTTTATTAATGTTGTAATATAGCAAATTTAAAGATGAATATTTATCTTTATATGTATTAAAAATCTTTTCAATAATATTTGGTAATGCTTTACAAATTATTAATAATTCATTTTTATATTCATTGATATCTAAATTATTTTTTTGTAGAAAACGTTTAATATTAGCACTTTTAATTGTGCAAAATATCTTTACACCATCTATGCTCATTGCAATTTCGTTTAATCCGCCTCTCATTTGTTCTTTTGTTAAATGAGCAACACTACAAAAATCATATATTGGGGCTAATCTAAAATTATCTTTCTTTATTAAAAAAGAATAATTTTTACCATGTCCATCCGGGCATAACAAGATGTAATTTAAAAATAGAGTTTTAACAAAAATGTTAATATCTTTTAGAGGATTACTTGAATATTTTCTTAAAAAATCGATAATCATTTTTGAATTAACACCATTTTGATATTCATATTTTTGATAATGCGATATAGATAAAACTTGACAAAAATCTTCTTGATGAATTCTCATAATCTGATTGTTAATGATTTCACGATCGTAACGTTTAGAAATTAAATATTCATTCCCTTTTGGTGTAATTTTTAATTCACAGTCAACTACACTTTCTTTACCAATAATTTGCTTTAAAATTTCTAAACTATAAAATTCCATTAATTCTTGATTGCTAACATTCTTTAATCCAACTTTCAATATATGAGTAGATGGAGTTGTACCGTTTGATACATATCAAGAATTATTTTTAAAAGTTAAACCAATTTTGCCCTGAACCCCACTTAGTGAAATCATTTGATTCTTTTCATTAATCGTTAACTGTTCATTGCTATAAAGACAATCCATATTTACATCAATTTCTTCTAATGAAATGGCTTTTAAATTGTCATTAAAACCTAATAATGACGATTCTTTACCTGGCTCAATAAATTTAATTGCGCCCAAACAATCAATTCCGTACATTTTAAAATATTCATAATTATTATTAAAGTCAAATTTATCTTCTAGTTGATGAACTTTAAGTCATCTTTGATTTTCATTCTTCAAATTTTCTATAAATATTTTTACTTTATTTCATTTTGGAGAAGGATATGACAATAATGAAAAAGACAAAGGTAACGACATTAATTCGTTTATTGACAAGTCATTTGAATAATTGAAAAGAACATTATTTTTGTTAAAAATAATTGTCCCATATAGTGTGTTGTTTAAATAAACATTCAATTTCTTACTCATTTAATTTTCTCCCATAGCGAAAGGTATGTTTAATATTTTCATTATCAGTATAAGTTCATTAATTTTTAAAAATGTCTTATTATTTTCAAATTCGTTATATTTCTTGAACGATATATTAAGCTTGCGAGCAATTTCTTGTTGTGTAATGTGTTGTTTTTTACGTTCCATAGTTATATACATTGAGATTTGTACAGCATTACTTATTTTCATATTCGTATTATATAACTTTTTTGTTATAGAAACTAATATTAATTTTTATTTTATAACTTTTTAGTAATAATTAATGTTTTATTGTTCACAAAATTACAAAACACTCATTAAAGAATATAATTTTTTTCATGAAAAAATTATTTACATTTCTTTTAAATCCGATTATTAGAATCATTATTGTTGCTTGCATTTTCATAGTTTGTATGGTTTTAAAATATACAAACATTAAATGATACATTGTCCTTCCTATTGCGATTGTTGGATATGTTTACATTGCTTATGACATTTGAATTAAAACATTTAAAAGATTTATTAAAAAAGATTTTTTTAACGAATATTCATTAATGATGCTAGCATCAATTGCAGCATTTTTAATATTTGCATTCCCTGGTGGAGAAATGGAATTCCCTGAAGCAATTGCAGTTGTTTTGCTTTATCAAATTGGTGAATTACTACAAGATAAAGCAATTGATAAATCTAAACAATCTATTAAATCTTTATTAAATTTAAAACCATTAACTGTTTTACTTTGTAAAAACAATGAAACTTTTAAAGTGTCTCCTGATACAATAAAAATTGGTGATATTATTCTTGTTAATCCAGGTGATCGGATTGCGTTAGATGGAATTATTGTATCAGGAGACTCTTCTTTAGATTTATCAACAATTAATGGCGAATCAATACCTAAACATTACAAAATTAATGACGAAGTCATTAGTGGGGCTATTAATTTATCATCTCCTATACAAATTCAAGTTACTAAAGATAATAAGAATTCTACTTTAACTAAAATTATTGCAATCGTTAAAAAAGCTAGTGAATCTAAATCAAAAACAGAAAATATGATTAATCGTTTTACTAAATGATACACACCACTTGTATTTTGTTTAGCAATAATATTTGCAATTATTCCTCCACTATGTATCAATTTACATAGTTCCGCAACATGATTCACGTGAATTAGAACAGGAGTTGTTATTCTAATCCTATCATGTCCATGTGCTTTAGTTATCTCCATTCCTTTAAGTTTCTTTTCAGGGATTGGAGTAAGTAGTAAATATGGCATTCTTATCAAAGGAGCTAACTATATTGAAAGCCTTGCTAAAGCTAACAAAGTTATCTTTGATAAAACTGGAACTTTAACTAAAGGCGTATTTGAGGTTAACCATATCCATATTTATGATAAAAATATCAATCGAGATGAATTAATAGATATGGTTGCTCATATTGAATGTTTTTCAACACACCCAATTGGTTTATCAATTGTTAAAGAATTTAAAGGAACAATTGATCGTAACAATGTAAAAGATATGAAAACCATTCCCGGACAAGGATTAATTGGTAAATATAAAAATCATAAAATTGTGATTGGTAATAAGGAATTACTAGAATCATACAACATTAATGTTATTGAAGACAATTGTGGTTCTACAACAGTTTTTATTGCAAGCGATCATAAATTTATTGCTTCAATTTGTGTTGGTGATTCTATTAAACAAGAATCAAAACAATGTATTGATTTATTAAACAAAATGAATATACAACCAATTTTGCTATCAGGCGACAATCAACAAACGGTTGAAAAAGTTACCAAAACATTAAATATTAGTAAATACAAATATTCACTAACACCAATTGAAAAGGTAAATTATTTAGAACAGCAATTGAAAAATAGTAATAGTAAAATAGTATTTTGTGGTGATGGTGTTAATGACGCTCCAGCATTAGCTAAAGCTGATGTTGGTATTTCTATGGGAAATATTGGTAGCGATCTCGCTATTGAAACTAGTGATGTTGTAATTACAAATGATAATGTTTTAAAAATTCTTGAAGTAATTACTATTTCTAAAAGAACTGTTAAAACAGCAAGAATGAATATGATTTTTGCATTAGCAATTAAAGCAATCGTTTTTATTTTTACGATTGTTTCGGGATTCGTTATTTCCCAAACTTTAGAAACAGCTTCTTTATGAATTGCTGTCTTTGCAGATGTTGGTGTGACACTTATTGCAATACTAATTGCATTTACTATTTTCTTGTATAAACCTAATCAAAGTGTGGTATAAATATAGAGTACAGATAGTGAATGCTGTTAAATGTGGGATTGACGTTCCACATTTTTTATTTAAATAAAAAGCAACCTTGACGGGTTGCTTTTACTCTCTTTCACAGCAATTGATAATTAACTAGTTAATCTTAGGGTTATTGCTAGAATTACTAACAACAAAAGAACTAAGACAATGAACTCTTTCGAGTTCAGCACTAACCTCCTATCAAAACATTGGATTACTCCAAATAGTGAATGCTGTTACTCAAGAGTCGGAATATTGATTCATAACGAATCCTTCCTGCCCTTACAATCATTAAGAGAATAAGGGTTGTTAAGTATAACAACCAACCTATTTGTTCATTAAACTTTTTAAAATTTTGATAGCAATATTAGGATTTGCCTGCCCTTTAGTGTCTCTCATTAATAAACCAATAAAGAATTTTTCAACACGTTCTGGTCTTTGATCGTATTGTTCAAGCATATTCTTATTAGCATCAACATATTTTTGTAAATAATCTTTAATTAAATTTTCATCAGTTATTTGAATAAAACCTAATTCTTTAATTAATTGTTTAGTAGATTTATTTTCTAAATAAATTTTTTCAAAAATAGTTTTTGCTTGTTTACCATTAATTTTTTGATTAATTAATGTTTGGATCATTTCAATAAATAAATTCAATTTATCATTCGATAAATCTTTGTAAGATTTATTGTCATTTTTTAATAATCCACCAAGTTCATTAATAATCCATGTAGCAACTATTTGTGGTTTATTAACTTTTTCATTAATATATGAAAAAACTTTATACATCTCAAAGTTATCTAATAAAGTTTCTACCGTTTGTTCTTTTAAACCTAAACTAATCAAATTATTTTTAATATTGATTGGTAATTGATTTTGATTAATGTTAGTTTGTTTAACTAAAGTATTAATATCAATTTCAACAATATTTGGTTCTCTAAAAAAATGGTAATCAATATTATCAGATTTCTCACGCATAAAAATGGTTTGATTTTTAACATCATCTCATCTTCTTGTCTCTTGTTGCAATACTTCACCTTTTAATAAACATCTAACTTGACGATTAAATTCATAGTCAATTGCTTTTTCGATTGCTAAAAATGAGTTTAAATTTTTAATTTCTGCTCTTGTGCCTAATGTTTTAGCACCAATTGGCGCTACAGAAATATTAATATCTGCCCTAAAAGAACCATCCTCCATTTTACCATCACTAATATTTAAAAATATTAATATCCTTTTTAATTCATTTAAATACCTTAACGCTTGCTGACTAGAATGAATATCTGGTTTTGAAACAATTTCAATTAATGGCACACCACATCGATTGTAGTCTAAACAAAGTTTATTATCAACAATTTGCTGTTTAGCAGTGTCTTCTTCTAAATGAATTCTTTCAATATTAACATCTAATATTTTACCATCTTTTCCAATTGGAAAATATTGTTGAGTCAACTGATAACCCTTTGGTAAATCTTGATAAAAATAATTCTTACGATCAAATCGTAATAACGAATCAACTTTCATATTCAATGCCTTTGCTAATTTAATTGCCTTAACAACTGCTTCTTTGTTAGGCGTAGGCATTGAACCAGGTAAACCTAAATCAATTTCATTAATATTGGTATTAACTTCATCATATGAATTAACGTAAGACGATGAAAACATTTTGGTTTTTGTATTTAATTCTGTATGAACTTCAATACCAATAGTCGTAATGAAATTATTCACATTTACTCCTTTCAAATAATCCTTCAAATGTTAAAGCAACATCTAATAGTTTTTGATCATCAAAAGGAATGCATGTAAGATTTAATCCAAATGGTAATCCATTAATGTTTACGTATGGAATAGTAATTGATGGGAAACCTCCCATGTTTGCTACACATAATAAATCATCTGCATATGTGGAACTAAATTTATTAGATTTAACATCTTCAATTTTTGGGGCAACACTACTTGCACCAACCGTTAAAACTACATCTACATCTTTTGTTTTATCTAACCATTCATTAACTAATCATCTTCTAATCTTCTGAGCTCTTAAAAAATATTTCTCAAAATTATTATGTTTAGTTATGTATGCACCAATAATCATCCGCGCTCGTGCTTCCATACCAATTCCATTTGTCCTATTTTTAGTAATGATTTCATCATAATTATTACCACCAAGATTTTTGCCAAATGTAATTCCAGTAATATTCATATAGCACGAGTACGCTTCTACATAACTAAGACAATAATAAATTGTATGAACCGATCTTAAATATGTTTCATCTAAATCAATATATTTAATTGTGTGACCTGCTTTTTTAATATCGTCAATTGCTTTTAGATAATATGTAAGTACATCTTTAGATAGATGTTTTTCTAAATCTTTAATAACACCCACACATATATTCTTATGCGTTGTTAAAGATTTGTAAAACGTGTGTTCCATCTTTTGTGACGAATAATCTTTTTGGTCATATTGACAAATCACATCAGCAACAATGGCGGTGTCTGTGACGTTTGTAGCATTAATTCCAATTGAATCTAAGCTCGGTGCATACGGAAACACTCCATAACGAGAAATCAAGCCGTAAGTCGGTTTAAAACCAACCACACCAACAAATGAAGCAGGTCTTCTGACTGAATCTCCAGTATCTGTACCGATGGCAAACGGAGCTTGACCACACGCAACTAAATTGACGCTACCAGAAGATGAACCACCAACAATACGATCATGATCATGCGGATTCAATACATCCCCATACGCTGATCAAACACCAGTACCTGCCATTCCAAACTCATCAAGATTTGTTTTCCCAAGCATAATGGCACCAGCGTTATTTAATAGTGTGTATATAGTAGCATCAAATGGTGGGTAATACTCTTCAAAGAACTTAGAACCACCTGTTGTTTTGATGTCTTTTGTAGAGATATTATCTTTCATTCCATAAGGAATACCATATAGCAAACTGTTGTTTTTTAAACTATTAAGTGAATTTAATTGTTCTTTTAAATCTATACGAGTAATAAAAGTATTAGTAGTGTCGGTATTTTTTTCATACTGATATATAAGATTTTTTGGTTCTATATCTTTACTTATGTATTTATTATGTATATCAACAATTAATGATTTCATTATTCAACCACCACAAATTTATTTTTTCGATGCTTAGTGTTTTTCAAATACTCTTCAGGATTATTTACCTTAATAGGTTCATCTTCTCTTAAAGGGTGTTCAGATTTATCAAGTGGATAATGCATTGGTTTAACATTTTTAATGTTAATATCATTTAAATCATTTAGTTTCGATAATAATTCGTCTGCTTTTTGAGTTAATTTTTCTAATTCATCTTGATTTAAATCAAAATGTAATTCTTCGGCTAAATTTTTAATTTCATCAATAGTTATTTTCATGATTAATCATTCATTAAAGGAATGTTAGCATTCTCAATAATATCATCTTGATAATTATATTGAATGTTCAACGATACTATGTGATACACAGGGTAGATAACTAAGATATTAAGTGGAACGATTGCAACAATTGTTACCACTCTAATGGCAAACCAAAACGAATATGGTTGTCCAGTCATAGAATGATCAAAAGTTGGAATTAAAAAAGCATGAATAATAATTTCCCCAAACAACACACAAACTAACACAGGAATAAAATCTGTAAGTCAATTGTTCTTTTTTAACTGAATTAAACTTTGTTTTTGATCAATTTCAAATTTCATTTTACTAATATTTTCAATATTCTTACTGCACCATTCTAGTTCTTTATCGGCGATAGATTGTTTATCATATTCTCTTTTTAATGAATATTTAAAATTACCAATTTTTGATTTAAATTTAAAGAAATTTTTAATTCTTAAACTCCAACAAATAATTTGGTTTTTATTGTAAACAAACATTAATATTCACATTAAAACCAACCCAATTGCATACACTCCACCAATTTCTAATGCAATTGCTCAATTAGGAACATTGACACTAATCCCAAATAAAGCAACATCATAAATATGCATTTGTGTCATTGTAAAAATAATTGAAGCTACCATAATTAATCCAATTAAAATTGTTGAGATAAAAACAAATTCAGTTTGCTTGTTCTTACACATATTGTAAATTGATCGAACAATTCCTGATAATAATCCATAAGAAATTGCTACTATAAAAAAACCATAATGAAACATTCCAGCCGTTAAAGCGATTGCTAATAAATCAGTAATTGCTCCAATGAACATTCCGATAATTGGTCCAAATAATAACCCACCTATCTTAATTAAGATTCCTTCAACAGTTACTCTTCATCCAGGATACGCTCTAAAAACTACACCAAGAATTCCTGCTGTTAAAACTGTTAATAATAAAAGAGCAACGACTGATATTGATATTACCATAGCAATGTTAGCAATACCTTTGGTTCCAATTCTTGGAAAGATATATAAACGTTTTTTATATTTCAAACGATAAAGAATCTTTTTAGCAACTATTATTAAAATTAATAAAGCAATAAAACCAAAAAAGATTCCTACAGTTTCTAAAGCATCAATTGTGGGCGTCCCACCGGCTGATGAACTATCAGCAAATAATAATTTACTATTAAATAAGCATTCCATCTAATGAAAATTATACGGAGAATAATTTACCATTTGATTGGTGTTTTATTAATACTTTCAAGTATTAGATTACACTTACTAAATGGTTTGGTATTAAAAAATTTACCATGTACACCAGCAAAAGAAGGATGACCTGAAGATATTACATATTGACTATTGTTTTTAATTAGTGGTAAATATGCTTTAGCATAATTACCTCACAGAATAAAAACAACACCTTTAACAAGATTATCAATATATTGAATAACATCTTCAATGAATGGTTGTCAAAATTTAATAAGTTCTGGTTTATGTTTATTAAAAGTTAATGATGTATTTAGTAATAAAACTCCTTGTTTTGCTCAATCTGATAGGTCTCCATTAATTCTATTGATACCTAAATCATTTTTAAGTTCCTTAAAAATGTTGGTTAATGAACTTGGCAAATGATCACTTCTATCAACACTAAAAGCTAGACCATTAGCGTCCCCTAGTGTTGGATATGGATCTTGTCCAAGAATTACTACCTTAGTTTTTATAGGTTCAAAATAATTAAAACATCTAAAGACTTTATCTTTACTAGGATACGTGTTTGATAATTCATAAATTTTTTTTCAATCTTTTGGCGGAAGTATTGACATAAATTAATGAATTGGCTTAATAAACTCATCAACATTTATTCCACCATCTTTTCCAAATAACCATTTACATAATAATAAAAATTGATTTGCATCAATGTTCTCTTTTTTATGTTTATTGTTATATTCATTAACAAAATCAGCAGGATTTTTGTTAAGATCAACATTAGCGGTATCAATAAAATTAATAAATTTTTCTTCTTTATTAACTAACTTTGTTAAATCTAAATGATAAATTTTATTTTCTGGAGTATTAATTTCATTATCGTTAACTTTTTTATTTACTAAAAGTTCTTGTGCCGCTGGTAAATAATCAGCCGTTAATAAACTACCATCAATATTTTTATTATTATCTAATGTAGATAATAATCCAATTGGAAAAATTGCAGGTAAAGTTTTTTTATCTGATGTTGTCCCAGAAGCAATTCCACCAAAAATTGGCATATATAAATATTTAACTTTGTCTTCATTAGTATCACCTTTTTGTGGAAAGCCAATAAATGTATAGTTAGCAAATCCTACATAAGAATCTGACTTAACACTATCATTACCATTAAACATTTGATCTAAAATTGGATCAATATATTTTGCAGAGTTCTTGTCATCTTTACCATCATTTGCTGCTATGTAAAAATCTTTATTTTTATCTTGAGTGTTGTTAGCTGTTCATCCGAAAAAATTATTAGATATGTCATTACCACAATTAATACTTCATGATAGATTATTAACTCATTTTGATTTATCTTGGTAAGTATTTGAATCTACATGTTTAGTGAAAGTATCTCAATCTTTACTACTTGACACTTTCATTTGAATTGGTGATATATCATTTAATAAATAGTCATTAGGATTCATCCCACTCTTAATTGATGGGTTGTAATATGAATATTGCATTGTACCTGGATTAATCAAAAAAGGAACAGCCATATTAAAAGTAGTAGGTAATAGTTGAGTGCTATCATCGTTTCATGATCAGTCGTTTAAGTTCTTATCGCTATCATAAATTGTATAGGCTGATTTAATATTTGGAATAACACCGTTAGGTTTTGTATAAGAATCTTTAATAACATATTTAGTTGGGTCTGAATGGTCATAAACATCTTTTACATATGGCATATCATTAGTCCCAAAAGAACCAATTTTATCAGCACTAATATATGGACCAGGACCAAATAATGAACTATCATAATAAAATTGTGTTGAAGATTCACCAAATTTAAATGTTGTTTTACCGCTTGATAATAAATTATTTATTCCATAAATAAATTCATAAAATTGTTTATTAGTATCGCTTGTTTTATCATCAATAACTCCATTCAAACCACCAAATAATGATGCATATCAATTTCTGGCAACATCATCATTTGAACTAGTTATTCCAGTTTGCGAAAGAAATTTTAAAAAACCATTACTAATACTATTAATTGATGATGCTATTGTACAATTGATAGTTGATGACATTGCCATATTAGCATTAGCAACCGATGTAAATACATCTTTTTGTGTTTGTTCACCATCTTTTGTTAAATATTTTTCATCATGAGTGTATTTTAATTTACTATCAGTTGAAGCATACCAACCATAATCATTGCGATTGCTAGTTCCATTACCATCATTATCAAGTTGATATGGTTGCATATAACCATAACCAGTTGATTGATTATTTGAAGTGTAATTAATAAAAGAATTTGCTAAATAATCAGAATATTTAGTTTGTGGAGATGTAAAATTACATTTATCTGTTTTTATATCGTCACGATTATCATTTTTATTTAAATCAATATCTTTTCATGGACTTTTACTACCTTCACCACCAACCAAAATTGGCATCACTCATTGAGATACTCGTGAACAAGATGATAATCCCGTTGTTAATATGCAAAGTGATGTTAAACCTAAAATAGTAGTACTAATTAAAACTCTTCTTTTCATTTGTACCCCCACTAATCGGCTGCGCCTCAGTAAATATACTTCAATTTTTAATGAATCTTAGTGGAACACTCCCCGTTGGACCTTTTCTATTTTTAGCAATATCATATTCCATTAATTCATCATTAAAGCTAAATTGTTTTTCTTTAGGCTGATTATTCTCTTGGGCATCATCACCGACATTTGACATTCTTGATAAAAAACTAACTACATCAGCATCTTGTTCAATTGAACCAGAATCTCTTAAATCAGATAATTGCGGTTTAGGATTCTCACCTTTTCTTTGTTCAATGTTACGATTTAATTGACATAACAAAACTACTGGAACATTTAATCCACGAGCAACTCCGGTTTTTAATCTTCTAGTGAAATCAGATATTTCTAAATATCTAGAAGAATGACTAGAAGTTGTTGGTGATTTAATGAACTGTAAATAATCAATTACAACAAGCTTTATTTTGTGTTTGAGTGATACTTGTTTAACTTTTGCTTGTAAATCCATAATTGTTAAACTACTATCATCATCAATAAGAATTGGTAATTCACTAATGGTATCAATAGCATCATTAACTAGTGAAATTTCCATATCACTTAATTTATTCATTTTATAAGTTGACAAATCAACTTTAGATTCCATCGCAATTAAGCGATTGCAAATTTCATTAGCACCCATTTCAATAGAAAACATTAATACAACTTCGTTGTTTGATGAATCTTGTTTTTTTCTTTGATTAATTTCTTTGGCTGCATTCATTAAAAAATTTAATGCTAATGTTGTTTTACCAATTCCTGGTCTTGCTGCTAAAACAACTAAATCACCATCTCTGAAACCGCCAATTTTAGTATCAATTTGTCTAAAACCTGAAGAAGTACCAGCAACATTATTAGAATTTGATAAAAGTGTATTTAAAGATTCTTTATAGTTCTTAGTAATTTCTTGCATGTTAGCAACTTTACCAACATGTTTACTTGAAACAATATTTTGAAATTGACGACTCAATTTATCAATTTTAGAAGAATATTCGATTGGGTCTAATTTTGTTTCCATTAAATCACTTGCAAACCCCTTCATTTGACGATCAATTGAAGAGTTCTTAATAAAATCAATGTTATCTTCAACATCAGTTGATGGAACAAAATCATTAAATAATGATTTAACATAAACATCATAATCATCAAACTGTAACTCTTTATGAGCATCTATATATCCAATGATGTTATGAACATTAATTTTTTTAGCTTCTTTTTGTAAATTAATAATCGTTCCAAAAATAACTGCTAAATGTTTATCACTAAAATCCTGAGGGGCTAATTTTAAAATGGCATCTTCAATTTTATCTTGATCGTTTAATATTGCACATAATAATCGATGCTCAACCGTTTTAACAACACTATTAATATTTTCCATCCATTATTCCTCCTCTACTATTACTTTTAAATCAGCAAATACATTTTTATAAAGATTAATCTTTAAATGATGTATCCCTAGTCCTAACATCTTTTCATTAGAACTATCAAACATATACTTATCAATTTTAATTTGCTTATTTATTAATTCATCAATTATTTTTTTATATGAAATACTACCAAAAGCATTACCATTAGTAGTTTTTAACTTAAATTTTAAAGAAACTTGTTCTATTTTATCTTTTAATTGATTAGCATTTGAAATATTTGCTTGTTCTTTTTCATCTAGTTTTTTTAAATCAATAGCTAATTTTTTGTCAGCATTTTGTGTATATAAGACAGCTAATTTATTTTTGATTAAATAGTTTTTAGCATATCCATCAGAAACTATTACTACATCGTTAGTTTTACCAATGTTCTTTACATCCTTTAGTAGTATGATTTTCATAGGTTATTCATTATATGAATGACAAATTAAAAGTTATATAAAAGTTACTAAATAGGAAATAAATCTTTTCAATTAATATTTAAAACATCTGCTATCTTTTTAGCAACATTGATTGATAATTTTGCTTTCTTATTGATAATTCTCGATAAAAATCCAGAATCGATACCACATTTTTTTGCCAGTTGATACTGAGTTAAATTTCTATTCAACATATTAATTTTTATTAATTTAGAAACATCACTATTTTTATTGGAATATTGATTTTCTTGCATTTGTTTTACACAAGCTATAAATGTATTAAGTTGTAATTCGTCGTTATAGTAATCAACTAATCTATGAATGTATTCTTCATGGTTTTTGATATGAATTATTGGTAAATTATTTTTTATTAATAAAAAATTAGCAAAAACTAACGCTGTACGTTTATTACCATTATTAAAACATTGAATTTTAGATAGCTTTGCCATAATCTTAATACCGTTTTCAAAAGATGGTGGCATATTTAATAATTCATTAATTAATTCGCTAATATTTTGTTTATTAGGAATAGGTGGTTGATAATTTGTACCACCAATCACAATATTTTTCATTCTTAATTGACCAGCAAATGATAATTCTTCATAAAAATCAATCAAAATATTTAATTCTTTTAAATGAAAAAAAGAAATTTCATCTTTTTTCTCCAATCAATCAATAATTTGTTGATAAGCATCTAACATTCCTTTGACAGCATTATATTGTTGTCATGTGTATCTATTTTTTGATTTCTGTAAATTGGAAACAATATCGTGTGTTTTAGCATAAGTTAATCCTAATCCCTCAAGCTCTGCACCTTCAAACACAAATTCAATAAAGTTTTTTCTTAATTCGTTAAATGCATTCATAACTATGAATTATACAATTAAATTGTAGTATTAGTCAATTAGTTGACTAAAACTACAATATTTTTGTAAATTTAGTTATTTTATCTACTGAAATACGATATGAATCCTTCATTTTTCTTAATGTCATTTTTAATATCACGTTATCTTTACAACTCTTGCAAAAAATTAAGACTTTGTTAAAATATTTTATTGCAGCAGTTGACAATAGTCAAGCCACGCTCATTCTTACATAATATTTGTTACAATCTACTTTCTTTAAAAGTTGTAATGCATAATCAATTTGATGATCAATGTATTTATTAATCAACATTAAAATACCGAATCTAATTGTGAACTCTTTTTTACTACATAAACATGATTCAATAAATTTGTTTCATGTATTTCAATCTTTAATATTGATAGATGAAGACATTGAATCAATTAAAGTCCAGGAGTCAACATATCTTAAATATTTTTCAATTAATGTTATTTTTTTAATATCATCACATTTTACATAAGCAATACATATTCCTAATAATTCAATTTGTTCAAAATACCTATCATCAAGAAATTTAAATAACGATAAAATAAACTTATCGTCTTTATTTTTAACTATTTTCTTTGCTATTTTTCTAATATCTGGTAATTTGTAACCAAAAACTATTTTATTAAGATAATGGACAAATTAGGTTGGTTTTTTATGATTTAATCATAGTAATTCTTCTACCATTTTTCTTTGTTTTGAATATACAAGTCCAGGATGATCACCAAGCCTTTTTCTAAGTCA
>JAISGU010000037.1 GCA_031262935.1 Mycoplasmataceae bacterium | reverse complement strand
TTTTCTTTGTTTGATAGTTTTTGTTTATGATTAAATTAATAGATTCTTCTATTAAGTTGAAGTTTATTGTTTTCATTATTGCCCATATTTCTACTCCAACATAGAGGGCCAGGTGTGGAACGTACAAAAATTTGTAAAAAAAGTAACCCCATATATGTGGTAGTATGGTGACATATCATTATCTGGTGCTAATGATTTATTAAATATTCCATCAACAAAACAATAAGTAACATATAGATATATGTTATATATGACTCACGGAATAGATATACAAGTTCAAAAGCATCATTTGCTCATAAACGGTTTAATTTTTGGATGGACGAGTACATACGTTATACAAAGAAGTATTAACAAAATAGTAAATCCCAAAACTCAGTAACTCATAACTATGATTTTTTATTCTTTGATTCACTAATGATTTTATCCTTATCAGGTTTATATTCATTAGGAGCTGACATTGTAAGGAAAGCTGAAGTTAAAGCAAAATTAATTTTCTTTTTATCTTCATCATCTTTTTTATTTTTAGTAGTAATTTTTGTAGTTAAATTTGATGATTTTGAAACAGGGATGTAATCAATCACAACAACAGGGACATTTACTAATCCTGCTTCAAAATCCATTACTGGGACAATAACTACTCTGGTTCTAGTTTTAAATCCATAACTTGTAATAGTATCAATTTGTTCGTCATTTTTACTAGATACTCTTTTGGATTTGAAAATATTTTCAGTAACAGATAAAGGGCTTATAAAAGTAGATTTATTATTCATTAAATTTACTCTACTTTCTATAGAAAGCGACGAATAATAATTGTTTTCTTTATTAGATCCAAAGAATCTTGTTTGATAAAATAAAGGAATCGTGAGAATTGGTGCCATCATAAAATAAATAGCATTGAAAAAGTTTTGATTGAATTCAATAAATTGTTTTTTAATTTCTCGATAATCAAACTGTCCGTAATATCTATTAGATAGATAATAAAGATCCGCCATTTCATCATGAGATGAATTTATGATATTAATTTGACTATTTTTTACATATGAGTAACCCGGATTATTATTTAATAGTTTTGCCATTTCTTCTTGAGCCATCGGAGTAAACATTGTTCTAAAACCTATCTCATCATTTCGATTGCAAGGGAATATTTTATCAAATTCAGGATTATCCATAGGTGACATTTTATTTTTATTTTTTGTAAAGTATTTATGTGCTTTTTTTTCATTTTTAAAAGCACCAATATTATTGAAATTCAAATCTTTTAATACGGAAGATAACATTAAAAGATTTGTTGATGTTCAATATCTTGGTGCAGGATTTGTAGTTGTAGCAACAATTACTTTTGGTGTCATATACGATTCAGTTCTATTATTAACTGTTCTTGTTCTTCTAACCATAACAGTAACTGAACCAGTATAAACTTCGTCATACATTTCCGTATTACGAGAGCGATGAATCATAAATGGGTTATTACCCATCTTTCCTGAAATTGCAAATATTGTACTTTGATTATTATTTTCAGGAAAGTATTTGATTCAATCTTGGAATTGTCCGTCAGTTAAATAATCGTTAAGTTTTACATAATTAAACGTTTTCTCAACTAAATCAAAACTCATTCGATCATTCAATAATTGGTAAAGATTATTTAACTGTTTAATTGCTTCTTGGTATTTTTTATCTCTTTGTGGTTGTAAATCATCAATAATAGATTTCTCTTTAAGCTTTTTCTTTTTTAATAACCAACTTAATGCAAATAATAAAGCACCAAGAGCAATTCCGCCACTTCCACCACCAACAAACGCACCAAGATACAATGATTTAGTTATGATTGAACACACTATTAACGTTATTCCAATGATGATAAATAAAATACCAAATATTCTCATTGCTCACATTCCTGCGATAGCAGAACGCATACTGCTAGTAGCCTTTGATATTTTTTTATCTAAATCATAAATTTCATCAGCAGCTTGTGCATTAACTGCTGTATTAATTTTTGATTTATTCAATAATTCTTCTTGAAAGAATTTATTAATTTCATCATTATTTTTTTGTTTTAAAAATGAATTGTAATTATCAATAACATTTCAATTATTAAAGGCAGGCATCTTTTTATATCTATATAATTTTAATTGATATTTCTATAGAGGTATAAAATGAGTGTTATTGATATTTTAAAACAAAAATTATTATGTTCAAATAAAAAACCAAGAATTGTTTATGCAGAAGGATGGAATGCTAATATTCAACAAGCAACATTGGAAGTTAAAAACAATAACACTATTGATCCTTTTTTAATATTTCATACTAAAAGTGAAGTTCCAAGTAACTTCAATTTAAAACACATTATTATTGATGAAGCAGATTTATCTAAATATGCTAATAAACTTTTTGAGTTGAGACAATCTAAAGGTTTAACGCAAGAACAAGCCAATGAATTAGTAAAGCAACCTAACTATTTAGCAACGATGATTGTTAAATGTAATGATGCAGATGGTGAAATTTGTGGAATTGATTACACCACTAAAGATACATTAAAGCCTGCTTTACAAATTATTAAAACAGCTCCTGGTGCTAAATTAGTAACATCTGCTTTTATTATGGAAAAAGATAATAAAACAGTTGTTATGGGGGATTGTGCAATTAATATTTATCCAACTGCTGAAGAATTAGCGAACATTGCTAAAATGATATCTTTATATGCTCACAATATGGTTGGGATAAAAGATGTAAGAACATCAATGTTATCATATTCAACTGTCGGCAGTGGTGCTGGTGAATCTGTTGAAAAAGTAAGATCAGCTTACAATCTTGTTAGAGATGATCAAGATTTAAAAAATAATCATATTCAAGTTTTTGGCGAAATACAATTTGATGCTTCATATGTTCTTGAAGTTATGAAAAAGAAAACAAAAGGCATAACTTGAGCAGAACCAGCGAATACTTTTATATTTCCAAATATTGATGCTGGTAATATTGGTTATAAAATAGCTCAAAGAATGGGAGGGTGAAAAGCAATTGGTCCAACATTAATTGGTTTAGCTTTACCAGTTAATGACCTAAGTAGAGGCGCAAGCAAAGATGATGTTGTTGGTTTGTCATATATTACAGGTAATCAAGTTTTATTAATCAAATAGTATGGAAACAAAAGCAATTGATAATTTTGTAAAAAACAAACCATCATCTTGAAATAAATTTTACAAGTCTGGCTTTATTTTGATATTATTAGCAATTCTGTTTTTAATAGTGTTTTTACCAATTCTATCAGTTGATAAAATGCAATCAACGTTAGGGAAAGTATCGCTTGGACTTCTTTGTGTAGCATTAGCAATGTTGATAATTGGTTTTATATTAATGACAGTAGGACACTTTAAGAGAGTAAAAGAATTTAATGACATAAGAGATGAAGAACCTTCTACACAAAATGGAATACCAATCAGTTAATATCTCTAAAAAAAGCAGAAAAATATTACTTGATTTTTTTGACGGTTATAAACTAACAGAAAAATCAAAAATAAGTATTAAACAGTTGAGCGATTTTCAAAATAATGAATTTTTAAAAGGTGATGTTTATGATGAATCAAAAAAAATAGAACGCGATAGACTTCATGAAGAATCCGAAAAACTTAATAATCAAACATATGAGTTTAACAAACAACTTCAAACAAAATATACAAGAGAAGAATTAAGCGAATTAATATCACTACATTTAATAGACACATTTAATAATGTTTTAAGAATTTCTGATCAAGGTTTATATGAAGTGACACATGAACCAAAAAAATGAAAACTTATTTTATCTAAGAATCAAAAAATTATTGCTGTATGTTCATCGATTGTTGTGACACTAGTTGCAATTATTACTTTGATTTGTCATTTTGTTGGTTTGTTTTAATACAACTCACAAAGAACATCCCAACTCTGATGCCGATTCATAACGGCGCATCTAATCATAGAGGATAATTATTTATACTAACAAATAAAGTTCCACACATAAGCATAATATCGCTGATTGCTCATAGACAACAACCAATTTTTACAAGAACATCCTTTTTAAGAAAAAAAGAACGCCACACCATTAGTGATAGCAATATAAAATATAGACAAAATCCCGTTTCTATCAATGATGTTGTATTTGAATACAAACAGAGGAATACAATAAACAATATAAACATCGCGGCGGAGGGGATTAAATAAAGTAAATCTTTTATTTTAAATTTGGTATTCAAAAATAAGTGAATTGTTACTAAAATGATAGTTGCAGCATATAGTGATAAACCATAATGACTAATTGATTTGTCTGCTCAATCATAAATAATTTCACCTACTAAAGCGAATAAAAAACCCAACACTATCATTCAAATTTTTTTAAAGTTATTATTTAGAAGTAAATAAATAATCATTAATACAAATAAAATAATTATCAATATGTATATTAAAGTGTCGTTATGATATACATTAGTTTTATTTAAAACTTGTATAATGATTAAAACTAAAAATAATAGAGGGCAACTAACCAAATATAATAAATTAATAACCTTTATTTTAAACAAACTCACTGTAATTCCAACGCGATTATGTCCGCTTTAGTATAATATTTTGCGTAAGAAATTATTTAGGTAATTCAGAGTTAATTTGCTAACAAAACCATACTTCCTAGAAAATTAACTCCTTTTTAGGCTTAATGGCCAAATTGGGTTGGTTTTCTAAGATTTAGATATTCAAAAAAGGTTTATTTTATAACCATTTTTATATTTTTAAATCTCCGAACTATACAAATGTTAGTATAGT
>JAISGU010000005.1 GCA_031262935.1 Mycoplasmataceae bacterium | reverse complement strand
AAACAATTAGGTAAATGAGACACTTATCGTATGACGCCAATTCAATCATTAACTTTTAACTACGAAAGGTATACTTAATGGGTATTAGATATTTCCACGATGTCTATCTTCTCACCAATCATCAATAAAAATAAAAACTACATTTAATAAGTTCTATAATCTTTATCGTTATGAAACTTAATAAAGACTTAAATAAAATCTGTGGTATTTTATTGGCTAAGACTTTAAAAGATTTATATGAAGATGTCGCTTTAGGAGATATTGAGGTTGGTGATGCTAATCTTGCTAATGAATATGGGTTTAGTTATAGTTTCAATTGTAAAGAAAGAATCAACAAAGAATTATTTCCCAAAATTATTAAGCAGATGAAAAAAAATATTGATCGTGCTTATAAAATTTCTTATGAAAAAATATCAAATGGTCAAGCCCTTGATATTTTTAAAGACGATCAATTCAAATTAGAATTAATTAATGATCGAAAAGGAAAAATTGATGTTGTCAAATTTGGTGAGGACTTTGTTGATTTGTGTGAACAATTAAGTATTAATAAACTATCATCAATTAAAAAAATTGAACTTGTAAATGTCGCTGGCGTTTACTGACGACATAATGCTAATAATGTTCAATTACAATCAATTAGTGGTGTTGCATTTGAAAACGATGAACAATTAACTGCTTATCAACAAGAAATCAAAGATCGTCAAGAACGTGACCATCGAAACATTAATAACAAAATGGAACTATTTGCTTTTGATTTAATGGCAGGGCAAGGGTTGCCATTTTGATTACCAAATGGCGCTGCCATTAAATATGAAATTGATAATTACATTCATCGTTTATTGCAAATGAATGAATATATGTATGTTGAAACTCCGCTATTAGGAACTAAACAACTTTATGAAACAAGTGGACATTGATTTCATTATCGTGAAAATATGTTTCCTTCATTTAATATTGATGAAATTACTCAAGTATTAAGACCAATGACATGCCCTCATCATTTGTTAGTTTATAAAATGAAACCACGTAGTTATCGTGAATTGCCATTTAGAGTGTATGAAAATGCAATTTTACATCGTTATGAATCATCAGGTTCACTAACAGGATTAGAAAGAGTAAGACAAATGCGTTTAATTGATTGTCATATTGTTTGTACTCATGATCAAATTAAAGAAGTTGTAAGTAAGCATTATGCAATTATTAAACAAGCTGCTGAAACTTTAGGAATTACTTCTTATTATTCAATTGATTTATCATTACATGATAAAAACGATAAAAAGAAATTTTTCGATAACGAACAACTTTGAGAAGCGGCTGAAAATAATTTAAGAAAAGTTTTAAAAGGAATGGATATTAAATATAACGAATGTGTTGGTGAAGCTGCTTTTTATGGGCCAAAGATTGATATTCAAATTAAAACTGCACTTGGACATATCATTACTGCTTTTACTGTTCAACTTGATTTTTTGTTACCTCAAAAGTTTGATTTGCAATATAAAGATCAGAGTGGTTCAATTAAGCAACCAGTATTAGTTCACGCATCAGTTATTGGTACACTTGAAAGGTTTATGTCAATTCTACTTGAACAAAATAAAGGAGTATTCCCTTTATGATTAGCGCCAGTTCAAGTAGAAATTATTCCAGTTGATAATAAAAAACACTTGCATGGTTGCCAAAAGATTCACCAATCATTATTAAACAATTTAATCCGTAGTAAATTAATAGATTCTGATGATCGATTATCTAAAAAAATTCGCGATGCACAAGTTCGAAAAGTTCCATTTCAACTTGTTGTGGGCGATAAAGAAATTGAATCTAACGAAATTAGTTACCGTGAATATGGTAAACAAGATAGTGTTAACCTTTCATTAGATAATTTTGTAAAATTATTAAAAGAAAGAATTAATGAACACAAGTAGACCAACTAACGATAAGCTTTTTATCTTTGATGTGAACCCAAGTAATGATGATGTCACTAAGGAATTGGTTATTGGTAATTTCTCAAGAGTTGTTAAAAACTTATCTGATTATCAAAATGTAGTTTTCTTAAGCCATAGTAATTTATCACTAATGAAAAAACTCATTGAAGATATCGGTATCAAAAATGGTTTTGTTATTAGTGATAATGGTTCTAGAATTTATGATATTGATAAAGGAACGATTGTTTATGAAAACTTTATTAATAAATCAGATGTATTAGCTGGATTACATTTAGGGATCATGGAAAATTGTTTAGTTTTATTATCTGGTAGCAATAAAGAATATGCTTATAGTGCTAATATTATGAGTGCATTAACATTATCTAAAAAACATTATGCTGCTTTACCTTGAACAAATGACTATAGTCAAATTGAAAAATTTATTAATTCTACAATGATTCATAGTCTTTTGTTTTTTCAAAGGACAAAAGAAATGATTGTAGAATCCTTAAAACATATTTATCCAGTATATCGTGATTGAAACTTTAATCTACATCAAGGTCAATCATCATACTTTACATTAACTGACAATAAGAGTTCTAAATATTCAGCATTGCTTAAATTAATTGAGCATTTAAAAATTAAAACATTTGATAATGTGTATTATTATGCTATTAATACGATTACAGAACGTTGTCTTAAATCGTTTAAAAACAAATTAATCTTTCAAGATATCGCATTAGCATCAAAATATTATGCCGATATCGAAGACCAAGCTAAAGTTGATGATGTTATTGATAACATTAAAAATATTATTTCTGATAGTTTTGAAGTCAAATTAACTACTAAGCAAATTTTATACGATACTAAAAAAATAAAAAAATTACATAAATAAAAACATCACATTTAATGTGATGTTTATTAATTTAATATCGTTAAAAAATTTTTATAGCAATTCTTTTAATTCATGGAATTTAATTCCTAATGCCTCAGCGACTGGTTTATTTGTTAAAAATCCATTGTAAGTATTTACGCCTGTATAAACGGTTGGATCTTTAATGGCTATTTTCAAACCTTTAGCAATAATAACTGCATAAGGAGCAGTTGCGGCTACTAAAGCGTGTGTTGATGTCCTACTTGTAGTTCCTGGCATGTTAGCAACAGCGTATTGTTGCACGCCCTTATAAACAATTACAGGATCATTGTGTGTTGTAGAGTGTGTAATAGTTTCTACTGAACCACCTTGATCGATAGCTACATCAACAATTACACTACCAGGTTTCATTTTACTAACCATTTCTCGTTTAATAACTTTAGGTGCTTTTGCTCCTGGAATTAATACTGTTGAAATAACAGCATCAACTTTAGATATTCATTTATCAATGTTTGCTGCTGTAGAAGCTTCAACAATATATTTGTTATTAAATATTTTTGATAAATCTTTCATTCTTTTATCATTTTTTAATTCTGTAATTCTTTTTGGATTAGCTTCAAATTGAACAACATTAGTTCCTAATCCCATAGCAGTAAAAGCTGCATTGTAACCAACAACCCCACCACCTACAACCATAAATCATCCTTTTTCAGTTGTTGGTTTCTTTGGATCATTATCATCTACTCCACCTGGTAATAATCCCATTCCACCACGGTGACTTTCTAAATGGGTTGCAGCAACAATTGAGGCACGTCTACCAGCAACCCGGCTCATTGGGGCAAGCAATGGTAATCTAACTTTATTACCAACCATTGTTTCATAAGCGATAGCTGTTACACCTTTTTTAAGTAATGCTTCAGCCAATGGTTTATTATCAGCAATATGAATATAAGTAAATAGAATCATTCCTGGCTTGAAATACTTATATTCTTGATGTAATGGTTCTTTTACTTTAATAATCATTGGCTGATCTCATGCGGTTTTAGCATCAACCAATTCTGCACCCGCAAGAGCATATTCTTTGTCAGTAAAACCACTTCCTTTGCCTGCGCCTTTTTGCATAAAAACTTTGTTTTTTGCTTTAACAAGCATTCTAACAGCATCAGGTGTTAAACCAACCCTATTTTCATTATTTTTAATTTCTTTCGGGCACCCTATTTTCATTATTTTATATCTCCTTAGTAACTCGTTAATTTACTTATAAGATAAATACAAAAAAATTAAATAATTTTATGGCAAGCTAAATAAGGGTCAGAAATTTCAAAATCCTTATTATTTTTTTGAATATTTGTAAATTGTTTAAAACCATTCTTTTCAATTTGTTTTACTAGATTAATATTGCCTTGCTTATTAACTCTACCATTAATTAAAACTAATACCTTATTTGGTTTAATGATGTTTAAAAATTCTATGTGGTGACTAACAATAATGGTTATTCTTTTCTTTTTATTTTGATTAATGTAATTACTAATGATTTTCATAGCATCAATATCTAATCCACTGTCAATTTCATCTAGTAAAATAATTTTAGGATTAAATAATTTTGCTTGCAAGATTTCATTTTTCTTTTTTTGTCCACCACTAAATCCAACATTAACATTACGAGTTAATATTTCATTTGGTAAATCTAATGCTTTTAATGACGTTTGGATTTTGTTATAAAGTTCATAAAAAGACGATTTTTCATCAATATTATTTTTAGAAATAATCTTTAAGAATTCTAATGTTTGTATACCTTCTAACTCAGTTGGGTTTTGTGTGGCATAAAAGATACCAAATCTTGCTATTTGATCAGTTGGTAAATTATTAATCGTTTTATTATTAAAACTAATGGTTCCTTTATCAATTTTGGTTGAAAAATGGTGCATAATTGCTTTTAATAATGTTGATTTACCTGCACCATTTGGACCCATAATTGCTAATACATCACCATTCTTAATGTTCAATGAAACATTGTCCAAGATATGTTTTTTATGTATAGATACATATAAATTTTTTATAGTTAAATTATTTATCATAATAAGTTATTAAAGATTATATAATTCTTTAACTTTTATTATCGAGGTTTCAATGAAAATTAAAAGGACAATGTTCTCAATTTTGTTAGGAGTAGTATCGCTTTCCACAATTTCTTTATCCTTAACATCTTGTAGCGGTGTAAGTGATGATATTATTAAAAATATGGTTGATATTGGCGATAGCAGTTTAATGGCTAAAGCTGGTGATGATGCTAGTATTACTTTAAAAGAGGAAATTGAAACTGCTTTAAGTGATAAAGGAGCGACTGATAAATTTAAAGCATCTGTAGTTAATTCTGTTTTATGAAAGTGATTCAACAAATGTGCTGACAATGGTAATAATGATTTTAAAAGTAAACGTGACGACATTAACAAAGATGTAGATAAGCAATGAAACGATCTTATCACTAAAATGAAAAACAATCATAAAGGTGATTGACAATATTATTTACAAAATGATAAAACTGATGGTTTAAATCAATTTGGTGGTTCTAAAGATACTTGATATCAAGCAAAGAAAGAAGATGCTGTTAGAACCTATATGGTTGATAAAATTAGAGCAACTAACTATTTTGGTGTTCCAAATATTCCTAGCACTTGAGATAAAGTTAAAACATTTGCTAATAACTCTCTTGATGAATTAACTGCTCCGTTAGATTTAACAGACCAAACTGCAACGGGTATTGATGAAAACGTATCTATTGTAAGTAATGTTGATACTAATGGTGATAATTATTTAGGAGCAGATCATTTATACAATGGTTCTGATGTCGACTATAATCATTTATTAAATCCAGATTGATGACCAACTATCAATTTTTATGCTAACTCAGCTAATAGTTATACAAGTGGTAGTGACTATACACGTCTTGATAAAACATTTGCTTTAATTGAAAGAGTGGCATTTAAACAATATACAGATACTAATTTACCAATGTCTACAAGTATGGTTTTATGAAAAACTGGTGGTGGTACTGATGATGCTGGTGCACTTAAAGATATTTATAATGCAACCGATATTAACGCAGCTGGTAATGATCTAAGTAAAACATCTGCTGCTTTTCCTTATTTTACTAATAAATCAAAAGGAGGAGAGACTTCTACAAACCAACAGTGAGCAGATTTTGCAAGTCTTATTTCTGCCGCCGATTCTAATAATCTATTATTAAATGGTGGAGGGGATACTAACTTAAAGTTAAATAACATTCCATATAATGGAGGACAATACACGCAAGACAGTTCGGATGTATTTTTGCTTACAAGAGGAAAAGATGCTTCAACACCTACGTTTGGATACACGTTATATGATTTGTATGATCATTTAAGATGGTCAACAACAGACGATCTTGATATGCCAGACTCTAGTGATTTGTATGGGTATGACGCTACTGATGGTCAAGACATTATGCAAAACTTCTTATTTTGCGATCAAAGTGTGACTCCAACTGGAACGGGATATGGACACGTTCAAAAACTTCCTACTTCATATAGTGGTTACAAAAATATTATTGATTTAAATAATCTATATGGTACTGGAACAGATGATGGATGTAAATTATTTAATCCAGATTCTAAAACAACGAGTTATTACAATGATAAGGCTCAATATATGGTTGGAGCTGTTCATTACACCGGAAGTATTGGTGATGCTTCTCCTTATATCTTGACATTTATGTCAATGACTGGTGATAATGCTGCAAGTGGTGTTCATTTAGAGGGTATTGATGGCGCAGGGTACTTAAGTCAATCACCTACAACTATGAATTCTACTTCATCATTATGAAGACCAGGTGATGCGTGACGTCAAACTAGAGAAAATCAAATTTTAAAATTTAGAACAATCTATGAGAATTATGCTTCTAATCCTACTTCTGGTAAAGGAATAGCATTAGTAGATGGTAAACCTGGTGAAAAATTAGCAGGTAAATTATTAACTGATTATATGAATGATGACGCCAAATTAAATGATTCAATTTTAGAAGCTATTAAAGTTTGACATGATAATTTTGGTCAATATGATTTATTTGGATTAGGAAAATCTACTGATTTTGATAATGATAGTAGTAATAAAGAAGTGTGAAATGATAAATTGAATAATTTGGTTAAATCTTTTTGGAATTTAAATTTATTTAATAGTGTTATTGCTCAATATTCCACTGATAATAAAAATATCTATAGTCGTAACGCTGATCAAGTTAAAGCAGATTTATATGGAACTAAATATGATAACGGTAAATATATAAGGACTGGTAAATTAGATATTTTTACAAACGGTTTATCTACACCTTTATCTTTAATACCAATTTCAGGAAATGTGTCATCGACATTGCCTACTTCATACGATACAGGATATTTTACTCATTACAAACTTACAATTAATACAGTTAATACGATTTTAGGATCTACGCTCCCAACAACTGCGTCACTAGTTCAACAAATTAAAGATAACTATTCTATATGGCAAGAATCGTTAAGTCCAAGTGATACTGCAAATATGTATTCTCAAGCTTTAAAAGATAATAAAGGGAAACAAAAAAAGGATTCAAAAGCATATCAATATGCATATAGCGAAAACATTGAATCGTACAATAAGTATGTAAATGATATGTTATGAACATTTGGTGGTTCAAAATCTTTTGATAATCTTATTAAAGATAAAATTTATGCTAAATATTTAGATAATCATCAGTTAACGATTAATTGTGATGAAGCGATTACATCTTTGTACTACACATCACAATTAATTACTGGAGGAGATAAGAATACGCTAGGATATTATGCTAACGCAAAAGCCAATAATAATCCTTTAGATTTTACTGATTATCAGAGTGTTTTAAATAGTGCATGGATTAATAGTAATTTCTTGAATTCTGATCAGGGGTCAATAGGATATACTGATAAAACTTTAAACTATTTAAAATTAAAAGCTTCCTTAGCTTACTTACAAAAAGATAATAATAAGAATTTTATTTCCTGGTTGCAAAATCGTGTAACATCAGATAAACAAAAGATGGCATATATTATGTGATGTGCTAAAAATGTAAGTGATAGTGAGTGTGGAACTAACGCAACTTTTGGGAATGATTCTGCTACAGCAAACACTATATATGGATGAAAAGATAATTATGCTGGTTTGGTTGATAATATTTATCAAGATACTAATGTTTCTTACGATTCTTCTTCTAAAACATTTACTTCTTTTGATCAATATTATCAGTTTGCTCCGATGTTAGGTCAAGCATTTGATGGTATGGGATATTTAGGATTACAAACTTCTTCATCTAACGCCAATATACCATCCAATGTACAAAAAGCACTATTTGATTCAAATAACAAATATTATGGTTTAGTAAACGGTGGTAGTGATATTACTGGAAGTTTGTACGGATATGTGACCGATGATACTGATGGTAGAAATAATTTACTAAGTGAAGTAGACAAAGCGCAGGGGTCAACTGCTTTAATTAATTTAGCTACATATATTAACAATCAAACAAGCAACCTTGGTTCTACATTAAATTTAATGACTAATAGTGATTATTATGATAAACCTGATGAACAGCGAACAATTTTAAAAGATGCTATTAATCATAAAAACGCTTCGAATGCTTATGATACAATTCCTGAATCTTGTTTTATGTGTTTCAACAATAGAAATCAAGATTCTACAAAAAAAACTTTAGAATTGTACAATCAAAATGCTGGTAGTAAATTATTTTATGATGATGAAAAGAAACTAAATGGACCCGCAACAAGAGCAACAGTCATTCAATTAAATTATCGTGATGTTAGTTCTTATGATAATTTAGAAGCAGCAGTCGGTAGTGACTTAATTCCATATTTATTAGTTCAAGCAGCAATGGATAGTAATATTCAAAATAATGCAGAAATGGATGTTATTAGTTCTTTATCAAACGGATTAATTGTTTATGATCGTAGATACAATGACGATTTAGGTCCAATGTGATTAAAAGGTAATTACAAAACAACAAATTAATTAAATATGAACCGTAAATTAATATTTACAGATTTAGATGGAACATTATTAGATTCTGATAAAAAAATTTCTAATGAAACAGAAAAAATTATTAAGGCGCTTGTTTCTCAAGGACATTATTTTTGTTTTGTAACAGGACGTTCAATGCATGATGCTCTACCTTTCTATAAACAACTAGGATTAGATACTATTTGTATTTGCAATAATGGCGCAGCCATTCATAATCCCGCTGATGAACATTTTAGTGATATTTTTTTCCCCATCAATAAAGATGTTTTTTTTAAACTTTATCAATGTAATGATCTTCTTGATCAATTAGAATACTTTATTATTAAAACAAGACACCACACTTTTACTAATAAAATACCAACTGAAAGAAAATTAATTGAAAATTTTAAAATTTGATTTCATCTTGATTTTGCTGATCTTAAAAAAGCAAAAAAAGAATCATTAATCATTGCAGATAAAAGTCGTAAATCTGACATTCTTTCTATTATCATTGTTTTAAAACCTAACGCTGATGTTGAACATGTTTATTATTTAATAAAATCATTAACTAATAATCTTTTGATTTCGCGTTGATCAATTGATAATCGTGGTCATAGAAATGATGGTCAGTTAATTCTCGAATTAAATCATAATTTTGCTAATAAGTACAATTCATTAAGATTTGCTCAAAGTTATTATGATGTTTTAAATGCTGATTGTTACGTGTTTGGTGATGGAACCAATGATATGCAAATGTTACACAAGGTAGAAAATAGTTATGTAATGAAAAACGCAAGTAGTGATGCTTATACTATGGGTCACAACATCACCAAATATGATAATAATCATGATGGAGTTGCTAAAACTCTTCAAGAATTGTTTATGCCTAAATAATCTTATTTCTTGTATAAGTAATTGTTGTAAGTGTATCAAAAGAAGAAACTACATTCACTAATTATGATTGTACTTTTGTTTGACGAAAGATTGATGGAACTTCTACTGGACAAGGCGAAATTAAATCGTTGAAGAAGTTTAGTTTATGTATGGGTTGACAAGTAGATGGACAAGAAATTAAGAACTTTTCATTTGGTGATATAGATACAAAGGCTGAATATTTTTTGACGAAAATTTTATTTGGTGCTGAAACCGAGAATCGAACTCGGGGCTAAAGCTTACCATGCTTTTGTTTTACCACTAAACTATATCAGCAAATATTTAGTTTATATATTCTACTAAATAGATTTTATTTGTAATAAGTCAATTAGTCCATATAATCAAAAAAAATGAGTTATGTAAAATTAGGTGAAATGCTTACTTTTCATAGCTTTTATTATCTATAGATAATAACATCATAAATTTGGCTTAATGGCCAAATTGTGGTTTAACCAATTTTTCCAATAAAAAGCAATATTTAAAAAAAAAAAAAAAAAACTAACAATAATTACGCACATATAAGAGAATAAGGTTTTAACAATATGAAAAAATCAAAATTATTAATATTAGCAAGTAGTATAGGGCTAACAACACTAG
>JAISGU010000042.1 GCA_031262935.1 Mycoplasmataceae bacterium | reverse complement strand
ATAAAACAATTTGAAGTAAACAGCTTGATGATCAAAAATGATGTTGAGGATTATCAATGTCGCTCGTTGGTGCTGGGGCTCTTTTTACGGTAGCAGTAGTAATTAAGTTTATCAATATTATTAAGGCTACCAAAACGGCTGCAGATACTGCTCGTTCCGCAGAAAATGCCTTGAGAGATGGTGGTGCTCCTGAAGTAGATGCCACACGTATAGAAATGTCACTTCAAAGATGAAATGACTATAACGTAGCTGCAGCTATGTTAGAGACTTGTTGGTAACTGCGGGGTTAATTGTCAAAACTGATTTTTTTGACAATTTGTTCTAAAATTATTATCGTTTAATACTTTCAATTTTTTTAATTTTTATTTTATAAGGATTTTCAATTTGATGAACTTCAACAATCGTACTTTCTGTTTTATTCATAATTGATTTAGCGAGTGGTGATAAGTTAGAAATTTTATTATTAATCGGATCCGCTTCTACCTCACCAACAATATCATATTTTGTAACATTATCAGATCTCATTGATAAATCTTCAATCGTTACTCTTGAACCAACTCTAACTCTTTCTTGATCTTTTTTATCTTCTTTAATAATCTCTACATGATCTAAAATTGTTTGAACTTCTTTAATTCGTTTTTCAATTTCACCTTGTCTTTCTTTACTTGCGGCATAATCAGCGTTTTCACTTAAGTCGCCTTGTTCTCTAGCTTCTTGAATTGCCTTTATAACATTAGGTCTTTGAACTTCAATTAAATCTTTTAATTCTTTTTCAAGATTTTGTTTTCCTTCTTTAGTTAATAAATAATTTTGTTGTTCCATAAATATCCTTCAATAAATGTGTATATATTTTAATTTATTAATAATAAATTACACATTAACTTTCATTTTAGATTTTTGATGAATTCTTATAAATACTTTACTTAATTCTACAGCTGGAATAATCGATATTGATAATGCCAACATTGCCAGTCAACATTGATATGACATCTGATTCATACCTAAAACCTTAGTCGCGTTACCATACATACTAATCATTGCTAAAATAATTACTATTACAAATGCAACACCTGATAATAATGGCAATAACTTATTAAACTGATTTTCTTTACTAAAAATAGAAATTGAATCAGACTGTTGGTTAAAAGAATGAAATACTTGAGATATCGAAATAACTAAAAAAGCCATTGTCATTCCATCATATTTAGATTCGCCACCAATCCAACCATTTTGACTGAAAACAAAATCGCCTAGACAATACCCTACTAATGAAATTAAATATAAATAAAAACCATGAAAAATAATTCGATAGACTAACCCCTTTTCAAACAAGACATTAGGATCTCTTGCTTTTTGTTTCATAATATTTTTTTCAGCAGGATCTAATCCTAAAGCAAAACAAGGAATCGTATCAGTAATTAAATTAATACATAATAATTGAATAGGATTTAATACTTCATCAAAATGAGTCGATATTGCACTAGCAATGAAAACAGTAAGAACTATTAAAATTTCAGCAACGTTTCCTGCTATCAACAATTGAATTACCTTTTGAATGTTTCGATAAATTCGTCTTCCTTCAAAAATCGCTCCTTCAATTGTTGTAAAGTTGTCATCCAATAAAATCATATCGCTGGCGTCTTTTGCTACATCTGTCCCTGTTATACCCATAGCGACACCAATATCAGCAGCCTTTAAAGCTGGAGCATCATTAACGCCATCACCTGTCATAGCTGCAATTTCATGATTTGCTTGCAATGCTTTAACGATTCTTAATTTTGCAGTTGGGGAAACTCTAGCAAAAACAGTGGTATTTTTTACAGCTTGTTTTAAATCTTGATCAGACATTCGATCTAACTCATTACCATCAATTACACGATCATTAGGTTTAAATATTCCTAATTCAGTTGCAATAACTCTAGCAGTAACTTTATGATCACCAGTGATCATAATTGTTTTGATGCCTGCTATATGACAAACATTAATTGCATCAATTACTTCTTTCCTTGGTGGATCAATCATTCCTGTTAGTCCTATAAAAGTCATATCATTTTCAAGATCTGAAATTTTTTCATCACGATTTTTAATAATTGTTAATGCATAACCTAATACCCTTAATGCTTTTTCAGACATTTGAGCAATCACCTTATTAACCGCTTTTTTATCATCAGTTGTTATTTCTCTAACTCCATTATTTGTTTGGATGAACTTACATTTATCAAGTAATTCTTCAGCAGCGCCTTTAGTAAAAAGAATCTCTTCGTCTCTATTTTTATGTAACGAAGACATTCTCTTTCTTACTGAATCAAATGGTTGCTCTAATATACGAGGATATTCTTTTCTAAAACTTTTGTAATTAATTTCAAAATTGATTCCTAAATTTAATAATGCTCCTTCAGTTGGATCGCCCATTGTTAATTCTGGATGTTCCTCATTAATCTCTGCATTATTACATAAAACCGCACATTTAACAATCTGTTTGTATAGTTTATTAGTTGATTTACTTGCAAACGCAATATCTACCGTTTTCAATTGTAAAACATCATCGGCATCAGCAATCTGTGTTACAGTCATTTTATTAAGTGTTAATGTACCAGTTTTATCACTACACACAACCGTTGCACTTCCTAAAGTTTCAACAACTGGCAGTCTTCTAACGATTGCGTTTTTTTTAGCCATTCTTTGCACACCAAGAGCCATAACAATAGTAGCGGTTGCAGGTAAACCTTCAGGGATTACTGCAACTGCTAATGCAATAGCTGTCATTAATGGTTCTAATCATTTGAATTGATTTCATTCTTTTAATGTTGCAAAACCAATCGATAAAACAACTACAGCAGCGATTGCACCAATAATACTTAAAATCTTACCGACTTTATTCAGTTTCTTTTTTATTGGCGATTCTGTTGCTACTTGTTCATTTAACATTTTGGCAATTTTACCAACTTCGGTATACATGCCAATATTAACAACAACACCAATACCGTTACCATAAGTTACAATTGATGATGAAAAACACATATTTTTTTGATCACCGATAGGTGTTTTCTCATCAAAAACCATGTTAGCATGTTTTTGTACAGGCACTGATTCACCAGTTAATGATGCTTCTTGGATTTTTAAATTGTTAGACTCAATTAATCTTAAATCCGCTGGAACTATAGAACCATCTTCTATATAAACAACATCACCCAAAACAATCTCATTGGAGGGAACAACAATAGTTATGCCATTTCTAATAACCCTTGAAGTGGGAGCACTTATTTTTTTTAAAGCGTCTAAAGCGTTGGAAGCTTTAATTTCTTGAACCATTCCAATTACAGCATTTAAAAGAACAATAAAAATAATTACTGAACCCTCAGCTATTTCTGTCTGTCAATCTTTTAAGCGACTTATTGCCTTAATAATCCCAAACACAAAAGATAAAAGTCCAGCAACAATTAAAATTAAAATCATTACATCTTTAAATTGTTCAATAAAAATGTGAAAAGCTGTACGTTTTTTCTTTTGTGTTAATTCATTAAGACCAAATTGATCTCTTCTTTTTTGAACTAAAGTATCATCTAAGCCGTTCCTAGATGATTCTAACTTTAATAATGTTTCATTAATCGAAATAGTTTGTCAATTTTTATTATGTAAGTCCATTAGAAAAAAATTATAAGTAATTATTGTAGCAAAACATTCATCATTAATAAATATTTATTATGATTAATACCAATGCGATTACCGCTTAATCAATCGAAAATTTTTTCATTGGTATTAGTAAATGAGGTAACAATATACACAATATAGCAACACACACATAATGAAAGAAAAATTATCTGAAAAGTATAGTAACCATTCTTATATGCAAGATTTTTCTTTACATATATGAAGTTTACTAAAATTAATAATCCTAAAAAACTTATTGCTAAAAATCCTCATATTGATAAAATTCCCAACTCAAGACTATTGTCTTCTCCAAAAATATTTTGTTGATTACCCATATTAAGAAAAGTTAAAATTGCTAAAATCAAAATTGAGAACATATTGCTACCAAAGATATCACTAAAGGCAGTATTAATATTTTTAAGTCTTAATAACGTTATTACCATTACAATTTCAGGAATTGATGTTGATATTCCTAATAATAATGATGTACCAAAACCAGCTTGATTCCCAGCTTCTTCACCACCTCATCCCCAACTTTGAATAAGAGAATTTGAAGTCACTCCTAAAAATATCGCACATAAAATAATCGATATTGAACACAATAAAAAAATTAAAAGCATTGTAGTAACGTTACATTTATTAAAATATGAATAGAATTTTGCTTGTAGTCATTTACCTTTTATATAATCATCTTTTTTTTCTTTTATTTTAGTTGGTTTATCTCTTTTGCTTTTTTGATACATGTATCAAATATTAAATGCATACGCTAGTATTACAATACCAGCAAAACTTCCAAAAATGATATCTTTAAATTTAGATGTATACAAAAATGAATCATTATTATCACTAAAACTTCATCAGCCAATTGTAAACACAATATAAAGAGCAAAAATAATAATTTGGGTAACAACAGAAATAACAATGGTTTTAGTAGTTTTTAATTTTTTAATTTGGGTAATAAAACATATTAATACCGCCGCAAACATAATTGTTCTAAATAAATTACCACCCATTAAGTTACATGCAGCTTCACTAGGACCAATCTTACTATTAGAAAACAATGATACGAGTGAACTTGTGAATTCAGGAAGACTTGATACAAGAGCCACAATTGTTCCAGCAACAACAACACCAGAAAATCTTGTTCTACGATCTAACGCGTCAACAATATGACTAATAGTATATGCGATGGCTGCAATAATTAAAGCCATTAACATAAAAAAGAAATAATTCCAATAACCTAATACACTAAAATCAAGTCTCATGATATGATTTAATTTTAATATTAATTTTTAGCAATTCGTATAATTTAAAAATATTTGGCCTGTTGGTGAAGCGACTTAACACACTGCCCTCTCAAGGCAGCACTCATCAGTTTGAATCTGATACAGGTCACCATATTGGGATATAGCCAAGTGGAAAGGCTTCAGATTCTGAATCTGACATGCGGTGGTTCGAACCCACCTATCCCAGCCAAAATAAATAGTTGTTATACCGGAGAAGAACTTATACAAATCTGTATAAGTTCTTTTTGCTTTGAACTAAATGAGACACATTAAGAATGATGCCAATTGATACATTAACTTATGACTTTACAAACCATACTTAATGGGTATTAGATTTTCCGAAATGTCTATTATCTAAACAAATTAGAAAATAAATTTTCCAAACTAACATTTATTTATATAATGTTTCAACTTTTTACTGCAAACTATGCATAAAAAGTTAAAAGAAAAAATTATTACAAACCCTAGGAGCACCACCACAAATGAATAACAATAAGTCTAACTTCCATGAGACTATTTATTCTAATTTAGCCGTTAGAAGAGATTACTCAAAGTTTGATATTAACTTTGATGAACCTAACTTGTTAGAAATTCAAAAGAATTCTTATAACAAGTTTATTGATAAAGAAATTAAAGAATTAGTAGAAACATATTTCCCTGTAACTCATCCAAAAAGTAAATATGAAATTCAATATCATGGTCTTAAATTTCTTGAACCAAATGACGAACAAAAAGCCAGAAAAGAAGGAAAGAGTTACGAAAGACCTTTATATCTAGACTTGTGATTGGTAAACCATGAAACTGGTGAAATTAATAAATGCCGTAAGGGCAAAACTGGTGTAAGTGATGGTTTATTTTTTGCCAACATTCCAGTAATGACAACAAAAGGTACTTTTGTTATTAATGGAATTGAAAAATTTGTTATTAGTCAAATTGTTAGATCTCCTGGTGTTTATGTTAGAAATAAAACTGACATTAAATTAAATAACAAGAAAAAAGTTAATAATGGAATGATTCTTGAAATTTTACCATCACGTGGTACTTTAATGAATTTTATTGTTGATCCAAAAACTGCAACAGTAAAATGCATGATGAGAAACTCAATAGGTGATAATGCTCCCACATTCCCTGCAACATTATTATTAAAATCGTTTGGGATGAGCCAAGATGAAATTCTTAACATTTTTAGAAATGATGAATACATCATTAATACAATTGTTAGTGAAACTCATCATAGTGGTGAACACATATATGGATATAACCACCAAAATATTTTGGAACATCCTGATATTTTAGCTTTAATGAAAACGATTGATGATCAAGAAAGATTACATCGAGATACTTTTAAAGGGTTACCAATTGAATTAAAGTTAAGAGACGCTTTAAAAGACTATATGGCTCAAAAACGATCATATGATGAATTAAAAAACAAATATGATCAGTTATATAGCGAATACGAAGCAAGCGGCAACGAGAAAAAACATATCGACCAAATAGAGTCTTTAATTGAACGAATGAATAAACAAGAACAAAAAATGCGTCAATCTTTGGATGTTATTATTATTGAAAAATCATCTAAAGATGTTGTAATGTTGTTGGGTGTTTCTATTAAAAACATTGAAGCTCATGCTAAATCAAAAGCTGATATTTGTTATCAAAATGTTTTATGTAATCATTTCATGAATGAAAGAGTATATGACTTAACAAGTGCTGGTAGATATAAAACTGAAAGAAAATTAAGAATATCAGAGCGTTTATTCAATCGTGTTCTTGCTAGTGATGTTTTATTAAAAAACGGTAAAACATTATTAAAGAAAAACACTTTTGTTAATCGAGATGTATTAAATCAATTTAAGGAAGCAACTATCAAAGGAGAATTAGCTAATATCGAGTTTTCTTTAAAAAATGAAAATGCTCTTTTAAAGAAACAATTGCATACATTACAAGTTGTTGATGTATATACAAGCAACGATACATTAGAATTCTCTACACCAATTATTGGTCCAGCAGATGACGCAAACACTAAAGCTTTAACGATTGGTGATTTTATTTCTTCTATTTCATATGCTATTAATTTACCTAATGATATTGGAACATATGATGATATCGACCATTTAGGAAATAAACGTTTACGTTTAATTCACGAACAATTAAGAAATAAATTAGTTGCTGGTATGGCGCGTGTCGAAAAACATATTAAAGAAAAATTATCTTCAATTTCAATTCCAACAGCCAATGAGGAACAAAAAGCAAAAATTGCTGCAAGAACAACGGTTAAATCTGTCGTTAACACTAAACCATTCCAGTTAGTAATTAAAAACTTTTTTAATAGTTACCAATTAACACAATTCATTGATCAACAAAACCCATTATCTGAATTGACAAACAAAAGAAGAATATCAGCTATGGGTGATGGCGGTATTAGTAGAGAAGACCCAAATCTAGATATCCGTGATATTCATTATTCACATTATGGTAAGATTTGTCCGATTGAAACTCCTGAAGGAATGAACATTGGTTTAATTTTGTCATTGGCTTCTTTTGCAAAAGTTGATGAACACGGTTTTTTAATTACTCCTTATAAAAAAGTCGTTGATGGAGTTGTTCAAGATAAAAACATTGAATGAATGACTGCTCTAAAAGAGGATGTTTATGTTATTGGTGAATCTACAGTGTCTCGTGATGAAAAAGGTAAAATTCTTGATAAAAAGGTTATTGCTAGATATCGTGGTAATCAAGAACTTTATGATGCTAATCAAATTGATTACATTGACATTGCTCCAAAACAAGTTGTGTCAATCGCAGCAAGTTGTATCCCATTTTTAGAAAATGACGATACTACAAGAGCATTGATGGGAGCAAACATGCAGCGTCAAGCTGTACCGTTAATCGCTCCTTATGCTCCGATTATTGGTACTGGTAGTGAATATAAAATAGCGCATGATTCAGGAGTAACTGTTATTAGTGAAGTTGATGGTGAAGTAACAACAGCTGATGCTAATAAGATTGTAATTACTGACAAAAGCGATAAGAAACATACATATAAATTAACAAAATTTAAAAAATCAAATCAGGATACATGTATTAATCAAACACCAATTGTTGAAATTGGTCAAAAGGTTCATGAAGGCAATACATTAGCTGATGGTCCTGCAATGCAAAATGGCGAATTAGCTTTAGGTAGAAACCCTTTAATTGCATACATGACATGAAATGGTTACAATTACGAAGATGCTATCATCATTAGTGATCGTTTAGTGAAAGATGATGTATATACATCAATTAGTATTCAAGAATTAACAATTGAATGTTTAGAGACAAAAAATGGTGATGAAGAAATTACTCGTGAATTACCAAACGTTTCTGAAGAATCTAAACGTTTCTTGGATGAAAATGGTGTTGTAACTGTAGGTGCTGAAGTTAAAGAAGGAGACATCCTAGTCGGTAAAATCACTCCAAAAGCACAAACTGAAGCAACCGGAGAAGAAAAACTATTACAAGTTTTATTTGGTAATAAATCTAAGAATTTTAGAGACGCCTCTCTAAGAGTACCCACTGGTGGCGAAGGAATTGTTTATCGTGTTGATCATTTCAAGAAACGTGATGGAGCAGAATTAAATGACGATGCAACAGAACTTGTTAAAATTTTTATCGCACAAAAAAGAAAATTACAAGTTGGAGACAAAATGTCTGGACGTCATGGTAATAAGGGAATTGTTTCAATTATCGTCCCAATGGCTGATATGCCTCATATGGAAGATGGTACACCAATTGATATTTGTTTAAACCCTCTAGGTGTTCCAAGTCGTATGAATATCGGACAAGTTCTTGAAGTTCATCTAGGACTTGCAATGAGAAAAATTGCTAGAGATAAATTAGTAAGTTTTGTAATCGATAAGACTCCTATTAATGAAATTTCTAAAGAATTTGGTTTGATAAAATCTAAAACTGAATCATTGATTAAAATCGCTCGTAAATATTTCAAGGATACAGATGTTTCAACAATAGAACAAGTTAAGAAAAAAATTAATGACGCTGACATCCAAATTATTTTAAGGTTAGCTGGATTGTCTGTTGAAGATCTTGGAATAAAAGCTGCTACACCAGTCTTTATGGGCGCTAAATTAGGCGATGTTAACAAAGCATTACATGAAGCAAATATTAATCCAGAGAAAACTAAAGGTAAATTTAAATTAATTGATGGAAGAAGTGGTGACTATTTCGATGGAGACATTACCGTAGGGGTAATGTATATGTTAAAACTTGATCATATGGTTGATGATAAGATTCACGCAAGAAGTATTGGACCATATAGTAAAGTTACACAACAGCCTCTTGGTGGACGAAGTCAAAATGGAGGTCAAAGATTTGGTGAAATGGAAGTTTGAGCGCTTGAAGCATACGGTGCAGCTTACAACCTACGTGAGTTATTAACGATTAAATCTGATGATGTTAAAGGAAGAAACTTAGCATATAGTGCAATTGTAAAAGGTAAACAAATGCCACAAACTTCACTTCCAGAATCTTTTAGACTATTAACAAAACAATTACAAGGCTTAGGATTAGGAATAACTGTTGAAACTGAAGACGGACAACAAGACGACATTAATAACTACACATCAATTATTTCTGAGAAAGAAGCTGATGAGGTTGGTCTAAATGAAAATAAACAAGAAACAATTACTATTGTAACAGACGAAGATGAAAGTGAACTTGATCAGTTCTAAAATTAGGAGAAAACTATGATAAAATCAAAAATTAAATCGTTAAAATTACAAATTGCTTCACCAGAGCAAATTCGTTCATGATCAAATGGCGAAGTAAGAAAAAGCGAAACTATTAATTACAAGACATTTAAACCAGAAAAAGGCGGCTTGTTTGATGAAGCTATCTTTGGACCAATTAAAGATTACGAATGTGCTTGTGGTAAATATAAAAAAATTAAATACAAAGGCAAAGTGTGTGAACGTTGTGGCGTTGAAGTAACCGAATCAATCGTTCGTAGAGAAAGAATGGGTCATATTGAACTTGCGGCTCCTGTTGCTCATATTTGAATGAGTAAAGAGTTACCAAGTCCAAGTAAAATTTCATTAATCTTAGATATTCCATATAAACAAGTAGAAGAAGTAATTTACTTTGTAAATCATATTGTTTTAAACAGTAATGGTAATGAATATCTAAAAGATAAGGATATTATTGATTTAACCAATCCAAAAACTAGTATTGCTGATCGTAGAAAACTAATTAATATCTTAAAATCATTAAAAATTAAGTTCACTAGCGATAGTATAGACGCTAAACGTTGTAACGAGTATATAAATGCATTAAAGATAGGTTCAATGCCATTTTCAATCGAACAATTATTTAATTTTGTTAAAAAACATACTGGAATAGTTATTGGTATTGGTGCAGAAGCTATTCATCAATTACTAAAAAATGTTGACTTAAACAAAGAAAAAAATTCTATTCAAAAAGACCTATTAAGACTTGATCCACAATCACCAAGATTTAGAAAACAAGCAAAACGTTTAGAAGTTTATCGTTGATTTATTGAATCAAATAATAAGCCTGAATGAATGATCATGCAAGTTTTGCCTGTAACTCCACCTGATACAAGACCAATCATTCAATTAGATGGTGGAAGATTTACAACAAGTGATATTAATAACTTTTATCGAAAAATTATTATTAGAAATGATCGTTTAAGAAAAATGATTGATCAACAAGTGCCTTCAATTATTTTGAATAATGAAAAACGTATGTTACAGGAAGCAGTGGACGCATTATTTGATAATAGTTCTCGTACTAAGCCAACAATGAGTAAAGATAAACGACCGTTAAAATCATTAACTGACCATTTAAAAGGGAAACAAGGTTTATTTAGACAAAATTTATTGGGTAAACGTGTTGATTACTCTGGTCGTAGTGTTATTGTTGTTGGCCCAGAATTGAAGATGTATGAAGTCGGTATTCCATCATTAATGGTTTTAAAATTATTTAGACCATTCATTATTCGTGAATTAATTAAAAAATATGATGAATATGGTAATGAAATTAAACCATTGGCATCAACTATTAAAATTGCAGAAAAAATGATTTTAAAACAAGATGATGAAATTTGACCAATTGTTAATCGCATTATTACAGAACGCCCTGTTTTATTAAATCGTGCCCCAACATTACATAGACTTGGTATTCAAGCGTTCGAACCAAGAATTGTTGACGGCAAAGCTATTAGGTTACACCCATTAGTATGTACTGCGTTTAATGCTGACTTTGATGGTGACCAAATGGCTGTACACGTTCCTCTATCTATAGAAGCCTGTGCTGAAGCTAGAGATATTTTATTAGCTTCTTGACACATTTTAGGCCCAAAGGATGGTAAACCTATTATTACACCAACACAAGATATGATTTTAGGTATTTATTATTTAACAACGGTTGTTAATGATGGTAAGGGTGCCGGAATGATTTTTGGTTCTAAGGAAGAGGCTTTAAAAGCTTACACATTAAATCAAGTTCACCCTCATAGTATTATTGGTATTTCTACAAGCGTTTATTCATCAAAGAAATTCCCTTGCAAAGGAACATTAATTACTACCGTTGGAAAAATCATTATGAATGATGTTTTACCAGAAGATATGGTTTATATCAATAACGGTAAAGAAGTTGGTGAACTTAATAAAGACGACATTGTTCCAATTGGTGAAAATGTTAGAGAAAAAATTTCCAAATGACAACCAAGGCCATCGTTCACAAAGAAATCATTACAAAATATTATTTCGTTATTGTTTGATTCAAAAAACATCGACGGATCAATGCGTTGACCAGTAGATGTTATTGCTAAAACAATGGATGGAATTAAAAATTTAGGTTTTAGATTTTCAACGAAATCAGCAATTTCAATTTCTGCCTACGATATTCCAGATTATGAAAATAAATACGAATATTTTAAGGACGCTGATGTTAAAGTACAAGAACTTAAAAAGTTCTATAGTAAGGGATTAATAACTGATGATGAGAAATATTTAAAAACTGTTCAATTATGAACGAATGTTAAAGACCAAGTTTCAAATGATGTTGAAAAAATCATGCAAAAACAAGAAAACCAAAGCAATTCAATTATTGTTATGGCAAAATCAGGTGCTCGTGGTAATCTTTCTCAATTTACACAGTTAATGGGTATGAGAGGATTAATGAGCAAATCATTTAACTATGACCAAAAATCTGAGTCTAGAGTTATTAAAGATACAATTGAGATTCCAATTAAGCATTCGTTCGTTGAGGGTTTAAGCATTAGTGAATATTTTAACTCTTCATATGGCGCACGTAAAGGTATGGCAGATACGGCTATGAAAACATCTAAATCTGGATACATGACACGTAAGCTTGTTGATGCAGCACAAGATGTGACTGTAACAGAAGATGATTGTGGTACAACAAGGGGTTTAATTGTTGAGGCGATTTACGATACTAAAGATGGTGGTAAACCAATTGAATCGTTAGCCGATAGAATTGCTAATCGATATGCAATGGAAGATATTGTTAATCCAAAAAATAAAGATGTATTAGTTGCTAAAAATGAAATTATTACAACAGAAATGGCTGAATATATTGAAAAAATTGGTATTAAACAAGTTGAAATTCGTTCCGTATTACATTGTCAAGCTAAAAATGGTATTTGTAAAAAATGTTTCGGTAATGATCTTTCAACAAAAAAACCAATCGAAATTGGCACAGCAATTGGTGTAATTGCTGCCCAATCAATTGGTGAACCAGGCACACAATTAACCATGAGAACATTCCATACTGGAGGAGCCGCTGGAGGCAGCAACATCGCTCAAGGTTTTGAACGTTTAAAACAATTGTTTGATGTTGTACCACCTAAATCATGAGAGTTAGCAACGATTAGTGATATTGATGGCACAATCAGAGGAATTGTTTTAGAAGATAATTGCTATCGTGTTGAAATATCAAATAAATATCAGAATGAAACCAAAACATATAAAGTCCCATTTAATTCTACTTTTAGAGTAAGTGTGGATGACGAAATCAAGGCTGGTGATAAAATTACTGAAGGTTCAATTGATATGAATCAATTATTAAAAATTTCTGGTATTGCAGCTGTAAGAAATTACTTAATTAAGGAAGTTCAAAAAGTTTACCGTATGCAAGGTATTGAAATTGCTGATAAATATATTGAGGTAATGTTAAGACAAATGACTAATAAAGTTCGAATATTAAACGTAGGTGATTCGTCATTCTTTATCGGACAAATTATTGATATTGACACAATTAAAAAAGTTAATAACGAGTTATTATTAGACAATAAAACACCTACAACATTCGTTAACGCTATCTTTGGTGTTGAATCAGTACCAAGTAAATCAAATTCATTCTTATCTGCAGCAAGTTTTCAAGATACAAAGAAAATTCTTACTGATGCATGTGTTAAATCTGAACCAGATATGCTATCTGATTTAAAGAGTAATGTCATGCTAGGAAATTTAATTCCTGTAGGAACAGGACTTGAAGAAAAAATTAAATTATTAGAAAATGGCCAAAAAATGTACAAAAAGGAATACTAAGAATATATAATCTTAAAACTAAAAAAATGATTATGCAAAAAACAACGATGACAAAAAAAGAGACAGCTGAAAAAAATCGTAAATGATATACGATTGATGCTACTAATATCACATTAGGCAAGTTATCAGTTGCAGTAGCAAATTTATTACGTGGTAAAAACAAAGTCGATTTCAATAATAATGTAGATTGTGGGGATTATGTAATTATTACTAATGCTAGTAATGTTAAATTAAGCGGTAATAAAGAACTTAAAAAATTCTGATATTCACATTCTGGTTATATTGGTGGATTAAGAAAAAGAAGTGGTAAAGAAATGCTAGAAAAATATGCTGATGAACTAGTTTATTTAGCAGTTAAAGGGATGTTACCAAAAAACCGTTTATCAAGACGGATTATTACCAAGTTACATGTATATAAAGATCAAGGAATTGATCATAAGGCACAAAACCCAATAAGTTATAAAATAAAATAAAGGAAAATATGCAAAACACAAAAGTTGAATATAAAGGACTCGGACGAAGAAAATCATCAATCGCTAGAGTTATTCTATCTCCTGGTAGCGGAAACATCTTGGTTAATAACAAAAAACCAAGCGAGTACTTTCCTAATAAATTGGTAATACAAGACATGGAACAACCATTAGCAATGACGGATAATTTAAAATCATTTGATATCAAGGTAAAGGTCACTGGTGGTGGATTTAACGGTCAAGCTGGCGCAATTAGACTAGCGATTGCAAGAGCTTTAGTAATGGTTAATAAAGATTTGAAAACTACTTTGAAACAAAAAAAGATGACAACACGTGATGCTCGTTCAAAGGAACGTAAGAAATATGGTAAATATGGTGCAAGAAGAAGCCCACAATTTACTAAACGTTAATATAATTTTTACACACTTTTTCAAGTGTACCTTTTTTGGAAGCATAGCTCAGTTGGTTAGAGCACACCCCTGATAAGGGTGAGGTCGGTGGTTCGAATCCACTTACTTCCACCAAATTAATATAGAAATTAGCCATTATGAAAATAATTAAAAAAGAAAATCAAGATAACAAAATTAAATATACAATTCAAGTAGATGAAAAAGAATGAGAGGAATACCAAAAACACTCATTTGCTTCACTAAGCAAAAGCGTTTTCCTGCCTGGTTTTAGAAAAGGTAAAGTCCCTTTAAATCTTTTAAAAGAAAAAATTTCTCTACAAGAGATTATTAATAATTGTCTAAGAAAAGTTATTAATGAACAATATAAAAAACTTATTTCTGACAAACAATTTGATAACGAGAACGCAATTGAAGACGCATTAGCAATAGATGTAATTAAAGCTAATGAAAAAGAATTAGAAATTATTTATGAATTTGAGAAATATCCTAATATTACTTTACCAAATTATAAGAACATCAAGTTAAGTTATAAGAAAGAATTAGCAACAGACGACGATGTTCAAAGAGAATTAAATTATCTAACAAAAAACGATACGATGTTATCTCCTAAACAAACACAAGTTATTGAAAAAGGCGATATGGTTAACTTCGATTTTAAGGGTTTTATTGACAATAAACCATTTGCTGGTGGCGAATCAAAAGGATACGAGCTTGAAATTGGATCAAATAATTTTATCCCAGGCTTTGAAGAGAAAATGATTGGGTTAAAAAAAGATGATACTAAAACTATTGAGGTAACTTTCCCAAAAGATTACCACGCTAAAGATATGGCTAATAAAAAGGCAAACTTTGAATTAAAAATTAACGATGTTAAAACAATTATTAAGCCAGAAATCAATAGAGAGTTTGTAGAAAAATTAAAAATCCCTAACGTAAATGACGAAAAAACATTAAAAGAATTTATTAAAAAGCAAATTACTGATCAAAAAAATTATTACAATCGTCAACAAGCCATTACATCGATTAGTCATTTTCTTATGAAACAATCTAAACTTGATTATGTTCCTAAAACATTATTGGATAACGAAATAAAACGCCTAAATGATGATACTAACAAAAAAGCAAGTGAATCGAATTTATCAAGGGATGAATATATTTATAAAACACTAGGTTATAAAGAAATCACTGCATATGATCAAAAGGTTTTAGAAAATGCTAAAAATAATTTAACGCTTGTGATGTCATTAGAAAAAATCATCGAAGACTTAAAGCTAGATGTTTCACAAAAAGAATTAAATGATCATTTAGAAAAAATGACAAAAATTTATGGAATGAAACTTGAAGATTTAAAAGCACGATTGAATAATAATTTTGAAGGAATTAAAACATTTATTCTTCAAGAAAAAGTATTTGATAAACTAATTGAATTAAATACAAAATAATCTTATTATTTAATAAACTCTTGATTATCAAAATATTTTCTTAATTTATCAGGTATTCTTATAGAACCATCATGTAATTGGTAATTTTCAATAATTGCTACTCATAATCTATTCAATGAAGTACCCGTCCCATTAAGTGTGTGTACAAATTCAGTTTTCTTAGTTTTGCTATCACGATACTTAATCATTGAACCTCTTGCCTGATAATCATCACAATTACTACACGAAGATATTTCACGATACTTTTCATTGCAAGGAAATCAAACTTCTACATCATATGTTTTAATAGCAGCAGAACCCATATCGCCTGTACATAATGTGATTACACGATATGGAATTTCTAATGCTTTCAAAACAGCTTCGCATTCACTTGTCATTTTTTCTAATTCATCCATTGATTGTTCTGGTTTACAAATACAAACCATCTCTGTGTTGTAAAATTGATGTTGTCTTATTACACCCCTAACGTCTTTACCAGCACTACCTGCTTCACTTCTAAAACTTACTGTACTCGCTGTTAAATGAATTGGTAATTGTTTTTCATCTATGATTTCATTACGATAATAACCAGTTAACGGAACTTCCTCTGTTGGTGATAGAAATTGTCCATTCATTGTTTCAAACATATCTTCTTTAGATTTAGGCAAATGACCTGTGCCATATAAAATATCTGGATTAATTAATACTGGAGGTTGTAATTCAATATAACTAGCTTTTTTTACATGCATATCCAATGTAAAATCTCTAATTGCACGTAATAGTTTAGCACCATCTTTTTTAAAAACCGTGTGGCGACTTCCTGATAACTTGCTTGCTCTTTCAAAATCAGCAAGATCAAGCTTTTCGGCAAGTTCTCAATGAGTTAATGGTTTAAAATCAAATTTAGTTGGTTCACCTCATTTTCTAATTTCTACATTATCATTTTCATCTTTTCCTAATGGTACTGATTTATCAGGAATATTAGGAATAGAAAAAACAATTTCTTTTAACTGTTTATCTAATTTTGCTTGTTGTATAGATAGTTTTTCAATTCTGATTTTTAATTTCTGAACTTTTGTTTTAATCTTATTAACTTCAGTTATCTTGTTATTTTTAATTAGTTCTCCAATTTGATTAGACAAAGCATTTCTATCAGCGTTTAATTTTTGTAATTGTGTGGTCGCTTTTCTTCATTTAGTGTCTATTAATTTAAATTCGTCTAATTGTTCATACGGACGATTACGTGTTCTAATTCTTTTAGAAATTTCTTCAAAGTTATTTCTTAATTTACTAATATCTAACATACTCTAAAAATTATATGTAGTGTTTTATAAATGCATATAATAATGAAATATTACTATCGAGAGAAAAGACAAATGCCTAAGAATCTAAAAACACTATCATCCAAAGGAGTTAGAGGTAATTTGATTGCTGCAACAATATTAATGTTTGTTGCACCAATATTAGCTGGTTTAAGTATTGTTTTCATAAATAAATATATTGAGAAAGTAATGGGAATGGATAAGGCAGACGACCTTGCTTTTAAAATATCTGATCATATTGGTCTTATTTTTTTAGTGATTTGTATTATCATTGCAATTCCTTTTTTTATATGTTCATTGATTGCTTTTATTAAATCTATTAAATATAAATATTTAAAAAAACCAATCGCCATCACTGTTCTAAGTGCGATTGGTAGTGTTGTTGGATTAGTTTCAATTATTCTACCTTTAATCTTCATGTTAGTATCGCCTGGAACAATATTTAAAATTATTAATCTTATCCGTTCAACATATGAAGGCGAACCATTAAAACCAGGAGATAAACAAAATTTAGCTGATTGATGTCGTCAAATTATCACTTTAGTCTCATACGTTGGAATTGGTTTATATTCTAGTTGTTTTGTTTTGACGCTTATAGGTACAATCTTAAGTTATAAATTTATTCAAAAAGGTGTTGTTCATAAAACATTTTATAAAAAATAATCACTCACTTTTTGAGGTTTAACTCATTTTTATAACATATGAGTTAAATTTATTGTTGTTTAGATCACACATCGTTGTTGACTATATAAGTAGCATTAGCAGGGGTGTTATCATCTCAAATTAGGCCCTAAAAGTTGGAGTAAATTTATTATATGTCAGATAAGCATGCATTTGTTTATACAAACCATACGATTTAGGAGTTAAGTCTCAAATTTTTTGTCTAACCACACCTGGCCCTCTATGTTGGAGTAGAAATATGGGCAATAATGAAAACAATAAACTTCAACTTAATAGAAGAATCTATTAATTTAATCATAAACAAAAACTATCAAACAAAGAAAAT
>JAISGU010000036.1 GCA_031262935.1 Mycoplasmataceae bacterium | reverse complement strand
TATTAAAAACTCATTCACAAGAATAAATTAATCTTGTGATATAGTCTGCTCTTTTTCTTTTCATGTCTAACCTCGTTTCTTTCACAAAACTGGTCCGACTTATTTATCCTAACTTATATATATCCTGTTTACTCAGGAGGAGCAAAACCAATAGGATATTTTACAAATTCTAATTCATTCAATGCTCATATAACAATGGCAAGAGCAGGTTCTGTAGGAACATTACATTGAATTAATTCACCTTTTTATTCAAATAATGCAAATTTTATTTTTCAATGCGGTGATAAAATTTTAGAAAAATATTTATGACATTATTTAAATATGGTCAAAGACAGATTAATTAAAATGTCAGCAAAATCTACTATACAAAGTTTAAGAAATGATGAATTATCAAATTTACTATTGTATGTACCACCAATTTTTGTTCAACGACAAATAATTGACATTATTGAACCTATAGAAAAGTTAAGAGAAACATTGATATCATCAGTTAATAAGAATCTTCAACTATGTAAAAAATTATTAAAACTAATAATAATAAATAAGAGTTTTACAACTATGAGAAATTTAAAAGATGTTGACTTTATTAAGTCAGGTATCAATGATTTTGTTAATAACAAGGAATACATAGATACATCGTGTATAGATGGAGTACAACAAGTTAAAGAAGGAATTAATATTACATTATTAGATAGACCATCTAGAGCCAATATGCAACCGATAGTTAATTCTGTATGATTAGCAAAGCTATCAAATTCACCAAAATTTATTTTAGTTAAAGATTACAGCAAAGATATTTTAAGCAAACAAATATTTTCAACAGGTTTTATTGGTTTAACATCAACAAATCAATATTTAATTAACTACTTATACATTCTTGTTCAAACTAAAGATTTTCAGAGTAATAAAGATTTGAATAGTTCAGGTACAACAATGATTGGTATTAACAACAATTCTTTTTTATCAATACAAATTCCTAACTTATCAATAGACGAGATAAATGAATATGGAAAGAAAATAGACACAATACTTATGAATAACTACGTGATGAGTAAAAATATTGAATACTTAAACGAGATACATTCTAAATTAATTAATCTACTAATTTAATACGACCACAATATTTTTAGTGTTCTAATTGGATCATCACTTCCTCTAGCTAACAAGATCGATAGTTTAATAGTTCACTTTCATTTTTCTTTAAGTTCAATGTCTTTATGAGTTGCAAGATATTCCATTTTACGTTTAGTCATAGTTTGCTCCTAGTTCAAAGTTAAAATATTCATAGTTCTAATTTGAGTATTAATCATGTTACGACTAACGGTTACACACATTGTTAACATTGCTTGAACACTAACGTTAAAACCATTGTTGTTAATTCTTAATCATTTCACTAAGTTTAAATATCGTTCTAAATATTTAGTTGCCACACCCTTGAAAGTTTGGTTTAATAGTCCTTTAATTTGTGAATGATAGTTATTAACATTTTGTAAGTGGTATTTCCCTTTAACGACTGGTGAGTGGTCATTAGGATTTTTACCTTTCTTAACCAATTGTTTGTATTGGATGTTCATTTGTTTTGCAGCTAAACATGATCAACCAGCACCATCAATGATTAGTTTAGTTTGTTCAGTCTTGATAATCTTGTTCTTGTAAGCATTAACAATTAATTCACTATTTGGATTACCACAACCTAGAATATGGTTTAATACTCCTTTGTTTCTACCAACACTTGTAGATACACATACTTTATGTTTACCAATACCAGCTGGGTCACATACTCAATGACTAAATCCACGATGTCTAGCTTTTCTTGGTAACTGGAAGTGTTTGTGATTACCTTTAAAACATTTAGAGAAGAATGTTTCATCCATTTCTATTAGTCCTGTTAATTGGTCGTTTTCAAAGAACTTGTCAATTACATTCATAATCTTGTGTCTTCAATTTCAACTACACATCAAAGTAATACCACTAATTTCAGCAGATCGTATCAATGTCAGTCTATTTACCATACACTCAATAAACTTTTTAAATTTAGGCTCGTAGTCTTTTCTAAAGTGATAGAAGATGGAGTTCTTAGTACTTGTGAATGTTTTATTACAGTCTCTACATATGTATCGTTGAGTACCGTGTGCTTTACCTTTCTTGTTAATACGAATACCACCGCAATAAGGACAATACTCAATACCGTTATTAGTGTTTTGAGATAAAGAGTCAAATATTTCGGTTTGTAGTCTATCTCTTGAAGTTCTATCGAGTTTAGAGAGTAATATGCTTAGTTCATCTTGGTTTAAAAGTTCAACTTGTCTGCATAAATTGTCAATTGTTGAATAATTAATAGTCATTAAAATACCTCTTAAAAAATGTAAAATATTATACCATATTTTTAAGAAAGTGGAGCAATTATTTTAAACTTTTTTAACTATTTTTAATGTCTGTCACCTTTGTTATACTTTTGCCATTCTACTCTGCTGATTTTCTCACGTTTTACTATATTTCACATCGTATAACTCTGCTTAGTAACCTTCCAATAATTACCTTTGCTATCACGGTTGTATTCTATTCTTTGTTCACTTTTAGGCATGTAAATAGTATACCATTTTTATAAAAAAATTAAAAAATATTTATGCTTTCTGACGTCCCACTAACCAATTAATGGACACATTCGTTTAAAAGAGCGATTATAAATTCATATATATAATCACCATTCTATGAAACGTGATCTTGGTAAATGAAGAAAGAAAACTCCACAAACTCACCGTAGTTTTGCAGAAAAAAGAAATCGTTATCTTAAATCATTAGAAAAGGAATAAAATGTTACCACCATTTATACTGGCTAAAAGCATTTGTACATATGACGACATCGTAAAAGAAGATTATGTCTTATTAACTTCTAACGATATCGAACCAACACCAAAAACTATCATTAAATCTAAAAATGGTTTAATTCTAGTTATGTTAAATCAAATCTTATGAATCAAAAAGATAACATTAGAAGATTTTTCTACTATTGAATTTGTCCAAGATTATTTTTTTGACGATTACTATTATTGCAAAAAAGTAAAGAAACAATATTTTTACAATAAAGCAAAAAATATTACACCATTATTTTCTTAAAGTTTAATTGCTGTTTCTAGAGCTAATTTAACCATATTCTTAAAAGAAGTTTGTCGATCTTGTGCTGACATATCACTCCCTGTAACAAAAGAATTAGCAACCGTTAATAAACATAGAGCGTTCTTTTTAGTTTTAATTGCATTTGCATATAGTGCATATGCTTCCATTTCACACCCAATTGTTCCACCACCTAATTTAGCTCTTTTTTGCCATGGGATAGCACTATAAAAAACATCTTCTGATAAGATATTTCCTTTAAATATTTTCATATTAAGTTGTTTAGCTGTTTGTAAACATTTATTTAAAGTGATAGATGTCGCTGATAAAAAATGATTGTGATCTTTTACACCTAAATCTTTAGCATAAATGCTATGGCTAAAAGCTTTTTCTGCAACCATTACGCTACCAACATCTGCTTCTTTTACAAATGAACCAGATGAGCCAATTCTAATGATGGTATTCACATCATAGAAATGAAATAATTCATAAGAATATATTCCAATGGAGGGCATGCCCATACCATGAGCCATTACAGTAACTTTTTTATTTTTGTAAGTTCCCGTATAACCTAACATGCCTCTTACATCATTAATTAGTTTTGGCTTTGTTAAAAAAGTTTCTGATATTCATTTTGCTCTTAATGGATCTCCGGGCATTAATACTGCTTTTGCAACTTCATTTTTTTTAGCTTTTATATGTGGTGTCATAATAAGCAAAATTATATAGAGAATAACTATTTAGATTGTTTAATAAATTGTTTGTAATTGCTAATTAATGATGTTATTTTATCTTCTAACTCTCCAATTAATTTTTGATTAGCATCTTTATTAGTAATAGATAACTGATATAGATTTAACCTTTCTTGTAAAATAATGATTTGATATTTAGATATTTGAATATTTTTAATAATTTCATCTATCCTAGATTGTTTTTTAGTATTCCCGATGGTTTGATTAAATCTTAATAAGGGATTATTAAGAAAATCATTAAAATATTTAAAAGCTTTTTGATAGTTCCAATTTATTTCTAAAGAACCATTACTTTTATTTTCTAAAAATTTTAATAACTCATTACTATTAATTCCAACACCTTTAGTATGTAAATAAAGCATTGCTTTAATAATTAATTTTTGCTCAATGAATTCATATTGGGTGTTGAAATTTAATTCATTATTTATTTTTGATATTTGATTGGGGTTGGCTAAAATACTTTCAATTAAATAATCATACAGTTGGGTGAGTTTTCTTGAAATCATTTTAATTTCATTATTTAAATCACCAATCATGTGTTTATACACATTAGGTCTTTCTTCTTCGTTTTTTTGTTCTTCAGTTTCATAAAACTTTTCATTTAAACCGACATTGTTTGTTGGCTTATAAATTTTTTTATTATGTGTTATTTTAGTATCAGCTGTTTGTAATTTATTAATATCATTCTCATATTTTTGTTTAATATCTTCATAGTTGAGATTAGATTTTTCTGCCAGTAATTTTAAATGTTGTGTCTTTAATAAAACTGAATTATTTCCAAAGTCAACCATATAACTAATAATCTTATTAACGCTATCTTGAATTTCATCCAGTGGCATTTTTTTATTAAATGCATTGTTAATTAAAAAAGTAACAAAATCTATTCTATTTTCAATGATGCTACAAATACCTATATTACCATTCTTTTGAATTAATTCATCTACATCTTTAATAGATTTATCATATGAACCAACAACATAAACATTGAATCCGTTTTCCATAAGTTTTCTTCCGTTCTCAATGGTTGCTTGAATACCAGCGACATCATTATCAAAAGATAGAATAACTGTCTTTAGATATTCTAATGAACTTAAAGCGTTCATATGATTAGCACTTAAAGCTACTCCCATAGTTGCAACAACATTTTTAAAACCAGCTCTTACATGTGCAATAGCATCCATGAATCCTTCGACAATAATGATTTTATCGTCAACATATTTCTTAGCGTTGAAAAAATTAAATAGTGTAGTTGTTTTAGAAAATAGTTTTGTTGTAGAAGTATTCAAATATTTTGGTTCTACATCTTTTTTAATAGTTCTGCCGCTAAAAGCCACTAAATAACCGTTGTTATCATATATTGGAATAGTAATACGATTAATCAAAAAATCATTAATATTACCTTGCTCATTAATCGTAATTAATCCCGCTTCTTTTAGTTCTTTTTCATTTCAAACTAAATCGCTGACACGATTTTCTCCAAACATATTATTGTGATTTGATAACATTTTATACAAAGTATCGTATCCACTTGGCGTACATCCAAATTGAAATTCTTTAATAACTTCGTCTGTAATTCCACGATTGTGTAAATAATTTAATTTGTCAACATTACCTTTATTGTATAAAAGACCTTGATATCATTCATTAGCTTGATTATTAGCATTAATTAATCTTTTAACTTTGTCATCAAAGTATGTGTCTTTTGATGAAACTTCTATTTTAGAAATATCATAATTAATTACTTTTGCAACAATTTTAACCGCCTCAATAAAATGAACCTTTTTATATTGTTGTACAAAACCAAATACATTCCCTTTAGCATTACAAACAAAACATTTAAAAATCTTCTTCTTTGGAGAAACTACTAAAGAAGGATTTTTATCAGCATGAAAGGGACAGATACCAACATAGTTATTCCCTTTCCTAGTCAATCTAATAAACGATGAAATAATAGCAACAATATCGGTTTTATCTTGAATCTCTTTAATAAGATTAAAGTTAATTCTATTCAACATGGGTTTATTATTATAGAAATCTTAATTGTTTTTATAAGGTTAAATCTTATAATTACCAAAATTTATATGGGTAAGTTATTTAAAGGTATTGGTGCAAGTAGTGGAATTGTAATTGGTAAGGCTTATATCTTATCTAACCCTATATTTAGCTTAAATGAAAATACTGTAAATGACGTAAATAAAGAGATTGAAAATTATCATAAATCAATAGAGATATCTATTGATCAACTAAACAAAATTAAAGAAGTGGCATTAAAAAAATTAGGCGAAGAAAAAGCAGATGTTTTTAATGCTCACATTCAATTAGTTGATGACCCAGAAATCAAAAGTGAAATTGAAAAAAAAATTAATGAAGCTCACATTAATGCCGCTTGATGTATTCGTCATGTTTATGATAAGTATTATGATATTTTTAAAAACATGGAGGATGCATATTTTAAGGAAAGGGCATCTGATATCGGCGATGTTAAAAAAAGAGTCCTTGCTAATGTTTTAAATATGCCATTGCCAGACATTTTTGGAATTAATACAGAATCCATAATTGTAGCTAACGATCTAACACCAAGTGAAACTGCATTATTAGATAAAAAATATATTAAGGGCTTTGTCACTGAAATTGGCGGTAGAACATCACATGCAGCTATTATGGCAAGAACAATGGAAATACCCGCAATTCTTGGTGCGGGTAATATCTTGCAAGATATTAAAACTGGCGATACAATCGCTATGAATGGTAGTACTGGCGAAATGGAAATTAATCCAATTGATCTTAAAAAATGAAAAAATGAAATTGCAAGATTTGATAAAGAACAAACTGAATTAAAAAAATTTATTAATGTGAAAACAAAAACTAAAGATAATCATAAAGTTTTGATCGAGGCAAATATTGGAAAACCTACCGACGCTGAATTAGCCATTCAACATGGATGTGAAGGTGTTGGTTTGTATCGTAGTGAGTTTTTATATATGAACAATGATCATTGGCCGACAGAAGAGGAACAATTGTCTGGTTATAAAAAAGTTCTAGAATCAATGCCAGATCATCTTGTTGTTATTAGAACTCTTGATATTGGTGGAGATAAAAAACTTTCTTATTTTACTTTCCCTCAAGAAATGAACCCATTTTTAGGTTATCGTGCAATTAGATTTTGTTTAGATCGTAAAGACATTTTTAAAGTTCAATTAAGGGCATTGGGAAGGGCGTCACCGTTTGGTAAGCTCGCTATTATGTTCCCAATGGTTGCAACAATTGATGAATTTAAAACCGCTAAACAATTTGCATTAGATACATTTAAAGAATTAAAACAAGAAGGCCATAAAGTTTCTAATGATATTCAAATTGGTATGATGGTTGAAATCCCGTCAAGCGCAGCTTTAGCTAAGCAATTTGCTAAATATTCTGATTTCTTTTCAATCGGTACAAATGATTTAATCCAATATTCTTTTGCTTGCGATCGTATGTCTCAATCGGTTGCATATCTTTACCAACCAAATAACCCAGCATTATTAAATTTAATTAATTCGACGATTGTTGGTGGTCATAGTAAAAAAAGATGAGTTGGTATGTGCGGTGAAATGGCTGGAGATTATTCATCTATACCTTTATTGCTTGGATTGGGTTTAGATGCTTTTAGTATGAGTGCAACTAGCATGACTAAAGCAAGAATGCTAATTAACAATGTATCTTTTAAGGAATGCAAATTACTTGCAAGCAAAGCTTTAAAACTAGATACATGCAAAGAAGTAAACGATTTAGTAACTCAATTTTTAAAAAAGAAAAAACTTCTTTAAACTGTTTTATCTTTAAACTTATTGAATAATGCTAAAGCATTATCAATGGCATCGTCCATGTCATAATATTTGTATTGAGCCAATCTGCCTAGCGGAATAAAATTAGGAATATCTTTTACTAAATCGTAATATTGGTGATATTGTTTCTTGCTTGTTTCGTCTTGAATGGGATAAAAAGGTTTATTAAATTTATTAGAAGTTGGATCGTATTGTCCAGGATATTCTTTCGAAATGGTTGATATATTCTTGGTATTCTGCAAATATAGTTTTTTATATTCTGAAATTCTTGTCATTGTTGGATGATTGGGATAATTAACAATGGCTGTATTTTGAAAAGAAGTAGTTTTAACATCTTGAAATACTATGTTTAAACTTCTATACGGTAAATGACCATACTTATAGTCAAACAATTCATCTAATGAACCACAATAAAATATTAATTCTCGTGTGGGGCGATTATTAATATAAACATAATTATTCTTAATTTTAATTTTGGGTGGTTTATAGCTTACATCTATATTTTTGTGTTTGAACATTTTTTCAATCATGTTTGTAAATCCATTTATGGGAATGCCTTGCCATTTATCCGTTGGAAAATAATTATCATTATTACCAATAGTAATACCTACTCTTTCTAGCACCGATTTATCAATATCTTGTGGGTTTATTCCTCACATTTTTGTTGTGTAATTTTCATAAACGTTTTTGTAAATATATTTAGCAAAATCTTGAATATAAGAATCTTTACAATTTAATAAATCATAAATACTAACTTTTTGTTTTCCTTTAAAGTGTGATGATAAGTAATTAATAATCTTATCTGCTTGATTGGGGGACAATAACTTAATGCTTTTAAAATTAATTGGTAAATTCACTAATTTATCTTCTATCTTTGCTAACACCTTATTATCAAATGTATTTAATCTAGTAAATTGTTTAATGAAATCATAAATATTTTTTTTATCAGTATGGAATATGTGCGGACCATATGATTGGATTCATATACCATACTTATTTTTATAATCAAAACAATTACCACCTATTTTGTTTTTTTCATAAACTTTTACTTTAATACCGAGATTGGCAAATTTATTAGCAATTGTTGCCGCAGATATCCCTGCTCCAAAAATAATCATATTATGAATTATAGAAACATCCTCTATATAATTTTTTAAATAATTATGAATATTCTTATCACTGGTGGCGCTGGATATATTGGTTCAGTAACCGTTAATAAATTAATTCAAAATAAACACAATGTAATTATTTATGACGATTTATCATGTGGTCATAAACAATTAATTCATCCACATGCTAAATTTATCAAAGGCGATATTCTAGATGTTGATAAATTAGATGATATTTTTAAAAACAATCCTATTGACATTGTTTTCCACTTTGCAGCAAAGATTGTTGTTAGTGAATCAGTTAAATTACCAAAACTTTATCGTGATGTAAATACTATTGGTACGCAAAACATTTTAGATGTAATGACTAAATATCATTGCAACAAACTAATATTTACATCTACTGCGGCAGTTTATGGTAACCCTAAAAATATTCCTATTGATGAAAACGATAATAAAGAACCAATAAATCCTTATGGTCAATCTAAACTAGATGCAGAAGATTTAATTATTAAGAGACGCAATATGAAATATGTTATTTTTCGTTTCTTTAATGTTGCTGGTGCTGATAATGAATTTGGTGAAATGAATAAACACCCAACACATTTAATACCGTGTATTAGTAAATTGCTTATTGAAAACAAAACACCAATCATCTATGGTAACCAATACAAAACAAGAGATGGTACATGCTTAAGAGATTACATTCATGTTATTGATATCGCTAGCGCTTGTATTGATGGTGTTGAATATTTAAAAAATAATAAAGTTGGCATTTTTAACTTAGGTAGTAATTCCGGCAATACTGTTTTAGAGGTCGTTAGAGAAGCATGTAAAGTAAATAACATTTCTTTTAAATATCAAGTTGAAAAACCACGAAGTGGTGATCCAGATGAATTGATTGCAAGCAATCAATTTGTTAAACAAGAGTTAGGTTGATCACCACAATATTCATTAAAAGATATGATTAAATCGGATTATGATTTTAGAATTTTAATGAAGTTGAATTAAAATTCACCATCATAATTTGTAACAACCGATTGAATGTCATCATTATCATTACAAGAATCTATAAATTTATTTAATCTTTCTCTCGAATCGTTATCTAATTCATCAATCGGATTTTGTGCAATTAGTTTAACCTCAGCATCTAATACTTTACATCCATTTTTAATTAACTCATCTTTTACTTTATAAAAGTCATTAGGAATTGTTTTAACTTCAATAGCATCCTCTTGTTCAATAATATCAACAATATTAAAATCCATAGTTCATTCCATAATTTTATCGATTGTGATTGAGGGTGTCTTATAAACAGCAATATAACCAACATTGTCAAAAAATATTTTCACACTGTTTGATTTAGCAATTTCACCATGTAACTTGGATAAGTAACCTCTTAAATCACTTGCCACACGATTGGTATTATCCGTTAATGCCTGAACAATGATTTGTATTCCGTTTGGTCCGTAACATTCAAATTCTAGTTGATTTAACTGTTGTGGATCTTTATTGGAACCATTGATATTCCTATCAATTGATTCTCTTGATAAATTATTTTGTAACGCCTTATCAACGGCCGCTTTTAACCTTGGATTAGCTTCAATATTGGAACCACCAACTTTAACAGCGGCTTTAATTTCACGAGCTAATTTTTGTCACAACTTTGCTTGTGCTTGTTGCTTCTGATTTGTTTTACTTGCTACTAAATGTTTCCTAGGCATAATTCAATATTTTTAAGTATTTGTTCTTTGCCGATAATATATAAAATTTTATTCATTTCTGGACCATGACTTTTAGCAATACACATTCAACGAATTGGCATATATAAATCTTTGGCTTTAAATTTAGTTAAATCTTTAACTTTATTAACTATTTCATTACCATTATCTAAAATAATTTCTTTTAAAGACAATAGAACTTCTTTCAAAGAAGTAATACATTGTTTAAAAACATCTTTAGACACTTCTTGTGGTATTTTTAATAATTCTTCTTGTTTGAAAGAAAAAGTGTCTACCATCATTTGATTAATTTGCTCTGCATAACCTATTTGTGACTTAAAAATTAATAGAGCATTATCTAATTTATCGCTAGATACAAGATTTTGTTGTTTATAAAATTTCTTAACAAATGATAAATAATCTTTATCTGTCATTTGTTTAAAATATTCTCCACCAATTCATAGCATTTTTTTAAAATCAAAAAACGCCGGAGCTTTAGACATTCTTTTTAAATCAAAATCCTTAATCATTTCTTGCATATTCATAATTTCTTTATTATTAGGATTTGTTCACCCTAATAAACACATGAAATTGTCGATAGCTTCTGGTAAAAAACCCATAGTTTTATAGTCTTCAATAAATTGTTTTAAAGTTTTATTTCGTTTAGATAGTTTTTTACCAGTCTCATCGACAATAATAGACAAATGTCCATATTCAATAGATTGAGATTGAAATCCTAATGCTTCTTTAATGGCGATTTGATATGGAGTATTCGATAAATGTTCTTCCCCTCTTAGAACATGTGTAATTTTCATATCGTAATCATCTATTACAACTGCAAAGTTATACATAGGAATACCATTTGATTTTAAAATAACTGGATCTGTTAGAGCTGATGTTGGCACAGACATATTCCCTCTTATTAAATCGTTCCATTTAATATCTACAACATCTTTCATTTTTAAACGAATGACCGCTGGAACATTTTTATTTAATTTATTGTCAATTTCTTCTTTTGATAAATTTAAGCATTTTCTATTGTATTTAGGTGTCTGTCCGTTTTTTAAAGCTTCTTCTCTCGCTTGTTTTAATTCGTCTTCACTACAAAAACAATAATAAGCTTTACCTTCATCAATTAGTTTTTTAGCTAATGATTGATATCTTTGTAGTTTCTCTGTTTGTATATATGGACCGTATTGTCCTGGATTCTTTATTGATTCATCTGGGGTTAATTTAAGTCAATTTAAGTTATCTATTTGCGAATCAATACCCCCTTGTACATTTCTATCAATATCTGTATCTTCAATTCTTAAAACAAAATCACCATTGTTGTGTTTTGCAAATAAATAATTAAATAAAGCAGTCCTCGCACCACCAATGTGAAAAAAACCAGTTGGACTCGGGGCATAACGTGTTCTAATTTTCATAATCTAATTTTATAAAAGCTCCTCCTGTTCCTGAAATTAGAATCTTGCTATGTTTAGACATTTGTTGATATTTGTTTAATAAGTTATTGTCTAATTTAAAAGCAAATTCTTGCATATCATTATAAATACCTTTATAAGAGTTTTTATTACATAGTAACGATTGTAATGCTTTATTAAAATCTACTTTTGATTTGAATTGCTTACAATCCATGTAACCATATAGTTTTTTACTATTAATTTTTGCTTTTGTAAAAATCAATTGATAGGCAGGAATAATTTTATTAAATTCTCTAACGTTATTCCCATATTCACTAACAATTGCTTTATTAAGGTTACTTAGGAAGAATGGAATATCACTTCCTATATTTAGTGCAATATCTTTTAAATCTTTTTTTGTTAATGAAAGATGATAAAGGTTTAAAAGATATTTTAAAATATGTGCTGCATCTGTTGCGCTACCACCAACACCAGACATCAATGGAATATTTTTTTTTATTTTAATTTTGTAATTATCATTTATGTTAAATCTATTTCTAAACCATATAAGCATTCTTTTTACAACACAATTTGATATTTTTACTTTGTTATAAACAATTGAATCTATATTGGATTTATTAATGTTTATTTCGTCATAAAATTTTTTATTCAAAACCATTAATGATTGAATTTTGTGCAGTTTATTATTATTTGTTTTAGGATAAACTTTTAAAATGAAATTTATCTTGCTGTAAGCTTTTAATAACATATCTACTTTAATAAAGTATATAGACTATAGAGTTGCTCTGCTGTAAGTTTTTCTGCTCTAATAGTCACATCCATTCCTTTGTTATTTAATCAACGTTTCACTTTAGAAATATCATAATATTGCTTTAAATTATTTAATAGTGTTTTTCTTTTTGCCAAAAAACAATATTGAATAAATTTATTAAAAGAGAAGTCTCACTTATTGTTATTTTTTTTTAAAGATATAAAAGTTGAATCTACCTGTGGTTCAGGTATAAAATTATTTTTAGAAACATCTACTAGAACATTAAGAGATGTATAAAATTGCGTCAACGCAGACAAGCTATTATATTCAGCGTTGTTGTTGGTTGCTTTTAGTCTATTAACATATTCTTTTTGTAATAAACAATAAAAGTTTTTAATTTTATCTTGTTGCAAAAATTTTTTAATCATTAAACTACTAATAGAATATGGTAAATTAGAAACTAGTATTGGATTTTTATATTGTTTTAATAAATTAAATAAATCAACATTTAAAATGTCATCGTTAATTAATTCAACATTTAAAAATTTTGTTTTAATGTGTTCACTTAACCTTTTATCTAATTCAATACAAATAACTTTAATATTTTTTTGAACTAGTTGTTCTGTGAGTTGTCCTAACCCCGGCCCGACCTCAACAATCACATCAACATTTTTAAAATCAATATAAGAAACTAATTTTTTTGCAACATTTTCTTCTATTAAAAAATTTTGTCCCATCTTTTTTGATGGATGAAAATTATGTTTCGATAAATATTCGATCACTTGTGATTTTATCATTTAATCAATACCAAGTTTAGCAAGTCTTGCTTCTAGTTTCCCACCTTTGGTTCTGTTTCTTAAAATGATTTTATGCATTAAATATGATTGCCCCAATGAAAATAAAGAGTTTAAAAACCAATATACACCAACTCCCACAGCAGAGAACGCCACAATTAATCCCATAACACCCGCGAAGACATATTGGAATATCTTCATTTTTCTTTGTTGTTTTCCACCTTTGCTGCTCATTGCTTGTGCGTTACGATTCCTTTTTTTAGCTCAAATTTGTGGCATGATCATCGATAAAAATTGAGAAGGTATAACAATAATTAAGAAGAACAAATAAACTCAACCACCTTGTGTAAATTGACTACTAAAAACCTGACTTAAAGGTGTTAACCCAAAGTTTCATATTGTAAATAAACTAGTAGCTTTTAATGGTCTAACAATTGTAACAACACGATAAATAATTAAGAAAATTGGTAATGTAATAAACATTTGCTCAAAAGCAGCAAATGGTTTTATTTTATATTTTCTATATAAATCCATTGTCTCTTGTTGTTTCTTTTGACGTGAAGCCATATCTTTCATATCTTTATATTTGGCATTAATTTCAGATATCTTCCCTTGCACTTCAGTCATTTTTTCATTTTGTAATGTTGATCTTAAAGTAACCATAATAGATAACGCACGAATAATTAATAACAATAAAAAAATGGCTAATAAAGTATTCATCCCACCCCACCAATTATGTAACGCTCAGCTTAAATTTAAAACTAGTCACGCACCAGGATAAACAAACAACGCATAAAATGGACCATAAGCCATTGTTCAATCAGTAAAAGTGTGGTATTGAGCATCCATATTGTTCCCAAGATCATATGCTCAATTACCAGTTTTACCATATGGAAAACCAAATTCTAATCCCCCACCAACAGTCGGGCTTGTAGCGATGGTTGAATCTCACATTGATTGGAAACATCCTCACAAACCCATGATCATCAAAAAAGCAAATAAAGCTAACTTAAATCATTTTCAAATAACTTTTAATATCGCCTTCGCTTTTTGCTTTTTGGGTTCTGGATGAACTCAAAAAGGGCTAATGGTTTGATTGCCACTATTCATACTTGAGAATGAAAATATTGGTTTGGTACTCATATTTTATTTTATTGTGTCGTACAATTGTGTGAACATTTTTTTATTAGCTTGATATGTATTGTTAATGTAATTAGCTTTAACAACAATAATCATATCAATTGCTTTAAGTGGTTTTAATGTGCTAATAAATGTTCGCATTTGTCTCTTCACTTTGTTTCTGGTGACTGCTTTTTTAAAGTTTGTTTTATTAACAGCCAATCCATAACGTAATTTATTTAGTTTATTAGAAACTAATTTTATTTTAAAGACTGGATTACTAAACTCTTTACAATGGTTTAGTACATTCCTAAAATCTTTTGGAGATTTTAATGACTGTATCTTACTTTTCATCAGAAACTGTTAAACGTTTTCTGCCCTTTAATCTCCTTCTTTTAATAACGTTTTTACCTTTTCTAGTTTTACTTCTAGATAAAAAACCATGGGTTTTTGCTCTTTTTGCTTTGTTTGGTTGATATGTTCGTTTCATAATTAATTAATAAAATGGTGGTATTAATAATAATATAAATCTATGATTATTGCAAAAATAATCATTTTTATTTTATAAATATATCCCTAAGAAAATATGGAGATACAAAAAGAGCAATTAGAAAAAGTAATTAATGAAATAAAAAGTAATTTTCATCAAGGTTTGAATGATGAAAATTACTTTAACACTTTTATTGAACCAATTAAAATTTTAAACATTAAAAATAACAAAATTTTTTTATATGGTTCTAGCCAATATATTATTGATTCTTTGAATGAAAAATGAAGCAATAAATTTGCTGAAACATTAAATAAAAAACTAAATAGCAATTTTATTGTTTGGTTTACAAATAGTGTAAGTGATAACAATAACCAACAGACTATTATTTCAACAAATTATGATAGTGGATTAGACCACTCATTTACTTTTGATAATTTTGTTGTTGGTTCTTTCAACAAAATGGCTTTTGCTGCTGGACAAACACTATTTACAAAAAAATATTTTAATCCTATTTTTTTAAGCGGAGAAGTAGGGTTGGGCAAAACCCACCTACTACACGCTATTGGTAATAAGTATTTACAATTATTTCCTAATAAAAAAGTTAAATACATCACTAGTGATAATTTTATTAGACAAACATATAACGCTTTATCCAACCAAAATGATGAGATAGAAAAATTAAAAGATTTATACCAAAGCTATGATTTATTACTTTTAGACGATATTCAATTCTTCTCTAGAAAAGAGAAAATTAATGAAATCTTCTTTCATATTTTTAATAATAACATTTCTAAAAATAAAATTATTGTTTTATCAAGTGATAAACCCGTTAATCAATTAGAACATTTTGAGGACAGAATGAAATCAAGATTTGCTTCTGGCCTTATTATCAATATTTCTAAACCAAGTTTAGAATCTATTAAAAATATTTTTAATAGTAAATTAGAAAATGAAGAACACTCCTTTAAATTTTCTAATGATGCTTTAGAATATATTGCTAGAAGACATAATGATGACATTAGAAAATTAGAAGGATTTTTAAATAAAATTATTTTTTATGCAGTCACTAACCTCCCTCCAAACGCCATTATCACAGAAGAAGTAATTAAAAAAAATATTGATGTGGAAGTTAAAGAAGAATTGAAAAGTAAAGGTTTTGATTTTGACCCAAACATTCTAATAGATCAAATTTGTAATGTATATGGAGTTGAACCTAAAATGATTAAATCCAAAATTAAAACAAAACAAATTAGTCAAGTTAGACATATTTGTATGTATGCTTTAAGACAAAAATTTAATATGAGTTATGAGCAAATTGGTAGCTTGTTTCAAAAACACCACACAACAGTTATAGAAGCAATTACAAATGTGGAAAAATTATTAAAAAAAGATGAAAATCTTAAAAATTTTATTGAAAATATTTACAGGAGGTTATAAAGTGTAAAATGTTGGAAAATTTAAGAAGGAAAAGTATAGAAACCCACACAAATCCACATTACATATAATAATAATATTAAAATAAATTAAACCAAATATATGAAATTCACCATTAACAAAAATTCATTTTTAAAAGCATTAAAACAAGCGACAAACATTATTGATAACAATAATATTAACCCAGTATTATCTGGAATATTAATTAATTGTAAAGATAAAACATTAACCATCACTTCATCTAATAACAACATTTCTTTTATTACAACAATAAATGATGCTAACATACAAAAAGAAGGGATTGTATTAGTTAGAGGGAAAATTTTGTTTAACATCATCAACAAATTAAAAAACGAAGACATCACTATTGAAATAGTTGATAATTCCGTTTTAAGAATATCTACATCTAATTTCTCTAGTGATATTAACACATTGGAATCAACTTCTTATCCTTCAATCAATTTTAATTACGAAGGATGGAAGAAAATAGTTTTGCCAAAACAATATTTAAAAAATGTAATTAATAAATTAATAAACACCACAACAATTCAACCTGATCACTCCACAATCTTAAACGGAATCTTATTTGATTCGTTAAGATTAAATAATTTTATTGAAAGTGTGGGTACTGATGGTTATCATTTATCTCATTTAAAGCAAGAATATATTGGTGAAAAATTTAAGTTTGTGTTAGGAATAGATAGTTTATTAGAAATATCTGAACTTGTAATGTTAAATGATGATGTGATTTGATATTTTAAAGATAACCACCTAATTATTCAAATTAATAATGTTTTATTCAATTGTCGTTTATTAGATGGCGAATATCCTTCATCAGTTAAATTTATTGAAGAAAAACAACCAAATTCATTTTCTGTTAAAAAAGAAGATTTATATTCAGCCATTGAAAGAGGGATGGTGTTGGCGAGTGATGAAAAAAAACCATCTATTATGTTGAACATTACGGATGAAGGGATTAAATTAACGAGTAGAAGTGTAGAATTTGGTAGTTCTTTTGAACAAATTCCAATCTCTAACTATTCTGGTCAACAAATTAATGTAACATTTAACATTAAATATTTACTTGATTTAATAAAAAATATTGAAAGCGAAGAAATTCTTATTGAATTTGATACTAATACTAAACCATTTATTTTTAAAGATAAAAAAACACAAAATTACACATCTTTAATATTACCAATTCGTGCAATGTAATAATAAATTATTGTTAAAACCACTATAAAAGCCTATTTTTAGCGGTTTTTCATCGGTAGTAATACATTTTCTATACCTGATAAAAATATTTAAAAATTTAATATGTTTATGATTCATATTAATATAATATGAATCATTATTGTTATGGAAATTGTTAAAATAAGTACAAATTTTATAAAATTAGGACAATTTCTTAAATTAGTTAATTTAATTTCTAATGGTGGTCAAGCTAAATTTTTTTTATTAGATCATAAAATTAAAATTAATGAAATTTTAGAAAGTAAACGTGGTAAAAAGATTTATCCTAACGATGTAATCAGTGTTGATCAACAAGTTTTTCAAATTCAAGCTATTAACAAGGAGTAAAAATATGGCTGAAGAATTAAAAGATAGTGGATATACAGAAATTAAAGAATTATTAGGACTAGAACCTGTAAGAGTTCGTCCGGGTATGTATATTGGTGATACTTCCGTTAAAGGTCTTCACCATATGATTTGAGAAATTGTTGATAATTCCATTGATGAAGCGATGGCTGGTTATGCTTCAAGAATTATTGTCACCATTACAAAAGATGGTTCAATTATGGTTGATGATGACGGACGTGGTATTCCTGTTAATAAACAAGAAAGTGGGTTGTCTGGCGTTGAATTAGCTTTGTGTAAATTACATGCTGGTGGTAAGTTTGGTGATGGTGCTTATAAAGTTTCTGGCGGTTTGCATGGTGTTGGTGCATCAGTTGTAAACGCTTTAAGTAAATGAATGAAGGTGTGAGTTAAACGTGAAGATAAAGTTTATTTCATGCAATTTGACAATGAAGATATTTATCATTTACCTCACAATGGGCATGGATTAGAATCGTTAAAACAAGTTGATTTGTTATTAGAAAAAAAATCTGGAACAACTATTGAATTTTTTCCTGATTTTACAGTTATGGAACACAACGTTTGAGATGATGTTGTTATTGCTGCGCGTTTAAAAGAGTTGGCTTATCTTAATAAAGGGATCAAAATTATTTTAGATGATCAAAGGACCAACAATAAACAAGAATGAATGTTTGAAGGTGGTTTGAAACAATATGTTGAAGATTTAAATAAAGATAAAAACCCATTAATCCCACAAATTATTTATGGAGAACAAACTAAAGAATTAAAAGCACCAGACGAAAGTAACCGTAAATATAACGTCATGTGTGAGGTTGCTTTTCAATACAATAAAAATTATGTACCTTCAGTTTATTCTTTTTGTAACAACATCCATACCACCGAGGGTGGTACCCATGAAGAGGGATTTAGATTAGCAATTGTAAGAATTGTAAATAAATTTGCTTTAGATAAGAAATTAATGAAAGAAAAAGATGATAAGATTTCCAAAGATGATATTCTGGAAGGTTTAACAGCCATCATTTCTGTCAAACATCCTAATCCACAATATAAAGGACAGACTAAAGGAGAATTAGGAAACAGTGAAGTAAGGCCTTTTGTTAATGATGTTGTAAGTAACATTCTTGAGAAATTCTTTTTAGAAAACCCCGAAGAAGCAAATACTATTCTTAAAAAAATCTTATTTGCCAAAGAAGCTAGAATTCGTTCTCAAGAAGCAAGGGAGGCAACAAGACGCAAATCACCTTTTGATTCAGGCAATTTACCAGGTAAATTAACTGATTGTGAAATGAAAGATAATTCAGTTACTGAACTTTACATTGTTGAAGGAGATTCGGCTGGTGGTTCCGCTAAACAAGGAAGAGATCATGCGTTCCAAGCAATCTTGCCAATTAGAGGAAAAATTTTAAATGTTGAAAAAGCCAAGACTACTAAGATCTTTGAGAATGAAGAAATTAATGCCCTCATTAACGCTATTGGGGTTGGTGTTAAACCAGAATTTGATATGACTAAACTTCGTTATGATAAAGTGGTTATTATGACGGATGCTGATGTTGATGGGGCACACATTAGAATCTTATTATTAACATTCTTCTTTAGATATTTAACCCCATTAATTGAACAAGGGCACGTATATGCTGCCCAGCCACCTTTATATAAATATATGAGTGGTAAAATTTCTCAATATGCTTATAGTGATGAAGAATTAGAAAAAATTAAAAAAGAAGGTAAAGGCGAGAAGTTTACCATTCAAAGATATAAAGGTCTTGGTGAAATGGACGCTCAACAATTATGAGAAACAACTATGGACCCAGAAGGAAGAATTTTGCACCAAGTGACAATCGATGATGCTATTAGGGCTGATCAAATGTTTTCTTTTTTAATGGGCGATGATGTACAACCAAGAAAGGATTTCATTTCGCAAAATGCTAAATTTGTGAAGAATTTGGATGTATAGTGAGGTAGATTATGGCAGTAAATAGAAAACTAACAGTAGAAGAAATTAAAGAAAATCTTAAAAAAACAAAATTAGATAATCACCCAATTGTTAAGGAATTACAAGATTCATTTTTAGAATATGCAATGAGTGTTATTGTGGCCCGTGCGCTTCCAGATGCACGCGATGGTTTTAAACCCGTGCATAGACGTGTATTGTATGCGGCATATGCACTTGGTATGACTTCAACCAAACCGCATAAAAAATCAGCGAGATTAGTTGGTGAAGTTATTGGTAAGTATCACCCACATGGAGATACTGCAGCATATGACACCATGGCTCGTTTAGCTCAACCTTTTAGTATGAGATATCCATTAGTAGACGGACACGGTAACTTTGGTAGTCAGGGCGGTGATAGTCCTGCTGCTATGCGTTATACTGAAGCAAGACTATCTAAAATCGGTGACACATTGATGAACGATCTTGAAAAAGATACGGTTGATATGATTGATAACTATGATGGGAGTGAGATTGAACCTGTTGTTTTACCAGCTATTTTTCCAAATTTGTTAGCAAATGGTTCTAATGGTATTGCGGTTGGTATGGCAACAAACATTCCACCACATAATTTAAATGAACTAGTACAAGCAATCAAAATGGTGGCAGCCAATTCTGAATGCACCATTGATGAAATAAAACAAGTTTTGCAAGGACCAGATTTTCCTACTGGTGCTCAAATTATTGGTACACAAGGGATTGATGATTATTTTAGAACTGGGCGTGGTTCAGTAACCGTTCGTGCTAAGTATGAATATAAGACTCAAGACAATGGGAAGACAAGAATTACCATTACTGAGATTCCTTATATGGTAACCACTCGTTCACTAGAAGAAAGGATTACTGATTTAGTTTCAAGCGGCACAATTGAAGGCATTGCTGATATTGGTGGTGGTCCAACAAGGGACGGATTAAGATTTATTATTGAAACTAAAAGAGGGATTATTCCTGAAGTTTTAATGAATCAATTGTTTAAAGCCACACAATTGCAAACCAACTTCAGTGTTAATATGTTATCACTCGTTGATGGTGTACCACAAATTTTAAATATTAAGCAATCAATCCAAATTTACATTGACCATCAATTAAACGTTTTAACAAGACGTACTAAATTTGAATTAAAAAAAGCCAAAGAAAGAGAACACATTCTAGAGGGTTTGCATATTGCTGTTCAAAATATTGATGCTGTTATTAAAACCATTAGAGAATCTAAATCCAATGAAGAAACAATTAAAAATTTAATAAATAAATTCAAATTAACTGAAATTCAAGCAAAAGCCATTTCAGACATGCGACTTGGTGCTTTAAATGGTTTAGGAATTCAAAAAATCCAAGACGAACTAAAGCAACTAAAAAACACAATTGTTGATTTAGAAGGCGTATTAAAAAGTCGTGAACGTAAAATTAGGATTATTGAAGTTGAACTTGATAATCTTGTTAAAAGATTTGGTGATGAAAGAAGAACAGAAATTGATTTTACTTCATCAGCAAACATTGATGACGAAGATTTAATTCCTGTTGAAGATATTTTAATTACTATGTCTTCTCGTGGTTATTTAAAACGTTTACCAGTAGACACTTACCGTGTTCAAAGACGAGGCGGAGTCGGAGTAATCGGATTAGAAACACACGAAGACGATGATGTTGAAAAAATTATTACTGCATCAACGCATACGGATGTTCTATTTTTCACCGATGCAGGTAAAGTTTATCGAATTAGAGGGCATCAAATTCCTGCGGGTAGTCGTCAAGCAAAAGGGATACCAGCAATAAATTTAATAAATATTGAGAAGGGCGAAAAAATTCTATCTATTTTACCAGTTGATAATTACCAAGATGTTGCTTTATTTTTTACAACACTGAATGGTATTTCTAAAAAAACTTTGTTATCAGAATTTGAAAGAATTAATCAATCAGGTAAAATTGCTGTTTCATTGAAAGAGGGAGATAAATTATTTAAAGTTATTAAGGTTTTGCCAAATCAAGAAATTTTTATTGGTGCGTCTAATGGTAATATGGTTAGATTTAATGAAAGCCAAGTTCGTTGCATGGGAAGAACAGCAGCTGGTGTTCATGCCATTAATTTAGGTTCTAAAGATATCGTTGTAGGTTTGAGTAGCTCTGCAAATGGTTCATTTATTTTATCTGTTGGAGCTAAAGGGGTTGGTAAATTAACTCCAGTAGAAGAATATCGTTTAACCAAAAGAAACGCCAAAGGCGTTAGAACATTAAAAGTTACACCAAAAACTGGTAAATTAGTTTGTGTTGGGGCTGTTAATGGTGATGAGGATGCGTTAATGATTACTTCGTCTGGTAAAGTCATTAGATTCTCATTATCAACTGTAAGTCGAATTGGTCGAAGCACTCAAGGTGTGAAATTAATGCATATCGAAGAAAATGAGAAACTACAATCGGTAGCCATATTTGAAAGTATTGGTGGAGATGAAACTGCTCCAGAAATTGATGTTGATGAAGTTGAACAAATTCAAGAGATGACTAAAAAGATTGTTTTAGAAGAAAATAAAGAATAGTTTACTTACGATTTTTATTTAATGGTTAAAACCCGGTATTTGACTAAAGTCATCTACAAAATTGTAGTAATCTGTTGTAATAAAGTCAACCCCCATGTTTTCATATTTTTGGGCAATACTTTTTACATCTACAGTTCATATTGCAACTTTACATTTTTTCTTATGGGCATATTTAACAAAATCACTTGTTACATTCATATCTTCTTGGTGTCAAAAATTCCCCCAAGCTCAATCGCAGTCACCAATGCTTACATCAAAACCTTCATCAACTAATATTTTTGGGTCAGTGTTAGATGTTGGATCTGTTCTATCTATTCCAGTAAGTGCGTCTCCCAACATTTGTAATTGATGATTCTTTAACAAAAAAGGGATATTTTTAGCTAATCATCTTATATAACATTCCTGAAACGAAATAATTACACAATTATTTTGCATTTTATGATCAACAATTGTGTTGTACAAATCTCACATATAACCAGAAAACCCATCTATCCCATAAGGAAGTAAATAACCTTTATCTCCTTTACAATCTTCTTTACCATTCCCCACCAAGTGTTTTGGTTCCTTAATTTCTATAATCGCATTCTTATTTCCGTTTTTACAAATATCTAAATAATCACCGAATGTTGTTAATTTATGTTGTTTTTTATCTACACCCGGGTCAACAAATTTTGGGTAAGCATTTGATGTGACAATAGGTGTAGATATACATTTTTCATAAGACATTAGGGAGGAGGGGTTGTCATTTATAAAAGAGCCAGCCACATATTCAGATGTATTTCTTTCGTTTTCATTTTTACCATTGTCAAATGGGTTGTCATCATGGACAACAACTCATTTTAAATCTTTAGTTAAATACACATCTGTTTCTATTCCAAAGAAATTGTTTTGTTTACTACACGGTTCAAAAGATTCAACATTATTCTCAAATGTATATTCGTTTGTGACGCCATTATGACCAGGTGCACCTCTATGGGCAATAAGTTGAGTAATAACTTTTTCAGAACAAGATGTTGAGAATAATGGTGCAGAGATTATTCCACCCAACACGGTAGTTAGTGGAATATTTTTTAATATTTTTTTCATATACTAAAAGTATAATTTTTTTAGGAGATTACAATGCAAAAAAAAGAATATAAAGTTGACGATATAAAAACACTTCAACAAAAATTAAATGATATTAAAATAGCACAACAAACATTTTCAACTTATACACAAGAGCAAGTTGATAAGATTTTTTTAGCTGTTGCAAGAGAAGCGGATAAACAAAGAATACCCCTTGCTAAAATGGCTGTTAAAGATACTGGGATGGGTATAGTAGAAGATAAAGTGATTAAAAACCATTATGCAGCCGAATATGTTTATAATGCCTATAAAAACACTAAAACATGTGGTATTTTAGAAAGAGATAAAACATTCGGGTATACAAAAATTGCCGAACCAATAGGTGTCATTTCTGCAATTATTCCTACAACAAACCCCACGTCAACAGTTATATTTAAAATATTAATTGCTTTAAAAACAAGAAATGGGTTAATTATTAGCCCACATCCTCGTGCTAAAAATTGCACCATTACAGCTGCTAAAACATTATTAAATGCTGCCGTTGCTGCTGGGGCACCAGAAGGAATAATTGGTTGAATAGATGAACCATCTCTTGAATTATCTAACGAAGTAATGAAGGGGTCGGATTTAATATTGGCAACTGGTGGGCCGGGTATGGTAAAAGCAGCATATAGTTCTGGAAAACCAGCACTTGGAGTTGGGCCGGGCAATACACCAGTTATTGTAGCAAGTTCTGCTAGTATTCCAATGGCTGCTAGTAGCATTTTGATGTCTAAAACATTTGATAATGGAATGATATGTGCCAGTGAACAATCTGTCACATGTTTAAAAGATGTTTATGATGAATTTAAAAAAGAAATTATTAGACAAGGGGCCTATTTGTTAAATAAAAATGAAGCAAATAAGGTTGGTAAAATAATTTTAAAAAACAACAGCGTAAATCCAGCAATTGTTGGTCAATCAGCTTTTACAATTGCTAAACTTGCGGGTATAAATGTTCCTAAAGAATCAAAAATATTAATGGCGGAAGTTGATTCTGTAGAATTTTTAAGAGAACCATTTGCGCACGAAAAACTTAGTCCATTACTTGCTTTATATAAAGCAAATACATTTGATGAAGCAATTAAAAAAGTACAAAGGCTAGTTGAACAAGGGGGGCTCGGTCATACTTCCTCTTTATTTATTAATCATGAAACTGACTATGACAAAATTATTAAATGACAAACAGCGATGAAAACAGGTAGATGTTTGGTTAATTCACCAGCTTCGCAAGGCGGTATTGGCGATTTGTTTAATTTTAAACTAAAACCTTCGTTAACACTTGGATGTGGTTCTTGAGGTGGGAATGCCGTTAGTGAAAATGTTGGTGTACAACATTTATTAAATTACAAAATAGTTGCATGTAGGAGAGAAAATATGTTGTGATATAGAGTACCAGAGAAAGTATTTATTAAAAGAGGCTCACTAGCTTTTGCTTGTAGAGAGTTTAAAGATGTTTATAACAAAAAACGAGCATTTATTGTTACGGATAACTTCTTATATTATTCAGGTTTTACAAAAGAAGTTACTAAATATTTAGATGAAATGGACATTCAACATGCAACATTCTTTGATGTAGAACCAAATCCAAGTATTGATACAGCAAGGAATGGTGCAGAAGCAATGAAAGTATTTAAACCAGATTTAATTATTGCTGTGGGTGGTGGTAGTGCCATTGATGCTGCTAAAATTATGTGAGTTTTATACGAACACCCAGAAGTTGTTTTTGAAGATTTAGCAATGAGATTTATGGATATCAGAAAACGTATTGAAAAATTTCCTCATATGGGAGATAAAGCATACTTCTGTGCAATTCCTACAACCGCAGGGACAGGAAGTGAAGTTACTCCGTTTGCTGTTATTACTGATAATAAAACACACATTAAATATCCACTTGCTGATTACGAATTATTGCCAAAGATGGCAATTATTGATCCAGATTTAACTTTAAATACACCTAAAGGATTAACTGCTGCGAGTGGTATTGATGCGCTAACGCACGGATTGGAAGCTTTAGCATCAGTTATGGCAACAGACTTTACTAATGGTATGGCAAGGGAATCAGTTAGATTAATTTTAAAGTATTTGCCTAGTGCTTATGACAATGGGGCAAACGATGTTAAAGCGAGAGAGGAAATGGCTAACGCTTCTTGTATGGCTGGTATTGCTTTTGCAAATGCTTTTTTAGGTGTTTGTCATTCAATGGCTCATAAGCTTGGTTCACATTTCCCAATAGCCCATGGTGTAGCTAATGCTTTATTAATCACAGAAGTTATTAAATTTAATTGTAGCGAAGCACCAATTAAAATGGGTGCATTTAGTCAATATAAATACCCACAAGGATTAAAAAGATATAGCCAATTAAGTGAATATATCGGAATTGGTGGTAAAACTCCAATGGACAAAGTGAACCACTTAATTAAAGAAATTAATAAATTAAAGGAGCACATTGGTATTCCTAAAACTATTAAAGCCACAGGTGTTAAAGAGGATGAATTTCTTAAAAAACTTGACATTTTATCTGAGGAAGCTTTTGATGATCAATGCACGGGGGCCAATCCAAGGTATCCTTTAATAAGTGAGATTAAGCAGATGTTTTTAAATGCTTATTATGGGGAACAAAAGAATAGTGAGAAATAGCCATTAACTATATTTCTTTATAGTTTAAATTGGGGAATTCAATAATTGATAGAAATAAGGGGGGTTGTTCTTCGCCGCTTATAACATCATATAATTCTCATCCTCATTGTTTCCCAACACCATCATAGAAGTCATCAATTTTGCTATGCAAATTAGTAGAAATTATAGTTCCATTTGTTTGATTGCTAGCAATTGTTGTAATGTTTCAGTTTATAGCGTTATTAATTAATGAATAAGATATAAAGGAAGGTGTATTATTTGGCTCTATTTTTGTAGAATCTGAGAAAAACAACTCAATAGACATCATATTTACTTTCGATATAATTTGAATTTGTTTTAACATAGTAAAATTTCCACTACATTCGTAGATATAGACCAAAACACCATTAATTAATCATTGTAAACCTTGATGGGATAAAATATTTTCTTCATAAAATACTTTGTTATGTTCGCTATAAAGTTTGGTAATAATGTTGTGATTTGTATAAATAGTTCTATAACTATTTAAATATATCTGGATGTCATTGGCATTCCTTAATACAATAGTTAAAGAATTGCTGCAAGAGGTTGCAAAAGTTGCAATTGGAATTAAAGACATTGCTGAGAGTCAAAGAGTGTTTATTTTTTTCATTAATTATCTCCTTTGTTTTTAATATTTTTATTTCATCATTTTCTTTTAATGTGCACTTTATTTTCAATATTTAATAATCAAATGGTTTCGATTATAAACCACACAGATGATCCAAAGAAAACCCCCATAGAAATAAATTCAATATATTTAATTGTTAATATGGATGATAAAATATTTACAATAACCATTGCGGTGTAAAAAACATTACCAATCCATAATAATAAATTAATAATTTTAGGGTTTCATGGAATGTGTGAATTTAATTTATTTTCAAATAATTTATTTAGTCTGTTGGTTCAATTTAATCAGATATCAATTACTCAACACAAAAAACCAAGAGCATATGTTATTATTACATCCATAATATTGTGTTGATGTAACATAAGGGTTGATAACGATAATAGTAATCCAAAAACAATCATTGGATATCGGTATCTGTTTTTCGTACCTTTCATTAAGCCAAAAGCAACTAAAATAAAGGCTCAAAAATTATGAAAACTTGGGAAGGAACCTCAAATGTTCTCGCCATTACTTTGTGATGTCGTTCCCATCAGTCAATGAAAAACTGGATAAAAAGGGTCATTCTCTATAAAACCATTAGAAGATATACAATCGTAGTTATATCAATAATCGTGAGGTTTACATGTAGAAGGCATTGTTAGATATAAGAGTGTACTAATAAAATAAAATACGATACTAACAATAATATATTTAAGCACAGCTCTTTTACCGTTCGAAAAATAAATAATTATTGGTAAAACCAAAAATCAAATAAAAATTCAAGGGACATAATAAATGATAAATGGGGTAAACCATGGTATTTTGTTGTCAAGAGGCAATTTAAAATCAAACGTATTGTTGATACCAACAATTTTACCAAAAACAATTGCGACCCCGAAATACGCAAACGCTTCAAGCGCAAATGTTAGCATTATTAAAGAAAATAAAAATAAAAGGAGAGGAGTGTTTGCTCTGTGGTAATGATGTCGATGAAAAAAATTGAAGCGATCCTTTCCCAAATTGATTTTCATATAAGTTATTATATTGTTGTCTATAATATATATGAATAAATTTAGGAGACGTTATTTATGATACCAACTACATTTAAAGATCAATATATATCTTGTAAAAATAAAGAGCAATATCTTGGGGATTTACTATTAATACACGGATATTGCGTAGAATATTCTTATTTTAATGCAGCCAAGGCTGTTGATGAATTATCTAAATATTTTAACGTTTATTTACTTGATTTACCTGGTCACGGGACAAATAAAGAAGGGATAGTTCCAGAAGATATGAAACTATGGAGAATAGCTGATTACATAGCATCATATATTGAACATAAAAAATTAAATAATTTTTATTTAATGGGTCACTCTATGGGAGGCGCTTTAGTTTCTTTAGTTACAACCAAAATTCCTGAAAAAATTAAAAAATTGTTTTTAATAACTCCTGCGAATCCTAGTGCTTGACATGTTGGTTTTAAAGCTTTTTATATCTTTTTCCCTAAAAATATGGACCAAAAAAATCGATTATTAAAATGTTTATATGCACCACAAAATTATGAGAAATTTTCTAAAAACCCAGAATGAGTTAAGATGAATCAAGAGCAACTACAATTTCAGTTAGATAATTGAGATAATATGAAAGCTTTATATAAAGAATTATCTAAAGCTTCTTTAACATATGTAAAAAGGGCACAAAAAGCAATTACAATTCCAATGGTTTTGATGGTTGGTAAATATGATAGAACAATTCCTGCTAAATGAGCTTTAAAATTCTTTAAAAAACATCATAGTGAACAACAGTTAAAAACATATTTATTTGAAAATTCTGGTCATTTAATATTTGAAGAAGAACCCGAATTATTCGTTCAAAGAGTATTGGAAAATTGTAAGTAGTTATGTCTAAAATGTCTTTTTCAGAAAGTTTTATACAAACCCAGCGCGTGGTGAGGGTAATTATTTAAATGCGGCTAAATGAAGTCGCACTTAATAATAAAAAATTGATTTAAAACAATAAATAATTAAGATAATTAACTAGTTTAATAGAAGGATTAATTTATGAAAAAATTAATAAACAAAATTGAAAACATTGTTACAGAAATGGTAGATGGTATTGTATCCTCTGCTCCTAATAGATTAGGAAGGGTAGAAGGATACAATGTTATCTATTCCAAAACATTTAACAAAAATAATGTTGCATTAGTATCTGGTGGTGGTAGTGGTCACGAACCAGCGCATGCAGGATATGTAGGTGATGGGATGTTATCTGCCGCTGTTGCTGGTCAAATATTTACGTCACCAACACCAGATATGGTTCAAGCAGCTATTAATCAATGTGATTCGTCTAAAGGGGCTTTGCTAATTATTAAAAACTATACGGGTGATTTAATGAATTTTAAAATGGCTGCTGAAATGTCACAAATGGAAGGCAAGGATGTTGATTATGTAGTTGTTGCTGATGATGTTGCTTTAATTAACAATAAAGCAGCAACAGGAATGAGAGGAATTGCTGGGACGGTGTTAGTTCACAAAGTAACTGGTGCTAAAGCACAAAGCGGAGCATCATTACAAGAAGTTAAAGCAATTGCAGAAAAAGCAATTAAGAATGTTGGTACATATGGTGTGGCTTTAGATTCTTGTATTGTGCCAGCGGTTGGTAAAAAAGGTTTTGAATTAAAAGACAACGAAGTGGAAATGGGATTAGGAATTCATGGAGAACCGGGTGTTAAAAAAGAAACATTAAAATCTGTAGATGAATTTGTAAATGAAATGACCGAAGCAATTATTAGTCATTTACAAATTCAATCAAATGATAAAGTTGCTTGTTTAGTAAATGGATTAGGTGCAACACCATTAATGGAACTTTATATTGCTAATCGTAAATTACAAGATATTTTGAAACAAAAAGATATTAAGGTCGTATCTACTCATGTTGGTAATTACATGACAGCAATTGATATGCCAGGGATGTCAATTTCTTTAATGAAACTAGATAATGAATTAGAAGAGTTAATTAAAAAACCTTGTAGTACATTAGCTTTTAATGTTTAGTGTGCTACATTGAATAAAAGTGAATAACAATTTTATTTAGTTTATTGTTCTACAATTAAGATAGATATTAATCAAGGAGTAAAAAATGGCTAAATATCAATGTACAGTATGTGGTTATACATACGATGAAGAAAAAGAGGGCAAATCTTTTGATTCTTTAGATGCATCTTGAACTTGCCCAACTTGTGGCGCAGGTAAAGACCAATTTAGAAAACTTTAATTATGTTTAAAGTAACTAAAGATATTTATTCTGTTGGGGTATTGAACCCCAACATGAGAATTTTTGATATTGTTATGAGAACTGAATATGGGACTTCATACAATTCATATATTGTCAAAGGTTCTAATAAAATTGCTCTCATTGACGGTTGTCATGAAATGTTCTTGAATGAATATATATCTCATATAGAAGAAGTTACACCTTTAGACAAAATAGATTATTTAATCGTTAATCATTGCGAACCAGATCACACCGGCTGTTTAAAAACATTATTAACAAAAATTCCTAATATTGAAATTTATTGTTCTGCTGCTAGTAAAATCTTTTTAACAGAAATAACAAAACTTAAATTAAATACTCATGTTGTTAAAGATCGTGAAGTATTAGATTTGGGTAATAAAACATTAGAGTTTATTTTAACTCCATTTTTACATTGACCAGATTCTATTTTTACATATTGTAAAGAAGATAAAACAATATTTACTTGTGATTTCTTAGGTTCTCATTATTGTGAACCAACAATGATTGATAAAAACATTACATATGTAAATGAATATAAGTCGTCATTAAAACTTTACTATGATGTAATTTTTAGTCCATTTAAAAAATATGCAAGAAGTGGGTTAGATAAATTACAAATATTAGATGTAAATAATTATTGTACAAGTCATGGACCAATTTTAACAAAAGATTGTTTGGCTTCTTTTGTAATTGAAAAATATAAGGAATGAAGTAAAGAAGAAAAACAATCTTTATCTATTCCAATTTTTTATGTTTCTTCATATGGATATACCAAACATATTGCACAAACAATTAAACAAACCATAAATGAAATCAATCAAAACATTAAAACAAATGTTTATGATTTGAATCAAAATGATATGTCACAAATGATTAAATTAATGAATGATTCTACCGCTTTTTGTATAGGTACACCAACGCTTAATAAAAACGCATTACCTCCAGCTGTACAATTGTTAAGTTCATTAGATACAATTAATGTAATTGATAAAAATATACTTGTGTTTGGTTCATATGGGTGAAGTGGAGAAGCACAAAATATTGTTATTAAGTATTTAGAAGGATTAAAACAGAAACCATTTAAACAAGGGATACACATTAGATTTAATCCTTCTAAGGAACAATTAGATAGTGCAAAGAATTTAATTAAAGAATTCATAAAATTTATTAATCATTCAGAACTATAATTTCCATATAAGTATTAATTTAAGGAGAAATAATATGGCAAGAATCATTGGATCACCATTAAGATATATACAAGGTAACCATGAAATCAATAATATAGCAAAGGATGTTAAAGACTGGGGGACTAAATATTTATTTTTAGTTGATAAGATAGTTTTTAACAAATGTGTGCCTTTAATAAAAGCATCGTTCAAAAAACAATATGCTAAAGCACAATTAGTGTTTGAAGAGTTTCATGGTGAATGTACTATGAAAGAATGTAAACGTGTTGCAGCAATTGCTAAAAAATCTGGATGTGATTGTTTAGTAAGTGTTGGCGGCGGTAAAGGTTGTGATACAGCAAAAGTTGCTGCTGGATTAAATGGGATGCATTTAGTTGTTTTCTCAACTGCTGCATCAACAGATGCACCATGTTCACATTCATCAATTATTTATAAAGAGAATGGTGAATTTGATCAATACTTTTATTCACCAATTCCTGGTAATGGTGGCAAATCACCAGATGTGGTTATTGTAGATTGTAATATTATTGCTGAAGCACCAGCAAGATTGTTGGCTTGTGGTTTGGGAGATGCATTATCAACTTTCTTTGAAGCAAGAAGTTGTCATAAAACTGAAGAAAGAAATGTTACTGAATGAAAAGCGCAACAATCATTAACTGGTTACGCTTTAGCTGAGTTATGTTACAACGCAATTATGGATGATGGTGAAAAAGCAATGGTTGCTTGTGAGTTAAATGTTTCTACTAAAGCGCTTGAGAATGTGATTGAAGCAAATACATATTTATCAACTATTGGTTTTGAGTCTGGTGGATTAGGTGCGGCACATTCAATTCAAGATGCTTTAGGAATCATTCCTGAAGTTCATAAAAACTTTCATGGTGAAAAAGTTGCTTTTGGGACAATTAGTCATTTGGTTTTAGAAAACGCTTCTAAAGAAGAATTAAAGAAAGTAATTAAATTCTGTTATAACGTTGGATTACCAATTACTTTTAATGATTTACATATTGGTAATGTGACGGATAAACAATTAATGGAAGTAGCTAAAAAAGCAACAGGACCAGGAGTACCAATGGGTAATATGCCATTTAAAGTTACTCCTGAAGATGTATTTGCTGCTATGAAAGTTGCAGATGCAATGGGTAAAGCATATAAAGCAAAAAGAGAACGTAAGAATGATGTAATCGTTCCTTATACTTGCAGATAAAAACTAATAGTATTTCTTCATCTCTCTAGTTTCGTCTCTTTTTTTAAGATCTTGTCTTTTATCTTTAGAGTTTTTAGATTTACATAAACATATCTCTAATTTAATTTTCCCATGTTCTAAATAACATTTACTAGGGACAATGGCTAATCTTTCCTTTTTACTTTGTTGTTCAATCTTAATAATTTCATTCTTATGCAATAAGAGCTTTCTTTTTCTATAAGAATCAATATTATTAATATTAGCTTGTAAGAATGGGGCAATGTACATATTAATAATGTATGCTTCTTGCTTATTAAAAACAACAAACGATTCATCAATACTTGCGTTTGCTTTAATTATTGATTTAACTTCTGTACCTTTTAAACTAACACCACATTCATATTTATCAAGGATGTGATAATTAAGATTTATTTTTTTATTAGGAAACAATAATTTCATTATGAGTCAAATTATAAAATCTATAATGCACATATGGCAGAATCTATCTATCAAGGATATGTTATTAAAAGACAACCATATCAAGTGTTTGATGAAATTATTACTTTCATTATTCCTAATAAAAAAATAACTTGTATTTCATTAGGTAGTAGAAAAATAGAATCTAAAAATGCAAGAAATTTATTTTTAGGCAGTTATGTAGAGTTTGAAATATTTGAAAGCAGAACACAAGATAAATTAAGTAAATTAAAGAAGGTTCATGCTATCAAAACTGCTGATTGAAGATATGAAAATTTAATTCAATTTAATTTATTAAATGAATGTGTGGACAAGACAAATAAGTATGATAAGCAAGTATTTGATTTTTATAAAGAGTTATTAGATTTAATTAATAAAAATGAATATAGTGAAGAAATGCAAATACTTGCTATTCTTAAAGATTTTTGTTTATTATCTGGACTTAATTTTGAAGTTAATCATTGCGTTAAATGCGGTAGCAATAAATTAAAAACCATTTCGCTTACAAATCACGGAATGATTTGTAATGCTTGTTTTGATTCTAAAACAGATAGGCATTATGGGCTGGATGTTAGTAAGGTTTTTTATTATTTATTTAATAACAAATTGAATGAATTAAGTAAATATATTGCTGAATTAGATTTTGTTATTAAATTATTAAAACAATACATCGATGATAATACAGGTATTAAATTAAATGCATTAAATCACTATTAATTTGCTAATAACGATTTTACATATAATTTACAAATTATTTATGCTATTATCTGCAGTTTTCCCTGGTAGTTTTAACCCAATTCATAAAGGCCACATTGATATTATTAAAAGAGCAAGCAAATTATTTAAAACCCTTTATGTAGCGGTTTCTATTAATGTTGATAAACCTGTTGATGATTTAAACAAAAGGGTTTTAAATGTAAAGAAGATGGTAAATAATTTGCATTTAAAAAATGTAAAAGTTATTACCAATATAGGTTTAACTACGTCTTTACTTAAGAAAATAAAATGCAAATATATTGTTAGATCAATTAGAAATTGTAAAGATGTAGGATATGAACTTAATATGGCTCAAAATAACCATTTATTAGATAAAAATATTGAAACCATATTCTTTGTTGCTGATAAAAAATTAAAAGAAGTATCATCTACAAATCAAAAAGAATTAATTAGACAAAAGAAACTATTACAACAAAGGAATAAATAATGGTTTTAATATTAGATATTGGTAATACAACTACAAAATTTGGTGTTTTTTATAAAAATAAATTAGTTAAATCTATTATCACACCAACTAAAAAGAATCGTATTCCTAAAATTGTTGGGATAGATTCAATTTATATTGGAAGTGTTGTTACTTCAATTAATAAAAAAATATCATCACAACTCTTTAAACAATATAAATTGAAACCAAAATTAATTCGTTCTAAAGACTTTAAAAACCAATTTAATTTAAGTAAATTCAATATTAACGAAATAGGTTTAGACATTCTTGCTTTAGCAATGTATATTAAATCGTTAAATAAAAAAGCATTAGGAATATGTTTTGGGACAGCAACTTTTGCTATTGCCATTAATAATAAAAATATTTATGGTGTTAGTATTGCCCCATCAATTGAATTTGGGTTAAAACATTTAGGTAATTTAACAGAATTAACTAAAACAAATAATGTCTGCCATAAATATTTATTATCATTTGGAAATAGCACTAAAACAGCGCTAACATCTGGTGGTAGTCATATGGCGAGAGGTTATATTTTAAGTTGTTTAGATTATTGCAAGAATAAATACGATATTAATCATTGTTATATAACTGGCGGCAAATCAGATGCTATTATAGGATTACCAAATAATATTAGTCATATTGATAATGCAATATTAAAGGGATATTATTTAGTTGCTAGAGTCCAAACTGGCTAAATGGATTCTTACCATGTTTCAATTTATTTCCTATTTCATCCATTTTCTTTTTAGCTTTTTCTCATTCAGCTAACATTTTATTTAGGTCATCAGGTTTTCTGCCAGCACCTTGAGTTACTCTTAATCTACGTGTGGCTTGTTTCTTAAATAATTGGGGGTTTCTTCTTTCTTTCAATGTCATTGATGTCATTAAAATTTTTCAAGTTTTCATTTTCTTTTCAGCTTGAAAAATTTGATCTTCATTAATTTTTGGAGTATTTGGTAACATTTTCATAATCGATCCCATTGATCCCATTTTAAACATTTGTTCCATTTGACTTAATAAGTCTTCTAAGTCAAATTTACCAGCTAACATTCTTGTTAAAGATTTCTTAGCTTTATCTTCATCCATGACTTCAGTTGCTTTCTCAGCAAGTGTCATTACATCACCTAAACCAAGAATACGATCTGCAATTCTTTCGGGATAAAAGACGTCTAATGATTGTACTTTTTCTCCAACACCAGTAAATTTAACTGGAACATTTAATAAATGAGTTAGTGATAATACAGCACCAGCTCTAGCGTCACTATCTAATTTAGTAATAACAAAACCAGATAAATTTAAATGATTATTAAATTCAGTAGCAACATTAATTACATCTTGTCCACTCATAGCATCAACTACTAATAAGATTTCATCTGGACGCACTTTATTTCTAATGTTTGTTAACTCATCCATTAATTCTTGATTTGTTTGTAATCGTCCTGCAGTATCAAAAATAATAACATCATTGTTATTTTGGTTAGCAATCGATATTGCTTCGTTAGAGGTGATGACTGGATCTTGTGTACCTTTTTGATAAAAGTCCACATTAATTTCTTTTGCTAATGTTTCTAATTGATCAATAGCGGCAGGACGATAAATGTCACAAGCAACTAATAATGGTTTTTTATTAAATTTATGTTTAAAGTAATAAGCTAATTTTGCAGCACTAGTTGTTTTACCGCTACCTTGTAAACCGACCATCATAATTTTTAATGTTTTAGTATCGGTATTGACATCAGCTTTATTTTTACCTAATATTTTTATTAGTTGTTCTTTAATAATGGTTAATAAAACTTGTTCAGCATCTTCTCCCGGGTTAATAACTCTACCAACGGATTGTTCTCTAATGCTTTTAATAAAATCTTTAACAACTAATAAATTAACATCAGCATCTAATAAAGCAATTCTTATTTGCTTTAATACTTCATTAATGTCTTCTTCTTTTATGGTTCAATTGTCTAATTTCTTTTTGAAATGTTTAGCGACAATTGAAGCAATCATTGCTTTGAACATGTAATGAATTATATGGATAGAAAAGAATGAATTGAACTACATCTCTTCTAAAGTGAAATCAACATTTTGATCAATTCATTCTTTTCTAATAGTGGAATTATCTCCCATTAGAACATTAACTCTGCGTTCTGCTAATGCAGCATCTTCAATTGATACTTTAATTAAATGACGACTGCTTGGATTCATTGTTGTATCTTTTAATTGATCAGCATTCATTTCACCTAATCCTTTGTATCTTTGAATTTCATGATTAGGGTTTTTCTTTTTTGCTTCATTTAATGTTTGTTCATCTCATGCATATGTGATTGCTTTGGTATTTTTATTAGTAACACGATATAGTGGTGGTAAAGCAATATAGACATGATTAGTTTCAATTAATGGTTTCATAAAACGATAGAAGAATGTTAATAATAATGTTCTAATATGAGCACCATCAACATCGGCATCGGTCATGATGATGATTTTGTCATACTTTAAATCTTCTAATTTAAAGTCTGGAGAAATACCAGCGCCAAGACAAGAGATGATGGTACATATTTCTTCATTAGCTAATAAGTCTCTTAATTTGGCTTTCTCAACATTTAAAATCTTTCCTCTTAATGGTAAGATGGCTTGATGTTTTTTATCTCTAGCCATCTTAGCGCTGCCACCAGCAGAGTCTCCTTCAACTAAAAATAATTCGTTTTTATTGTATTCTTTAGATTGTGCTGGTGTAAGTTTACCTGAAAGCAATAATGTTTGTTTAGCAGTACTTTTTAATTTCTTAACATCTTCTCTTGCTTTTCTTGCGGCGATTCTAGCATCACGTGCCACAAGAGCTTTGTTAATAATCTTTTCAGCATATTTTTTATTTTCTTCTAACCAATAAATAAATTTAGGTTCAAATACTTTTTTAACAGAGGTATATGCTTCTTGGGTAAATAATTTATTTTTTGTTTGTCCTTCATAAGAAATTATTTTTTCTGGAATTCTAACTGAGATCACTGCAGTTAAACCTTCTCTAACATCATCACCCTCAAAGTTTTTATCTTTATCTTTTAATAACTTTCATTTACGAGCATATTCATTAATTGATTCGGTTAGAGCAGATTTAAAAGCAGTTTCATGAGAACCACCTTCAGGTGTTTTTACAGAGTTAGCAAAAGAAATAATAATTTCACTAGATGAAGTTGTATATTGTAAAGCAACTTCAACTTCAATATGAGTTATTTTATCTTCTCCTTCAAAATAAGCAACCTTATTTAATGTTGATTTACCATCATTAATGAAATCGACATATTCACTAATACCTGTTTCACTAACAAATGTAACTTGTTCATTGTCGATTTCATTATCAAAAATGATTTTAACGTTTTTATATAAATAAGCAGTTTCTCTAATTCTTTCCTTAATAGTGTTAGGATTAAAAACAATTGATTTAAAGATAGTGGAATCTGCTTTAAATCGGACAGTGACACCTGTTCGATTCGTTGTACCAATTTCTTTACAAGATTGGGTGATCTTCCCACCATCTTTATATTTAGATTCTGTAATCTTCCCCCCATGTTTATTAGTTACAATCATTCATTCACTTAAAGCATTGACAACTGAAGCACCAACACCATGTAATCCACCAGATGTTTTATAAGCACTGTCATCAAATTTGCCACCAGCATGTAAAACTGTAAATACAGTATCTAAAGTAGACAAACCTGTAGTTACATTTTTGCCCGTTGGAATGCCTCTACCGTTATCCTCAATAATGACACTATTATCTTTTTTTAAAGTTACTTTAATAGTGTCAGTATTACCACTAATAACTTCATCAACAGAGTTATCAAAGATTTCTCATACAAGATGATGTAAACCATGTACATCGGTAGAACCGATGTACATACCAGGACGCTTTCTAACGGGTTCTAATCCTTCTAATACTTTAATACTTTTTTCGGTATATTGTTGCATTGTAATAACTATTTTTTAATTATAAGAACTTCATCTATTAGTGCTTTGATTTCTTTTAGGAAATAAATATATTAAATTATTAGGCTCAAAAAGAGTGACGGCATTATTTTCGTCTAAACCAAATAACAACGCTTTACATAACAAAACCGTTTTTTGATTGTGTCAACACTTAAATGGAATATGCTGGATATGTGCATATTTTTATTTCATTTATAACAATCGCTCTTATATACGAATGTGTCCATAAATTTTAAAAGTTAGTTAGTAATATTTGACAAAGATTGTATAATATTTGTATGGATAAACCAGGTGAGATTAAAATATCGAAAGTTAAAGATAGACACGGTAAATATTGAGAAGTTACCAAGGAATCGTTTATAAAATGGCGAATACTAAAACGTGTACAAATAGATAGAAAAACATATCTAAAAAAAGAAAAATAATTTACAATATTTGACAAAAGTTGTATATAATAATGGAATAAAGTCTCAAAATGTTTGCTTTTTTAGAGGTTAAATCTATAAAGTTTACTTCGTAAAAAGGTATAAAAAATTGTCTAACTTATATTAAGTAGGAGTTAAGTTATGACAAAATA
>JAISGU010000029.1 GCA_031262935.1 Mycoplasmataceae bacterium | reverse complement strand
ATTGAACTATACTAACATTTGTATAGTTCGGAGATTTAAAAATATAAAAATGGTTATAAAATAAACCTTTTTTGAATATCTAAATCTTAGAAAACCAACCCAATTTGGCCATTAAGCCACTAAAAGTAAAAATGTACATCTAACATTGAGATAATTTATTCGACATCGGCATTTGGAATCATAATTCCACAACTCATTAATATAAAAGCAATCCCACATAAACAAATAAGAATTGTTACTATGAAAGCAAAAGTCAATCTATTTTTATAAAAAAATTTACTAAACCAGTTTTTTTGATTAGCAAGATTTATGTCAACTTTATTTCTATTACATCATCATGTTCAATAACACAATGGTATGAAACCAACTAGTAAAATTATTCCTAATATTAAAAAAACTATTGATGATGCTGATCCATCAAAACCCTTATTTAATGAGTTGACGGATAGTAAAACCAATAGGTTTTTATTAAACATAAACAAACTATATAAGTTTATTTTCTTTCATTACTTTTTCTATAGCGGCAATCGCTTCAATTTCATCTAAACCTCTAGCACCAATTTCAATCTTGTTATTAGATTTAACCCCTAAAGCCATTAAATTGATTAATGATTTAGCGTTAGCAGTTTTACCATCTAGGTTAATAGTAATTTCGGATTTAAATTTACTTGCCTCATTAGTTAATTTACTTGCAGGTCTTGCATGTAATCCAATCGGGTCAATAATTTTTACACTAATAGTTTTCATTATATAAGCTCCTATATTAATTAGAGATACATTATAAGATATTCATGAATAATAAAAGTTTTTTTATTAGAATAATGGTTTAATGATGTTTACTGCCAAACATTGGATTTTGAACCACAAGCTATCATAGGTTTTAATAAATTCTTTGGTAATATTTTTACTATTTTGTTTATCATCTTCAAAAATGCTTGTTAATTCTTTTAGTATGTTTTTTGAATGTACTAAAACACCACCTTCAAAGGTTGAAAAGAATGAACGATAGTCAAAGTTAGAACTTGTTATTAAACAATAATCATCAACGATTAATAATTTCGAATGAATAAACCCATCATACTCATAGATAGACACACCCATATCAAGCATTTTTTTGTAATGACTACGATTCATAGGAATGATAAAATCTTTATTATCTCTTCTGCCAGGGACAATGATTTCAATAGGAATATTTTTTCTCCTGGCTATTAAAATGGTTGTGATTAATTCAGATGTTATTAAAAAGTATGGAGTAGTAATTTTTATAGAATGTTTAGCGTTTGTAATAAGGTTAATAATTTCGTTATGAATATCTTTAGTTTGTAAACATGGAGATGAATAAACATATTGTGCTAAACTATCATTACGATTATTTTTGTTGATAGTTAAATATTTATTGGTTTGATTAGCAAAAAGCATTTTATCACTCTTATCAACGGTATATTCAGAAAATAAAATCCAGTTAGTAATAAAATTAATGTTCATCGAATTAATAATGGAACCAGATATTAGAAAATTTAAATCACGTCAATAATATTTGTTTTTAGAAATTGATAAATAATCATCAGCAATATTGCTACCACCACATAATGCTGATTTATTATCAACGATAATCATTTTATGATGAGAACGATAATTAGTCGCTCCTTTGAACATATTAATTCCTGGAGGATTGAATATACCTATTTGGATACCAACAGCTTTCATTTCTTTTAGTTGTTTACGTTTATATTTATGAAAACTTCCATATCAATCGAATAACAATCTTATTTCGATTCCTTCTTTTGCTTTTTTAATTAATTCAGAACAAAAAGTTTTAAAGAAGACACCACTTCTAATCATGAACATTTGAATGTGAATAAAGCTTTTGGCACTTCTAATTAATTGAATCGTAGAATCATAAAACTCTTCGTTATATTTAATTATTTTAATGTCGGTATCGTTATAAATTGGTGAAAGTAATGATGTATATCCGTAGATAAATTCTTTTGGTAATGATTGGTTAGAGATAACCTCTTTGGTATAAGAATAATCTTCATATTTTGACAATTCTTTGTTCTTTTTAACAAAATCATGTCATTCAATTTTTGTTAACGGATTGGTTCCAAATATTAAAAAAATTACTACACCAATAAAAGGTAAAACTAATATTGTTAAAATTCAACATGTTTTGCTATATTGTTCACGATGCGAATTAATGATATATATTCCAAAAATCATATCAATAAATCATGTCGCTAAAGCAATAATGGCAATTCCTCATCCGGTGTGAACTAAGACAATAGCTGTTATTCCTAACCCCAAAATCAAAATAAATATTACACCAACGATTCCACTAATTCAAATTTTTAGTTTATTCATTGTATGGAATTATACCAATATGAATACCTATAATTTTTTATATGGATATCCGTTTGTATATTAGTGGAAAGGTACAATCTTCTAAACTATTTTTAAAAGAAGTTCTAAAAAAAGAAGGTATTAAAAATTATGTAGTTAAGTTGAATAAATATGGTAAACCATATATTAAAGATATTAATTTTAATTTATCACACAATAATCAATATATAGTTTGTGTTGTTAGTAAAGAACCAATTGGTATTGACATTGAAATAGTTACCGATAAATTACAGAGGATTAGAGATTCACTTTTAAATAAAGAAGAATTAAAAAAATATAAAACCGACAAACAATTAACAAAAGTATGAACAATCAAAGAAGCAATTGTTAAATTAATTGGTATGGGGATTAATAAAAAAATGAACTTAATTGCTATTAATGATGAAAAATATTTTTATAAAAGTTTTTTTATTAATAACAATTATTTAACAATTGCTTCATTTCAATCTATTAATAAAGTTATTAAGTATTACTTGTAATGCTGTTGTGTTTCTTTTAGTAATTTATAAAAAGCTTGCTTTAAATTAATTTTTGCTAGTCTGATATAAGCAATTCGATTTTTAACATCATCTTTAGTTCTTTTTGGTTCCAATTTATCTGCGCAATACAAAATCATATCTAGAGTTGTTGGTTTGTTATTGGGAATGACATGATTTTTAATGGCGTTTAAAATTTCTTTGTCATTAATATTTAGATATTTGTGAGCATATATTGCACTAACTAATCCATGTGTTGTGTGAAATGTTGGGAATCTTTTTTTATCATATGATTTTATTAATTTTCTAGATTGAGATTCTAACATTTCTTTTGCAATATCATGATACATACTTGCAATATAAGCTTTTTCAATTAATTTATTATTTATAGATTTAGCAAGTTCTTGTGCAAGTTTACAAACTCTCAATGTATGTTGGAATCTATGAGCAGACATTAAAGATTTAATTTGTTCTTCCATATATAAATGATGAGATTGAATGTATTTAATAACTTTAGGATTTAAATATTTTTTATCAGGAATTTTTCTTAATTGTTTACTTGAAATTTGAATTGGTTTAATTTTTATATAAACAGTATTTTCAATATTGTTTGTTAATTTATTTTGATCACGGTTGATGACAATTAAATGACATTTATTTAATATTTGCTTGTAATTCTTTCATTGTTTAAAATCATTAAAACGATCAGAACCAACGACAAAATAAAGACAACTATAAGGATAGATTTTTTTAAAATGATTAATCGTAATGTAAGTGTATGATTTATCGTTATTATTCTTACTAATTTCATATTTAGATATCTCAACATTTTTAAAATTATTAAAAGCTAACTTTAACATATTGTATCTATCGATTGATGAAGCAATAGGTAAATTATTTTTTAGCGGTGGGTATTTAGATGGGGTTACAATAAATTTATTAGGATGTATTTTTCTTTGAATGGCTCTATATATAGAAATATGACCATTATGAATTGGATCAAAAACCCCACCAAGAATAACGATTGTTTTATAAGTATGCTGTTTCATCGGTAATATTGTTAGAATTATTATTTAATAAAACATCATTTCCGTAAGATAATTTTTTGTAAATAAATTTATCTAGCATTTTTACAATTGGATTTACAGAACTATCGTTAATTGGATTAACCATTGGTTTCACTAAAATACTTTTACATATAATTCGATTTGCTAAAAAGATGTCGGTAATAAATTGATCTCCCATAATTAGCACTTCATCAGGAGTCATATCTAATTTGTTCATTAGTTTAATAATTTTTCTTTTAAAAGGTTTCATTGCAAAAGTAATAACATAATCGGCTTTTAAATCTTTGCTATATTCATTCACTCTTTTTTTTCTATTGTTAGAACAAAGTACAAACTTAATGCCTAATTCTTGAATTGATTTAATAAATCTCTTAACATCACTTGTTGGATGTTTAACAAAATGTGGAGATAATGTATTATCTAAATCACAAATGAATAATTTAATTCCCATTTTTCTTAAACCAAACAAATTGATATCTTTAAATGAATTGATATATATAGTTGGTCTAAAATAATTTAATCAAACTGTTTTCTTTTTAGCCATATTATTTATCAAATAACGATGGCTGTTCGCTATCGCTTGCTCCTTTTAATTGAGTGGTAATTGTTGCAAATAGAGAGTGTTTGCCTTTAATTGGGCTAACTCTTGTTTCATTATCACCAATTACGATTTCACTTGATTTAACCAACATTCAATTACCCTCATGATCAACATTGTTAATAATGTCATTCATATTAACTTCAAAAGCATTTAATACAACAATTGGATTACTTTTAACTTGACTAATTAATGATTTACCTACATTTCCCCGTGAGCCATTATTAACAATGTCTCTTCTAATTCGTTTCATACCTTGTTCACAAGCAATTAAAATAAATTCTTTAGAAGAGTCGTCAATAAAGATAGCTGATACCTCATCATTATCTTTTAAAGTAACATTTTTAACACCAGAAGCGTTTCTACCAACAATTGATATTTGATTAGATAGATACATTAATCCAATACCGTATTTAGTAATTGTGCAAATTTTTTGTTCTGAATCATCAATTGTGTCAGAAATTACACAAGAACACACGTTATCATTTTTATCAAGATTCATAACGGTTGAAGATTTGATAATTTTGGTAATACCCAAATCTTTAATTAATGTTCTTTTAATCATACCTTGTTTAGAAGCAATAATTAAACATCGACTATCTTCAAGATTGTTAGCAAAATTAAAGGCAGTAATAATCTTATCGTCTGGATCATTAACAATAATGTTATTTAAATGAACGCCCATATCACTTCATTTTGATTCCTCTACTTTAAATGTTGGAACAGAAACATAGTTTCCTTTGGAAGTAATTAATACCAATTTATCTCTTTCGTTAGAAATAAATTGAGCAATTGGAATATCCCCTTGTTTAATTTTTAAGCGACCATACTCTGAATTACCATAACTTCTTTTAGAAATCTTTTTTAGATATCCATCTCTACTAATGACAACAATACATTCTTTATCTTCAACAGTATCAATGGTATCAATTTCAATTTTAGAATCTTCTTGAGAGATTTCTGTTTTACGTTTATATCCAAATGTTTTTTTGTATTCTCTTAATTTATTTTTTAAATAAGTATTTCGATATTCTTTATTTTTAACCAATAATTCTAATTCGCTTATTTGTTTTTCAAGTTCTAATAATTCATTATTTAATTCAGTTACATCGCTATTTGATAATTTATATAAACGCAAATTAACAATAGCTTCTGCTTGTGATTCACTAAACATTAATTTTTTAATTAAAGATTCTTTGGCTGATGATTTATCAGACGATTTTCTAATTAATGAAACAACATCATCTAATATCTTAATTGCTTTAATTAAACCAGTAACAATTTCTTTTCTTGATAAACATTTATTTAAATCATATTTACTTGCACTAATGGTGATTTGATTAATGTGTTCAATAAAAGCATCTAAAATTTCTAACATCGGTAATAAACAAGGTTTACGATTTTTAATGGCAATCATGTTAATGGAATAAGAAATTTGCAATTGGGTATTCTTGTATAAGAAGTTTTTTACAAAATCAAAATTCTTACCATTTTTCATATCAAGAGCAATGGAAACACCATTACCATCAGACTCATCTCTTACTTCGTCAATATTTAAAATATCATGTTTTTCAGCAAGCTCTTGAATGTCTCTGATAATTTGTGCTTTATTAGTTTCATAAGGAATCTCCGTAATATAAACTTGTCTTGCTGTTTTTTGTTCTATCTTGGCTCTAATGGTAATTTTGCCTTTACCCGTTTCATATGCTTGTTTAATTCCTTCAGGATTTAAAATAGTGGCACCAGTAGGAAAATCTGGCCCAGGCATAATTCTTAATATGGTTGATAAATATCCAGTTGGTGAATCAATTCTTGCGATGATGGAATCAATTACTTCATTTGGATTAAATGGAGGAATGTTAGTTGCATATCCTGCAGCAATACCGCTTGATCCATTTATTAATAAGTTTGGTAATAATGTTGGCAGAACCGTAGGTTCAACCTCACTGTCATCAAAGTTATTAATAAATGGAACAGTATCTTTTTTAATATTGTCCACCATCATTTGTCCAAATCGTGATAATCTTGCTTCGGTATAACGCATGGCTGCAGGACCATCACCATCAATTGAACCATTATTACCATGAATGTCCAATAAAGGAATGTTATTTTTTCATCCTTGTGACATTCTTACCATAGCATCATATATAGAAGTATCACCGTGTGGGTGATATTTACCGATTACTTCTCCAACGGTTCTTGCAGATTTTTTATGTGGTTTATCATAAAATAATCCAAGATCGTTCATTGCATATAAAATTCTTCTTTGTACTGGTTTTAATCCATCTCTTATGTCTGGCAGTGCACGATCTTGGATGATGTATTTGGCATACCTACCAAAACTATCAGACATGATTTCTTCAATAGGTATTAAATGAATTAATGTTTTATCTATTTTATCAGACATGATTTAATGATAATTTATTATATAAATTAAGTCATTTTGACTACATCAATATTTCGGTTATTTTTTTATCTTTTAAAGTTTGTTGAACATCAATAATTCTTTGATTAGAAGAACCACGATATTTTAATTTATCATCTTTTAGTGATTCAACAAATATTCCATCCACTATGATATCTAAATGTCTAATTAATTTATTTACATATTTATCTTTAGACATTAGTTCAACAACTTGGTTTCATGTATAACCTGTATAACATCAAATGTTCATACCAAGTTGTTTAACTTTCTCTGCTAAATATGAAAATGGTTCTGCTTGTTGTAATGGATCGCCACCAGAGAAAGTTACACCATCTAAATATGATTCATCTTTTAAAGTGTCAACTAATTTATTAATATCAAATAATTGACCATCTTTAAAAGATCAGGTTTCAGGATTAAAACATCCTTTGCAATGATGAGTACACCCTTGAGAAAAGTAGACTTTTCTCAACCCTTGGCCATTGACTAAGCTTTGGGGAGCAATACCTGATAATCTAATTTGTCTCATAAAACAATAGTATATTACTACTTTTATTTTAAATAATTTATGTTATAAATTATTTCAAGATGACAAAGGTAATTACTACTGAAAAAATTGATCAACAAGCTACAAAAGTTGAATCAATGACTGATGAAGAATATGCAATTGTTGTAAAAAGTGCTTATTATCAAGTATGACCTACAAGAAACTTTATTTGGTTGTTTTGAGTTTGTGTTACTGTTATAGGTTTATTTATTCTTATTCCAGCTATAAAACATAAATGTAAAAAATATCTCATAAGTCTAAATGGTGTACACGATTACCAATTAATTAAAGAAAGTAGTTTTTATCAAGTATGGATTATGAGACATTTTTTACAATTCTTTTTATGTTGTCTAACAATTGTTGGTATTTTCATTATTACTTATTACATGATTCATCAATATAAAAAAATTAATGGAGGTAACTTGATAAAGTTAAATGTCTAATATGAACTTAAATCAAATGATGCAACAGGCTCAAAAAATGCAAAAAGAGCTACAAAAGAAATTAGATGAATTTGAACAAAAAGAATTTGAGTTTGACTATAAAAATGGTTCAGTAGTTATTAATATGACAGGTAAAGGTCAGATTACTAAATTAACAGTCAATAAAGCATTAGTTGACCCAGAAGACAAAAGTATGATGGAAGAAATGATTAGTGAAGCCATTAATCAAGCTCATCAATCAATTGAAGAGGATAAAGAAAATATTCAAAGTCAATCAATACCTAAAGGAATGCCTTTTTAAGACAAAATGAAACCAGTATCTTTTGGCTATTTAATTGATGCTTTAAAATCATTACCTGGTGTTGGCAAAAAACAAGCAGAAAGAATTGCTTATTTTTTAATCAATAAAGATGAAAAATATATTGATGATTTAATTCAAAGAATTAAAAATGGTAAAGATAATATTCATTTTTGTAAACAATGCAATAACTTTGCTGAACATGAACTATGTGATATTTGTTCTAATCAAAGTCGAACGCAAGATAAGTTATGCATTGTTTCAACGATTGAAGATTTACAAAAAATTGAAGAAACTAATTCTTATACCGGTTTATATTTTGTTTTAAATGGAGAGGTTGATGTTAAAACAAAACAAACGTTAAACCATATAGTAATTAGACAACTAATGGATTTAGTAAGATCACATACTTTTAATGAAGTCATCTTTGCCACTAACTGAACAATTAATGGCGAAGCAACTGCTGCCTTCATTAAAAGTATTATTAAAGAATTAAGTAAAACAACTAATTTTTATCGTTTAGCATTGGGGTTACCAATCAATTCAGCACTAGATTATGCTGACAATACAACGTTAAAATATGCATTACAAAATAAGACTAAGTATTAAAAGAAAATTAAAAAAATTCTAAAAAAATATTAAAAAATTTTAAGAATAATTTTCACTCTTACGTTTCTATAATGCCTTCACATTTAATTTAAGGAATAAAATATGAAAAGATTCAAATCAGAAATTTATTGAAGTGACACTAACGAGATGATTGGTACAAAAATCGGTTCTCGTATAATCAATGATATGGGAACTAATGGTAAATACGTAACTCATAAACAATTAGAAGAGATTATTGAGAATAGATTAGTTACTAAAAAAGAATTCGGTGAATTTAAAAATACTATTGATAAAAGATTTACTAATATTGAAACGAATATGGTTACACAAAAGGAGTTTAATGAATTAAATTCAAAATTAAATTCAAAACTTGATTTAATCATAAGCAGGCAATAAGAACACATTTAGTTTTTATGTATAATAAAAACTAATTATTTATGAAGACTAAAGTCATTGTAATTTTTGGTGGTGTATATAGTTCTTTAGGAAAAGGAATTGTTGCATCATCAATTGCAAGGATTTTAACTGAAATGGGTAATAAAGTTTCCATGATGAAATTTGATCCATATTTAAATGTTGATCCTGGGACTTTATCACCATTACAACATGGAGAAGTATTTGTTACTCAAGACGGCGCAGAAACCGATCTTGATTTAGGAAGTTATGAAAGATTTTTAGGAAGAAAAATTACTAAATTATCAACAGTAACTAGTGGAAGAATTTATAAAGAAGTAATTGAAAAAGAAAGAAGCGGTCGATATAACGGTAAAACCGTCCAAACTATTCCACACGTTACTGACCAAATTAAATCAAAGATTTATAAAATCATCGATGATGAACAACCACATTTTTTAATTATTGAAGTTGGTGGGACTGTTGGGGATATTGAATCAATTCCTTTTGTGGAAGCACTTGGTCAATTTAGAGGAGAATATGGTAGAGATGATGTTCTATTTGTTTTATGTGCTCCACTTATTAAATTACAAACAAGTGGTGAATTAAAAACAAAGCCTGCACAACATGCTGTTAAGACGATTGGTAATATGGGTGTAGTTCCTGCCATGTTAGTTTTAAGAAGTGATGTACCAGTTGATCAAGGAACGGTTGATAAATTAGCAATGTTGTGTCATATTTCTACTGAAAACATTTTTAAATCATTAAATTTACCTTCCATTTATTACTTACCAACAGAACTACATAAACAAGGCATTCATCAATCAATTTATAACTATTTTGGAATGAAACTAAATTCTAAAGCTAATATTTCTGCTTGAAATAAATACATTCACAAAATTAAAAATATCGATCGAACTATTAAGATTGCTATCGTTGGTAAATATAACGATTTACATGATTCTTATTATTCGTTAGTTGAAGCGTTGAAATTGACTTGTTGAGAAGTAAATCGTAATGTAAAAATTGAATGAGTTAATTCTGAACAATTAGAAAAATCAAAAGCAAATATTAATCGAGCATTTAAAGGGTGTCATGGTATTATTGTTCCTGGGGGATTTGGTTCGAGAGGCATTGAAGGCAAAATATTAGCAGTTAAGTATGCAAGAGAGAACAACGTTCCTTATTTAGGAATATGTTATGGTATGCAAATTGCTACAATTGAGTTTGCTAGAAATGTATTGAATTTAAAAGATGCTAACACAACAGAAATTGATCCTGATACAACAAATAAGATTTTTATTTATATTGATGGACGTATGAGATTGGGGGAACAAGAGTGTGTTTTTGAGAATAAAAATTCTTTAGCATATAGATTGTATAAAACTGATATTGTTAAAGAAAGACATCGTCATCGTTGAGAATTTAACAATGAGTATCGTGAACAATTTGAAAAAGCAGGATTTAAATTTGATGCTTTTAGTAATGATAAAGAAAAAACGGTAGAAATTGCTGAAATTCCAACTAATTCATTCTTTATTGGTGTTCAATATCATCCTGAGTTTAATTGTTGACCAAATAAAGTTGATCAAGTTTTTTCGGGATTTATTAATGCATCTATCAATCACGAGAAAAGAAGAAGTAAAGATCTACCTAAAATTTAAATAATTTTTGTCCTATTTTTGAATAGGCTTGTTTAGCTAAAGTGTAATGGTTCTTGTTTTCTAATGTAGTATTGTTACCGTTATGAAGATTGTATTTATTAATTCTTTTGATCGTTAATATAAATCTTAAATAAATTTTTATAAGTTTCTCATTTCTAATATTTTCTGGCATTTTTTCTTTTTTTAAAACTTGCGTTACTAATCCTTGCATATATTTTCAACCGTCTAACACTCTAAACTCATAATTTAATTTCTTTTGAATATTTGGAGAATTTTTCAAACGGATTTGATACTTCTTTTTGTAGTAAGCAAAATATACGATTACTACAAACAATATACAAGCAATAATAAAGAACATTTGGATACATAGACTAACTATGTTTTTAATTTGATCATTATGTACGCCTTCACTATCAGTTCATAAATACACACTTGGATCTAATGCGGATTTAAATAAATCATAAAAGAAATAACCAAACACAAGAGCCAACACCGTTAATGAAACAAAATATAAAATTATTTCATATATATTAGTTTTGATAATGTTTTTAAAAGAAAATTTAAGTAAAGCCAATATTACAATTGAATATATAGCAATATAGAACACAGACGATGCATCAATAAAAGTGTTTACATCGACGAAATCTGCATTTGGATTAATACCTACAATGATGTCGGGGATGAGCGTTCATATTCCTATAGTAATAGCGGTAATAATGATATTTAATCTCATCGCACCAATTGGGAAACCATCAGCATTTTGTCTATCAAACTTATTAGAAATATATCCTTCCACACACATGGGTTGTAATGTTGTCCCACCGTAAAGCACAGTTTGACAAATAGTATTGCCGCGTGTAGTTATAGTGTTAATGAACATAATAATTGGCCCAGCAAAAATCAATCATTTAAGTCATTTATTTTGTTGAAAAATATTTCAAAATGATGTATTTATATTTTGAATTTCTTTACCACTATTTATTTGGTTAGGATAAATAGCAAGTAAGAAAATAGTTGTTAGTACAACATAAAATGTTGTGGCACAAAACATAACAATCATAATTCCTTTACCAACATTCTTCTCTGGTTCTTCAACAGTTGCCCCAGCACTTGCAAATGATTCAAAACCAGTAAAAAAATAAAAACAAGTACAAAATGCCTTTAAAAATAATGGACCATTAATATTAGAGTGTTGAGCTCATTCAGCGGCATTATTACTATTCGTTGGTAAACATGCAGAAACAATTGCAAATAGAATAAAAAATCCTGCTGATGCTCATTTAATTCACAAGCAGTGTTTATTAAATTTTCGATATAGTTTTGCCCCTAATATGGCAACTAAAATAAAAACGACAGACAAAGCAATACCCATTAAATCAAATGTTAATGAACTTCAGTTGCCAAGGCTTCCCGGAACTCAATTGCTTCATCATCCACCACCGGCTTTTATGGGGTCTAAATTAATCGTAACAAAATATAGAATCTGATTAACAATTGTGAGAGGCATAATGATGTAGTTTATAAATAAGACTAAAAAGCCTACGAATCTACCAAAAGCACTTCTTACAAAAATATAAGCACCACCATTGTTGTCAGAATTATGATATCTAGAAAGTTTTGCAAAAGCGAAAGCACATGAACCAGTAATTAGACCCATTAAAGCAAAAATTCATATGATATTTAGACCTAATTGGTAATTGCCTTTAAAATCAGGATTAACAAGCAATGCTAAACTACCTAAAAAAGTTACACCAACAGTTAAGTTGAAACCATCTCAACAAAACTGTCTTAATGTAAATTTTTTAGGTTTATTTTCTATTTTTTTTTGATTTGACATTATGTTTAAAGAATTATAAGAAACATTAGAATTAATATTTAGTAAATTATTTAAAGTTTACTCTATCTATAATTACATACATGAAATTAGAGAAGATTATCCCGCGTAGTGAAAACTTTGCTGATTGATATACAAGTGTAATAAAAGCTGCCAGATTAGTTGATTATTCATCAATTAAAGGAATGATGATCTTTGAACCTAATGGATGAGCAATTTGACAACATATTATGCATGAACTTGATCGTAGATTTAAAGCTCATGCTATTAAAAATGTTCAATTACCTTTATTTATAAGAAGTTCAGAATTTATTAAAGAAAAAGAACATGTTGAAGGATTTGCACCAGAGGTCTTTCAAGTTACTAAACAAGGTGACAAAGATTTGGAAGAATCATACGTTATCAGACCAACAAGTGAAATTACTTTTTGTAATTATTTTAAAAGCATTATTCATTCATACAACGATTTACCAATTAAATTAAATCAATGATGTAATGTTTATCGCGCTGAAAAAACAACACGTCCTTTTTTAAGAACTAGTGAATTCTTTTGACAAGAACTACATAGCGTATTTGATAATGAAAAAGATACAAAAGAATTCACTAGTACTTTGATTAAACTATATTATGACTTTGTTAAATACTATTTATGTATCCCGACAATTATGGGCGAAAAAACCATTGGAGAAAGATTTGCGGGGGCAGAGAATACATACACTTTAGAAGCAATAATGCAAGACGGACAAGCTTTGCAGTGTGCAACTAGTCATTATTTAGGACAAAATTTTTCTAAAGTGTATGATGTTAATTTTCAAACTAATGAAAATAAGTTTGAAAATGTATATCAAATGTCTGCTGGTATTTCTACAAGAATTATTGGAGCTATCATTATGTCACATGCTGATGATAAAGGATTAATGTTACCAATTGGTATTGCTCCAACACAAATTGCTTTATTGCCAGTTCTTGCTAATAAAGATTCAAAAGTAAATATTCTTGTTGAAAAACTTTATAAAGACTTTCATACAAAATATCGTACATATATTGATAATTCTAATGAAAGTTTTGGTTATAAAGTTTCTCAACAAGAAGTAGAAGGAACGCCGATTATTATTGTCGTTGGTCCAAAAGAAGCTAACGAAGATAAAGTTACATTAATTAGAAGAGATAATGACACAAAAGCGACTGTTAGTGTTGAGTACATTATCAATAATATTGATAAACAAATTCACAATTATCAATTGTCAATTTATGAAAAAGCCGAAAAGAGATTAAACGAATCAATTATTGAAGTTAAAAATATTGATGAATTTAATCAAGCAATTAAAAATAAAAAAATTATTAAAGCTTTATGGGGTGGAGATGAAGCGGACGAGAAACAATTAAAAATACAAACATCCGCTTCCCCACGTTGTATTGATAAAACCATTGATAAAGGAACATGTTTCTTCACTAATAAACCAGCAAAATATGTTGTATATTTTGGTAGGGCATATTAATGAAAGAGAAGTTTAAAGCTTGATTTAATAAGAAAACACAACAAGCCATTTGAATTCACAAAGATAAGAAATCAAGAATTAAATTCAAATGACTATATATTGGTATTTTATTAACGACTTTTTGTTTGTTTTTAATTTCGATTGTGATGTTTTCTTTTTATGGACTTGGTGTGAATGCTGATGAAACTGTTAATACATCTAATTTTTATCCATATTTTTTAAATAAAGGACATATATATTTTTTAATTATTGGGATTATGCTTTTTATTATTGCTGTTGTTGTTGCAATATTGATTCCTGGTTTATATTATCCAATCCTTTATAAAGAATCCAGAATACTATATATGAATTCTAACGAATACACAATGCAAGTTAGTAAATATAAAAAGGAAGATTTATCTAAATTTAAAGTTAAAGATTTAAAGTGATTTCAAAAATTAGGATGAATTAATAAATTAGATTATGCTTTAGCAATTACTAAAATTAATTCATTAAATAAGAATAAAATTAATAAACATGAAACGCAATAATTATCTTAGTTGGGATGAATACTTTATGGGGGTAGCTAAATTATCTGCACTAAGATCAAAAGATCCTGGTACACAAGTCGGTTGCTGTATTGCTACAAGTGATAATCGTATTGCTTCATTAGGTTATAACGGTTTACCAAGAGGTTGTAGTGATGATGATTTCCCATGAAATCGTGAAGGGACACCGCTTGAAACAAAATACTTATATGTTGTTCATAGCGAACTAAATGCTATTTTAAATTTTGCAGGAACAAGTTTAAAAGGTTGCAAAATTTATGTCACATTATTTCCTTGTAATGAATGCGCTAAAGCAATTATTCAATCTGGAATTAGTGAAGTTGTATATGGTGAAGATAAATATGAGAAAACAGATGCAGTTATTGCTTCTAAAAAAATGTTTACTGCTGCCGGTGTAACTTTTAGACAATATATCTCAAGTAAGAAAAGAATTGAAGTAGACCTTTAATTATTTACCACTTTTTTTAAAAATGTTAAAAGTATCTTTATATAACATAGATAAGAAAATTGTGCCCCATCTATAAGTTAGTCATTGAATAATGTATGTAAATTTTGGCATAGATTGAACAACAAGTGAATGATGGTGAGAAGTAACCGAAGCATCATTTACTATATAAGAAACATCTATACTGATATCGGCAGCCATTCAACAAAAGATAGCAATAAATGGTAAATAACTTTGTTGATAAAATTTTGTGTGTGACAAGTTAAATGATGCTCATCACGATATACATAATCATATTGTTCCTAAAATAAAGAAAATACTATGAGCAGTTCATGATATCATTTTTTGAGAGAAAAGCACACACATGAATAAAACAAACATTAGAAATATTGCAAGGAATACGGGTAATATTTTTCAATCATTTCTATGGACACCTTTATTTAAAATAAGAAAATATGTTATTAAAAACCCTGCCCCTAAATTTTCAAAAAATGCACCATATACTCCGTTTGGAGACGGCACAAAATCAAAAAACACTTCAGATACTAATACAAGGAATATTGCTATCGCTATCATTCATTGGTGTTTTTTATATTGATAGAGTAGGACATATAAAATATTGAAAATTAATATTAGATATGTAAAAATATCAGGGAACAAATCTCTCAAATATTCATTGTCTGTGTTTAATATTGAATAATTATTAAAAACTTCTAAAGCACGAAAAACAAACATTAGAACTCATAAAATAAACATTGACGATAAATAAAACCAATTAAGAAATTTATTTTTTGTTTTATTTATACGAGTTTTGTGCATACTAATGTTTATTATAAAAATGTGTTGTTTTGTTTAATTTCTTTTAGTGTTCCTGATTGTCCATGACCCGGAAAAATGATATTTTCATCGCTATAAGTATTTAAAAAAATTTTAATATTTTTATTCATATCATTTTGGTTCCCATAAATTAGATCAGTTCTGCCAATGGCATTAAAGAAAATACTATCACCACTAAAAACGTAATTTTGATATTTTAGACAAATACCACCTGGTGTATGTCCAGCAAAATATAAAATATCAAAATTAAAGTTATCAATTGTTAATGTGTTTCGATTAATATCAACAATTAATAGCTTATCAATGTATGGAGGCTGTGCTCCTAATTCATTAGCACAAGTGCCATCTTTTAATGTTTGTCATTCATATTTAGAAATATAGATTTTAACATCATGCTGTTTTGCTAAAGTGAAACTATTACCAATATGATCATAATGTGCATGTGTTAAAATAATTCCTACTAGTTTTAAATTGTGTTGTTGTAAAAAACTAATGATCTTATCATCATTAATAGATGGATCGATCACCACACACTTATTATTTTTGTAGAGTAAATATGTATTAGTAAAAAATCTACGATCTACAAATAACTTTAAATCATTAAATTTATCCATAATTTAATTAATGATAATTCATTAATTAATTTTTAAAACGAGTTTATAATAATTTTACTTTTAAAAAGAAAGAAGGTGGTTTTCATGGATTCATATGGTAGTAGTTCAATTACAGATGAGTATTACAGCAATATTGTTTCTAACATGAAAAACTCTTCTTCATTAGTTAATACTCAACTGTAATTAAACATACTACATATAGAACATCATGTATCTATATGCCAATTACAGAAAGAATCGCCGCAAGAAAAAATAAATTACCTTCAGTTAATTCTGAACTTAATAAGAATTTATTAGAAAACGCCAAAAAATCTAATAGTGATGTTTTAACATCACTACAGACAAGTGAAAACGGATTAAAACAAGAACAAATTGAATCTAAAAGAGAAACATTTGGTACAAACACTTTAGAGAAAAGCAAACAACACAAATGATACAATTCTTTATTAGATGCAATTGTTAATCCGTTTTCTATTATTTTAATCATCATTGCTATTTTAGATGTTTCTATTCCAACTCGTGATAATGGTTCATGAAGATTTAAACCTGATTGAGTGGCATTTGCAATTATCATGGCAATTTTATCTGTTACTTGTATTGTTAAGATCTTTCAAGAAGTTAGATCTTCTAAAGCAAGTGAAAAACTGCATGATATGATTGAAACAACAACATTAATTGAACGAGATGGTATTAAAAAAGAAATACCAATTGATGAAATTGTTCCAGGAGATATTATTCATCTAGCTGCTGGAGATATGGTTCCAGCTGATTTAATGTTATTAAATGCTAAAGACTTATTTATTAACCAGTCTTCATTAACAGGAGAATCAGCACCGGTTGAAAAGACTCCTAATTTAAATAAGGAGACGCAAAGTGCATTAGAAGCTAATAACTTGTGTTTTATGGGAACTTCTGTTTCATCAGGTAGTGCAAAATGTGTGGTATTAAACACTGGAATGAATACTTTCTTTGGTAAGATTGCTAAAAGTATTTCAGCAAAAAGACCAAAGACAAGTTTTGATAAAGGAATAAAAGCTGTGAGTTTATTATTGTTAATTACTACAGCTATTATGACAATTACAATCTTTATTTTACAAGGAGCAATTGCTAAAGACTGATTAGGAGGATTAACATTTGCTTTAGCACTTGCTGTTGGATTGACACCAGAATTATTACCGATGGTTGTGACTGTTAATTTAGCTAAAGAAGCTTTTAAACTATCAAAACAAAAAACCATTGTTAAAAATATTAATTCCATTCAAAGTTTTGGGGCAATGGATGTGTTATGTACTGATAAAACAGGGACACTTACAGAAGATCGAATTGTTTTGGAAAGGCATTTAAATGTTGATGGCGATGATGATAACCGTGTATTAATTTATGGATATCTAAATAGTCAATTTCAAACTGGATTAAAAAATCTACTTGATTTAGCTATTATTGATAAAGCTAAATCATCACAATTTGATCAAATAGCATCTGAATTTACTAAGATTGATGAAATTCCTTTTGATTTTCAAAGAAGAAGAATGTCGGTAGTTTTAAAAGACTCTGCAAATAAAACTCACTTAATTACAAAAGGAGCAATTGAAGAAATTTTATCAATTTGTGACACAGCTGAATACCAAGGTAAGACTGTTAATATTGATGAAAAATTGAAAAATAAAATTCTTAAGGACGTTCGTTCGTTGAACGAACAAGGGATGAGGGTTATTGCGATTGCTTCTAACAATCAACCATTACCAACTGATCATCAATTTGCAGTAAGTGATGAGAAAGGATTAAAGTTATTAGGATATTTTGCTTTATTAGATCCTCCTAAATTTTCTGCTAAAAAAGCAATTTTAGATTTGCAAAAACGTGGTGTTCAAGTAAAAGTTCTTACTGGTGACAATGATGTTGTTGCTAAATATATATGTGGTCAAGTTGGATTGCGTGGTAAAAAGATTTTATTAGGTAGTGAAATTGAAAATATGGATGATGAACAATTAAAAAATGTTGTTATGAACATCACTGTTTTTGCCAAGTTATCACCCGAACAAAAATCTCGTGTTGTTAGTGCCATTAGAGCAAATAAACATGTTGTTGGATTCATGGGGGATGGAATTAATGATGCTGCTGCAATGCGAACAGCAGATTTAGGGATTTCAGTAGATACAGCTGTTGATATTGCTAAAGAAAGCGCTGATATTATTCTTTTAGAAAAAGACTTAACTATTCTTGGACAAGGTTGTATTGAAGGTAGAAAAACTTATGCTAACATCATTAAATATATTAAGATGACTGTTTCTTCAAATTTTGGAAACATGTTAAGTATGTTAGTCGCAAGTATCTGATTGGGAATGTATGGTATTTTACCAATGAGGCCCGAACAAATTCTAATTTTGAATTTAATCTATGACTTTGCACAACTTGCTATGCCATGAGATAACGTTGATCCCGATTTTTATAATAAACCTCGAAGTTGGAATGCCCGGTCAATCTTGAAATTTATGTTATTTATGGGGCCGGTGAGTTCAATTTTTGATATTGGAACGTTTTTAATAATGTTCTTTGTATTGGGGTGACATGGGCCTGCAGGAATCTCTTCGGAAACTATTCAAAATAATCCAGATTTATTGAATAAACTAAATTTATTTCAAACAGGATGATTTTTAGAAAGTTTATTAACACAAACTGCTGTGGTAATTGTTTTAAGAAGCAATAAGTTTCCGTTTATTAAAACATCACCTTCATTACCGGTTATTTTATCTTTATTATTAACATTGATTGTTGGTTTCTTATTATCATTAACCCCTGGATTGAATCCTATTTTCTCTTCATTAACACAACAACCAATAATTATTGGTTATATCTTTGCGATGGCAGCGGGCTATATAGTGTTAGCACAATTTTCAAAGATGTGCTACATTAAACTGTTTAATAGTTGGTTGTAAAACTACTTATTTAAGATCAATTTTTCCAATCGATTAAATCTAATATTCATATTATTTTCAATAGCGATAAATCTTTTGTTAACGTTATTTTTGAATTCATTAAATTCTTTTTGAGTTACCATATTAGCTTCTATACAATCTAATCTTTTTTCGATTGGTTTAAGTCTTTCATTCAACTCTTTATGCGTTACAAATTTACCTTTTGGCATATTTGTAATTATATGTGAGCCAATTTTTGTACCAATCATCTCATTAGTATCGCTTCAATAAATTTCTGATTTGAATCTTTTCATATTATCCTTTCTATATAACAACTACCTTCTCTATATATACTTATTGACACGATTTTTAAAATTTGCTTAAAAACTTTTATTTTTAAAAAATTAATTTATGAAAAACCGTCATTAAATAAACCATTTTTATATGCAAATATTTTTAAGTAAATTTAATTAATTTGTAATAAAAATAATTTTAAAAGTTTAGAATTATTAACATAGCCGCAGACATAGTTTAGTGGTAAAACAATAGCTTCCCAAGCTGTGGTCGAGGGTTCGATTCCCTTTGTCTGCTCCAATGGACAATTACCCAAGAGGCTCAAGGGGAACGCTTGGAAAGCGTTTAGATGGTGTAAATCATGCAGCAGTTCGAATCCGCTATTGTCCGCCAGATATTAAAAATGAAAAATTCATCAACGAATAATTTAATCGCTCTTTTTGCAAATTAACTATAAAAAAAACATTTAATGGAGTAACTTATGATTTGGTTGGATACGGATATACTCGATAGAAGTTAACTACATTTCCTTAATCTATAACATTTATATGTAGTATTATTAATGTTATTATCTAGGAGAATAATATGGTAGATATATTAAATAACATTGCGACAGTATTGGCTGATACATCAATATCCGATCATGGTTTAGGGATGGTAGGAGCAGGTATTGCGGCTGTTGGAGGACTTGGTGCAGGTATTGGGCAAGGTTATGCTGCTGGTAAGGCTTGTGAGGCGTTAGCTAGAAATCCTGAAATGGAAAGTAGAATTAGAACAATGATGATTGTTGGTGCAGCTATTGCTGAAACATCTGCCATTTATTGTTTAATCGTTGCTATTCTATTATTGTTCGTTGTTAAATAAAAGACAAGGAGATAATGAATAAGCAACTTAAAAAGTTAATAATTTTTTTAATTAGTGGAATTGTTTTATTTTTACCACTATGTTTAACTTTAACAAGTTGTCAACCGATTGCTTCAAGTGATGTTGTAAATGATTTATTACCAAATGTATGAGTGTTTTTAAGTCATGTATTTGCAACGGTTGTTTTATTGATTTTAATTATTTGATTAGTATGAAAACCAACTAAAAAATCATTAGCAAAAAGAAGAGAATATATTGCTAATGAAATTGCTGAAGCTGAAAAAGCAAAGAGGGAAGCTTTTGAAAAATTAACAAAAGCTCAGCAAGAAAAAGTTAAAGCACACGAACAAGCCAAAATTATTGTTGATAATGCTACTAGTCAAGCTTATGTTAAAAAAGAAGCTATTGAATCTGAAGGTAAAAATAATGCTAAGAAAATTGTTGAGGATGCAAAACTATCTGCAACACAATTACATCAATCCTTAAAAGAAAATAATGAAAAGCAAATTATGGATATTGCTTTTAGTGCTACCGAAGCATTATTAAATAAAAATATTGATGATGAAGAAAATAAAAAGATTGTTAATGATTTTATTAAAAAATTAAATAAAGGAGCTGCATAATGATTATTAATATTGCTAATAGTTATGCTTCAGTTTTATTTAATTATGCTAACAAAACTAATAGCGTAAAAGCGTATTATGATATTGCTCATACCTTATATTCTTTATTAAATAATGATAAAAATTTTGCTAATTATTTAAACGATATTAACATTGATAAGCTAGAAAGAAAAAATAAAATTAAAGAATTATTTTCTGATTGTTTACCACGAGAAGTAATTTATTTTTTATGGTCAGTAATTGATTTTAATCGAACAAAGGAATTGATTAAGATATTTAAAAATTTTATGAATCTATGTCAAAACACTCTTGGTATAAAATATATTCAAGTTACTACTGCTTATCAACTTTCGATTCAAGAAAAACAAGCATTGACGGACGGTTTAAAAATGAAATATGGTTTTAATAAAATTCAATTACATAATCATGTTGATAAGAGTATTATTGGGGGAATCAAACTCAAAATGAATAGTGAAATCATTGACGATACCATTAAAAATAAATTAGATTTAATGAAAGCTAATTCTTTTAAATCAATTCAGAAAGGAGACTAATATGGCAATTAATAATGCAGATCAATTTTCAACAATCATCAAAGCAAGAATCGAAAAGTATGCTTTAAAAACTTCTATTAATCAAGAAGGGAAAGTTATTTCTATTGGTGATGGTATTGCTAATGTTTCTGGATTAGACAATGTTATGTTAAATGAACTTCTTGAGTTCGAAAATGGTACATTTGGGATGGCATTAAATCTTGAGAGTGATTTTGTTGGTGTAGTTATGCTTGGTGATTTTGAAAACATTAAAGAAAATAGTGTAGTTAAAAGAACTAATCGTGTAGTTTCTGTACCGGTTGGAGATGAGATGATTGGAAGAATCGTTAATCCATTAGGACACGCTATTGACGGAAAAGGCGAAATTGTTGCCAAGAAATTTATGCCAATCGAAAAAATTGCACCAGGAGTTATGACTAGAAAATCAGTTAGTGTTCCTTTAGAGACGGGAATTTTATCAATTGATAGCATGTTTCCAATTGGTCGGGGGCAGCGTGAATTAATTATTGGTGATCGTCAAACTGGAAAAACAACTATCGCCCTAGATGCGATTCTTAATCAAAAAGGTAAGAACGTTTATTGTGTTTATGTTGGTATCGGTCAAAAAAATTCATCAATTGCACAATTAGTGAGAACATTGAATGCTAAAGATGCTTTAGCATACACATGTGTTGTTAGTGCGACAGCAAGTGATTTACCTGCAATCAAATATATCGCTCCTTATACAGGAATAACTATTGCTGAAGAATGAATGAGCCAAGGGAAGAACGTTTTAATTATTTACGATGATTTATCTAAACATGCCGTAAGTTATCGAACTTTATCATTATTGTTAAGAAGGCCACCAGGTCGTGAAGCTTATCCTGGAGATGTCTTCTATTTACATTCGCGTTTATTAGAAAGAGCTTGTCGTTTAAACGATGAAAACGGTGGTGGTTCAATTACGGCGTTGCCTATTATTGAAACACAAGCTGGTGATATTTCGGCATACATTCCAACTAATGTTATTTCCATTACTGATGGTCAATTATTTATGATGGCATCATTATTTAATGCTGGTCAAAGACCGGCTATTGATGCTGGGTTATCTGTGTCTCGTGTTGGTAGTGCGGCACAAATTAAATGTATTAAACAAATGTCAGGAAGTTTAAAACTTGAATTAGCACAATATCGAGAACTTGATGCTTTTAGTCAATTTGGTAGTGATCTTGATATTGAAACTAAGAAAACACTTGAACATGGTAAACGCGTGATGTTAATGATTAAACAACCACAAAACGAGCCAATTGATCAAATTGATGAAGCGATTATGTTGTTTGCTATCAAGGAAAGATTAATTAAATGGATTCCATTAGATAATTTTGAAGATTTCAAATCACAGATTATTGCTCATTTTAAATCTTCTGAAATTAGAAAAGCATTAGTTAAAACAAAAGCATTCGATGATAAATTAACTCAATCATTAAAGAATGAATATAAAAAATTTATTAAAACTTTTATTACAGGAATTGAGAAATATGATATTAAACAATATGGTGATATTAAAGAGTTAGATGTTAAATAATTATGCAATCACTTGATAAAATCAAAAGAAGAATTAAATCAGTACAAACAACTTCTAAAATTACAGGAGCAATGCGTTTAGTTGCAACTGCTAAATTAAAAAAACAAATGAACGAATTTAAAGTTGTTAGTAGTTTTTGTCATGATTTTTATCAAATTATTGAAGATGTTGCACGAACAGTTCCAAATATTAAAGATCAACACAAATCAAATAGTAAGTTATGAATTTTAATTTCATCTTCCCTTGGATTATGCGGATCTTTTAATATTAATGTTTGTAAGCATTTAACAACATTAGTATCCAAGCAAGATAAAATTATTGTTATAGGTCAAAAAGGATATGCGTATTTAAAAGCACATAATTTGCAAGATCAAATAGTTGATTTCGTTGAAATAAGTGATAGTAATGTTAATTATTTTGAATTATTACCAGTTACTGAAAAAGTAATGACAGCATATTCTAAAGATAATATCAATTCTGTTCATATTGTTTATAGTAAATTTATTAATTCACTTACATTTCAACCAACAGATTTGCAAATATTTCCATTAGACTACTCACTATTTAAAACTAATGAAGAAAATAAAATTCCTTCAAGAGTTGATCTTGATCAAACAAAAAAAGAAATCCTTTATGAACCAAGTAAACAACAAATTATTGATGGTGCTTCACCAATTTACTTAACAACATCAATTTTTGCTGCTATTTCTGAATCTAGAGTGTGTGAGAATGGGGCAAGAAGAAACGCAATGGAGACAGCAACAGATAATGCTAAGGATTTAATTGATGATTTAACCATTCAATTTAATCGTGCAAGACAAGAGCATATTACTCAAGAAATTAATGAAATTGTTTCTGGTGCTTCAGGGAGTGTTCAATAATGGGCGCGTTAGGACAATGAGCAGCTGATAAAGACTATTTAAAACTAAGACCTCAGGTATTGACTATTTTAATTATTTTAGTTATTTTAACTATCTGTATTGTAATTTACTATACAAAGCTTAAAAAAGTAAAAGTTAATGAAACACCAAGAGGATTTGTTTTAATTATGCAAATCTATGTTGAATACATTAGAAATATGGTTGTAGAAGTTTTAGGAAAAAAATTAGAAAAACTAACCCCATATTTTATATTTCTAATGTCTTATTTAATATTAAGCAACATGATTGGCATTTTAGGATTAGAAAATCCAACAAGTTCATTAACGGTTACATTATCACTTGGTTTAATTATGTTTTTTGGTACTTTTGTTATCGGTTTTAGATATCAAAAGTTATCTTATTTAACAAGATTTTGCATTAAGATAAAATCTAAAAAGACAGGGAAACATTATGGAATAATGGTTAATCCATTAAATATTGTTGAAGTAATTACACCATTAATTTCCATATCTTTCCGTCTTTGAGGAAACATCTTTGCTGGTGGAACAGTTATCTCTTTGTGGTTTTTCTTATGAGGTAATTTGCAAGCAAAGATTCCTGTGATTGGTGTATTAAATGTATTAGGAGGATTAACTGCTCCACCACTTCATGGATATTTTGATTTATTATGTGGATTAATCCAAGCTTTAGTATTTACACAACTAACAATTGTTTATTGAAAATTAGCAATGGAAGAAGGTAATTATGAAATTAATAATAACGAAGAGCCAAAAGTAATTGCAATTCCAAATGTTAATATTTAAAGTGATTTAATTGCTTCATGAACTTGTTTTTTACTAACAGATGTACCACTTGTTATATAAAGAACTTTAGATTCATCAAACTTACAATTAACTTTTAATTGGTGCTGTTTTGCTAAACCAATTAATTCCTTAGTGTTATTAGAATTTTTATCACCAATTACTAATAGTTGACTATGAATTGGAAGCTTTAATATATTTTGATGGATTTTTTTTGTAGCTAAACATGTGGTAGGGATTCATTTACATTTATATTTTTGTTGAATTTTCTTTACCTTAATTAATGGGATTGTAGTCTGATTAATTAATATAGAAGTTTTACTTGGTTTAAATGAAATCCCTAGACTTTTCATCGCAATAGATTCAGGATGGTTCTTATTGCCATAGTATGTAACACTATGTCCTTGGCTTTTTAACTTGTTAACTAATAGGTAATTAGCTTTAACATATTTACAAGTTAAATCATATACATGCTTAAAGTGTTGATTAGCGTAGTCAATAATATTTTGCGATGTTCCATGAGCAGAAAAAACAATTGTAGCATCTTTATTTTTTATGCTCTTAATTAGTTTTAATCTATCAACTCCATCAAGGATTTTAATGTCCTTCTTAATGTAGTAATTCATAGTTTCTTTATTATGAATTAGTTGGCCAATTAAATAAATATTATTCTTGTGCTTTTTAATTATTTTATTTAAATTATTAATGGCTTGTTTTACGCCTTCACACCACCCAATGGGTTGCAATATTCTTATTTTTTGCATTTATTGTGTGAACCCTTTGGAAATAATTTTTCATGAGACCCCGCATTAACTAAAATCAACTGGAATTTCTCTGGTTTATAAATTAAAACAAAATCATCATTAACTGATACTATATGACAATCACGATAATTCTTATCTTTGTATGAACCATAATTAATGTTGTGGTCCTTATAGCGAGGATTTAATTTCTTCCCTTGCTGCAAAATTGCAATAATTGAATAGAGTTCACTTATACCAAATGTTCCGTACAAAGTACGACAGATAGCAAGGGATTCTTTAAAATCTATTGTTTCTTTAATCTTTTTCATTAAATCAATTTCAATTCTTTTAATATTTGTTTAAACGATGTATATGACTTAACCTTAATTTCTCCAGAAGAAATTTTCTCTGCTTCTTCAAAAGCATGAATCATTTGTTTACTAGGTCTACAATTAGTTTTCATAGATAAAATATTATACGAAATTATTTTTATAATCATATCACTTTATGAGTAATTACAAAGACACATTAAACATTTTAAAAACAGATTTTGAAATGCGTGCTAATTTAAATGTTAAAGAACCAAAAATTGAACAAAAATGGTTAGATGATGGTATTTACCAAAAGTTATTGCAACAAAATCGAGATAATAAACAATGAATATTGCATGATGGCCCCCCGTATGCAAATGGCAATATTCATGTGGGTCACGCTCTAAATAAAATTATTAAAGACATTATCGTTCGCTATCGATTAATGCGAGGGTTTTGCTCTCCATATATTCCTGGATGAGATACACACGGGTTACCAATTGAACATGCACTTCAAAAAAATAATAAGGATTACAACAAACTTTCAATTGTTGATAAAAGAAATGCTTGTGAGCAGTTTGCAGAAAAATTTATTAAATTACAGACTGAGCAATTTAAAAGACTTGGGTTAATAACTGATTTTTTAGATATTTATAAAACGTATACAAAAGATTATGAAAATAGACAATTAGAAGTCCTATTACAAGCTATTAATGAAGGACTAATTTATCAAGACTTAAAACCGATTTATTGATCTTGATCAAGCCAATCTGCATTAGCTGATGCAGAAATAGAATATGCTAACGAAAAATCTCCAAGTATTTATGTAACTTTCAATGTTGTAGGTGGTAAAGAGATATTAAATAAAAATGATAAATTAGTTATTTGAACCACCACTCCATGAACGATTCCTAGTAATTTGGCAATTGCAGTTAATCCTAAATTTACTTATGTAAGAATTCAATGTGATAATGATTTTTATATTCTTGCTAAAGAGTGTTTGGAAAAAATATCAAAAGTGTTAAAGTGAGAAAATTATTCAATCGTTAACGAGATTAACGGTAAAGATTTAGAAGATATTCAATACCAACATCCGCTATATGAAAGAATTTCACCAATCATTCTAGCCGACTATGTAACGATTATTGATGGGACAGGGCTTGTTCATAATGCTCCTGGATTTGGAAGTGAAGATTATTTAGCTTGTAAAAAATACAATATTAAACCATTCTGCCCAATTGATAAATATGGGAAATTTACCAAAGAAGTAGATGATGAGAAATTATTTGGTCTTTTTTATGATGATAGTAATAAACTAATTACAGAAAGACTATTCGACAATAAAAGTTTATTAAAGTTAGATTTTATTATTCATAGTGTTGCCCATGACTGAAGAACAAAAAAACCTGTAATTTATCGCGCAGCTAAGCAATGGTTTATAGATATTAAAAAAATCCAACCACAAATTTTAAAAACATTAGATCAAGTCAATTTTAAAAATAAACAAAATAAAAATCACATAGTTGAAATGATTAAAAATCGTTATGAATGATGTATTAGTCGTCAAAGAGTGTGGGGAGTACCAATTCCGATTATTTATGATGAAAATAATCAACCGATTTTTAATTTTGAATTATTAAATAACATAATTTCATTAATTGGTAAGCACGGTTCAAATATTTGATGAGAAAAACCAGTAGAATTCTTCTTAACGAAAGAATTAAAAAATATACCTAATGTTAATAAATATCGTAAGGAAACAGATATTATGGATGTTTGATTTGATTCGGGGACATCATTTACTTTATTAAAAGATAAAAGTTTGAATTGTCCTGCAGATTTATATTTCGAAGGGAACGATCAGTATCGTGGTTGATTTAATTCTTCATTAATAAATGGTGTTATTTTACAAAACCAAGCACCATATAAATATCTTCTAAGCCATGGCATGGTCTTGGATGAACAAGGACGTAAGATGTCTAAATCAATTGGTAATGTTATTGATCCGCTTCAAGTATGTAATTCCTTAGGTGCTGATATTTTAAGGATATGAGTAGCTAATTCAAATTATCAAGAAGACATTAGAATATCTAAAAATATTTTAGATCAAAATGCAGAAATATACCGTAGATTAAGAAATACGTTATTTAAATTTTGTTTAGCTAATATTTCTGATTTTGATTTTAAAAAACAAAACAGTGTAAAGTTTAACGAAGTGGATCAATATATTTTGTATCAATTAATTAATAATATTGACACAATTAATAATGCTTATAAAAATTATGACTTTGATTTGATCATTAAGATTATTAATAATCACGTTATCGAGTTATCATCGTGATATTTTGATTTGATTAAGGACACGTTATATTGTGAATCAAAGAATGATATTAATAGAAAAACTATTCAAACTGTGTTATTTTACATACTTAAATCATATTTAATTGTATTAACTCCAATTATTCCTCATACATGTGAAGAAGTTTATAGTTTTCTAAAAATGGATGATAAAAAAGAATCAGTTATGTTAGAAAAATGAATTGATCAAATAAAATTATCAATTAATAATGTTGATATTAATAAATGAGAATATTTTAAGAATGTTAAAAATGTTGTTTATAGTCAATTAGAGAATTTAAGAATAAAAAAGCAAATTAATAAAAACAATCAAGCATTAGTAGAATTGTCTTTTAATAATTCTTATGCTTTTAAAGAAGAACAACTTGCAAAGTACTTAAATGTCGCAAAAGTTACTTTTATTAAAACTGATGTTAAAGATATTTCTTGTGAAGTGTCAGATGCTCATTTAATTAGGTGTGAAAGATGCTGGAATTATTACGATAAATCACAAATGGCTGATGAGCATATTTGCAAACGTTGTCATAAAATTATTTCTAATTCATAAGTTATACTTATTTTTACACAAATAGGACGAGAAATGAATTTAACATACTTTAGGTTTTTATTCATCAATATTCTAAAGAAATGGACCATATGAATTTTAGGTATTTTGTATGTATTTATTATTTTATTATTGTTATTAATTGTTCCAAAAATTATTAATTCTAATCCTTGAATATTATGGGGTGACACCGATATTGGTATTCAAGCTATTATTATGTATGTCGGAGCATTATTTTCGGCTATTTTAGCAATTGCAATATTTAAAGATTATCGGGATAACGGAGCAGAATTAATTGTTGTTAGTAAACCAATATCTAGATATAAAATAATTTTGACCAAATTTCTAGTTTACATGTTTGTTAGTCTAATTTTTGTATTATTTTTAGCTTTAATATCTTTATCAACTTTCTCTTTCGGTAGTGTTAGTGGTAAGGATGTAGGATCGTTAGTGTTTTCAATTATCATATCCAATCTTGTTTTCATTATTGCTTTTGGTTTTTTATCAACAATTGTTTCTATCTTTTTTTCTAAAGTATGGACAATCCTAGCCAATATTTTAGTTGTGATTGTTTTGAACATTTATTCTACAATTACAGTAATTGTTGTAAAGTCTCCAGGTGATATTGCAAATAATGAAGGCAGTGTCATTATTACTTCACAATATCTAAGTAAAAATGGTGAAGTAAAATCTATGGGAGCTTTAACACCTCAATTTAAACAAGATGAACATGGGTTTTCGTTAGATGCAAGTTTTGATAATGAAGTAGAACAGTGGAATCGATATGTCAATTCTTCTTCAGCAAATCTTGCAACTAAATTTGATTTTATTCATCAATTTGCATTAATGAGTAATATGCTCACTTTACAAGAAAAAATGAATGATAAAGCGAGCAACTATTTTGGTAGTAGTAGGTTTTTTAACTATAAGATTAACAAATCAATAACTAATCTCGAAAGAGAAGATCAACCTTTGTATTATGTAAAATTACCAATTTTAACTCAATCAAGTGCTGTATTTGATAGTAATGATGTGAATAAAATTATGATCGCTATATCAACTGGTGATATAGCAACTTTAAATTCATATTTAGAGCGAGCTATGAATTTTTTTATGACGATGTTAACAGACGAAAGCGTTGTTTACATCGGCAATAGCAATACTTCAATAATTTCTTCGTTATTTAGCGTAAATAAGACAACCAATAATGATCAATTAGTTATTGCTAGTGGTATTGATGGGAATACGGGTAGTAGAAATAATCGTATTTATTATTCGAAGGATATGTTGCAAACAAATGAACAAGAAGAAAAAATTTTTAAAAAAATTATTTGTGATTTAGATAATGAAGATAATTATGATAAATTTGTCGGTTCATCAACCTCTACAACTAGTCCAAATATCATTGTTGCTAATAATGTCTATGGTGGAAAAAATTATAGTGGTGGTTCTTCTAATGACTTACCAATGAGGCTTGTTGGATTTAACAACGATGTAGATGGCTGGTCTTTATCGAATACGCTAAGTGCTTTTAGTAATTTGATTGATGTCCCAACACTCACAAATAGAGGAATGTTAAGAAATTTTTGAGATTTGATACATATTATTTTAGTATCTCATAAACAAGAACTTGGGATAATAGATCAAAAAACACTAATGGACGAATATATTAAATTTAAATATTATGCATTTGTATCATTATGTACAAAATTATCATCACAAAATAAAGATTCAGATTTTTCTAATACATATAATGCACCACTTGATTTACCAATTAATTTAGACATTAATTTAGATAGTTTTTGTCAAGAAAATATTAGTGGTAATTACAAATTAAATATTGATCACTCTTTATTGTTACCATTTAGTATTAAAGATGGTTCTTATGGGAAAGATTTATTAAATATTACGATTAATCAAAATTTGTATTCTGAGCACCCAGAACAATTTATTGAGAATGTTTTAAAAATTTTATCATTATCTATTCCTTATCCATATACAAATTTAATCCCAGGATGAGATACGAATGCTGAACAAAAAACTAATCCTTTCTTTTCTAGTAAATCTGCATTAATTGATAGAGTTTTATTAGATTGAGCAGTTGATAATGATAATTATGGTTATATTAATGCAGATGATCCATTTATTACTACAAGAGATAAAAAATATGTTGCCAATCTAAATACAGTATCATCAAGTGGCGGCGGAAGCAATAATATATCAACATTAAATTACCCAATTATTTTTAATAATTTGGATAGCTCTTTTAGTGCTACACCTGTTGATCAATTCTGAACTTATGCCATTATATGAACATGTATAATGTTAGTGATTGGTTCAATAGCGGCATCTCTTTATTTAAGATTGGACTTTAAATAAAATATGGGCGTAATTAATAAATTTCAAAACAAATTTTATAGCAAAAGAAGTAAAACAAAAATTAATACTTTTTTAACTATTAAGTATTTAAAGAGTGATATTGATGAGTATAAAAAAATGAAAACTAAACCAATTTTATTTGTTAGACATTTATCTAAAAGATATTTTTTAAAAACAAAACCTGCTATTAATAATATCGGATTTGATGTTTTCCCTGGGGAATTTCATGCTTTTATTGGTGCTAATGGCGCAGGGAAAACAACAACAATTAAATCCTTGATTGGGGCATATGCTAATTGAAATGGCACAGTTCTTATTAAAGGAATTAGAAACGATAAAGAAGAAGCTAAGAAGAAATTAGGATATATTCCCGAGAACGCACGTTTTCCTGAACAATTCTCATCAATAGAATATCTTAAATGGATGGTAATGTTATCTGGATGAAAAGAAAAAGATGCTAAATTATTTGCTATCAAAAAATTAAAAGAATTGAATATGTGAAATCTTTATAAGAAATCACCAAATTCTTTTTCATCAGGTCAAAAGAAAAAGATTTTGCTAGCTCAAGCTTTAATTCATGATCCTGATATTATCATTATGGATGAACCTACTGCTAATCTTGATCCGAAAGCAAGAATTGAATTTTTTGATTTATTAGAAACATTAAGAAAAAAAGGCAAAGCAATATTTGTAAGCAGTCATGAATTAGCTGAACTTGAGCAATACGCTGATAGTGTAACAGTTTTGGATGGTGGTAATATCGTTTTTAGTGGTAAGAAAAAAGATTTTGTTACAAAAATTAGAGATAAACGATATTATGTGCAAGTTGAAAAAAATGATTTGTTAAGTAAATATTTAACTTCTAAAAAAATCAAACATTATTTCAATGAACACGAGGATTGTTTTGTAGTGTTTTTTAAAAATAATAAACAAATTTACGATCTACAAATTTATATGTCTAAAAATAAGCAGCTTATTCAAAGATTAGCATTTATTCAACCGACATTGGAAGATATGTATCGTAAATTTGTTGTTAAAGGTTCTGTCGATACAATGAATATAAATAAAAGTAACAATGTTGAACTACTTTAAATATCTATTGAAATTAACTTTAAAGAAAAAATCAGTTTGAATATCATCGGGTGTTTTATGATTATTTATTGCGGCGATAGTTTTAATTGTTCCATTAATTTTGAAACTATCTCCATTAACACTTTGAAACAACACATTAATCGATATACCGGCTTTTATTGTTATTATTATGGCAATTATTTGTTCGATTATTACTGTGGTTATTTTTAGAGATAGTCGTGATGATGGGACTGAAATCATTATCCTTTCAAAACCCATTAATCGATGAAAAATTATTATTTCAAAATTTATTATTTTTTTGATCACAATAATAATTACAATTTGCATTACAATGATTATTTTTTTATTTACTTTATGTTGAGGACAATATAGCAAAATAAATCCTAATGGTCTTGTTTTTAGCGACCTAGTTAAAACAGAAGGTGGATTTTTTATTGGTTCATTATTAATGTCTTTATTATTTGGTGGAATTGCTATTTTAATTAGTACTATTTCTAACAAAATCGGTATTATGGTTTGTACAATAGGTATTTCCATTTTGATAGAAATCTTCTATTCTGTAATCCCTATGTTAAGTTCTACTCAAAATAGTTATTTACAAAAAAATTACAATACTTCATTAGATTCACACCGTTATATATCGTTGGACAACCAATTAAGATACGGTGTAAATATAAATGACATTAATGAGGATATGATGACTAAGGATTATATTGCTGAGGCAAACAAGCATATTACTGGAGGATTTGGGGCATATAGTAATATTGGTTTACAAATGGCTGATATATATAGAATTTTTAATACTTCTTCTATTAATGAAGATTATTGTTATGGTAATGATTCAAACTTAAGATATGTCTTTGATAGCAATTCAACTAATTTCTTAGCATCAGCAGATATTAACAAACCAGTCAATAATTTTCCTTTTGCTTACCCTAACATAAAAAATGATGATGGTTTAAAATATGTTGAATGACAATTAGATGGTGTACCAATAAACAACCTATCTTTATATTCTTCCGTCGGGATGTCAATTGATGATGTGGGTGGTATTTCTGTCGATTCATCTAATGTTTTGAGTTTAATACAAGAAACTACATTCATTAATATTAAAGATATTGTTGTTAAAGATGAATCACTTGTTAATACATATATTACTGATCATTTATTAAATCAAATGAATAGTTGACAACCGGACCCTCAAGATTTAAGTGGTGACAATACTCTACCATATATTGACATTATAGAAGATGACAAAACAGCATGAGGACCTAAAGCATTAAAAAGATATAATGAATTTAAAAATTTCTCTTCATCATCTAGCCAAACATATAAAGATCCTAATCATGATTACTTAAATATTCGTCGTCAATTTGGAATGGATATATTAAATAGTGATTTAAAAATAAATAACAAAACACTTGATGAAATATTAGGATATAAAATAATTGGTAGTGATTCCGATAAGAATTTAGCAATGTCATTAGATTATTTAGCGTTATTGTTTTACTTAGATAAATATTTTATTAGCCAGATGTGAACAATATATGTTGAACATCTTTCTACATGGAATAATTTAAAGAATATGGGGGATGATAATTTTTTAGATGTTTTACAAACAGGAATACCAGCTATTTTTTCTACTGATCAGAACAAAAAAGATAAAGAAACATATCAATTGCTTAATTGATATGTAAAAAATTTATTTTATACCCACTTTCAATATTTTGATTTTTCTAATACAGACATTAAGAAAAATTATGAAACTGGTAGTAACAAAGAAGTTTTTATATATTCATCAGGTAGTAAACTATCATCTAACCAATTAAATGATATGTTCTCATATGATGCAAAACCATATGTTACTAATAAAGGAATTATTATTTTTTACACAATTTTTAGCATCATAATGTTCTCGCTTGCAATTGTGATTTATTCAAGAACCGATTTTAAATAATGTTAATGAGTTAATAATAAATCATTCTTTTTTATTTGATGATATCTAATAGATTTGTTTACAAATATTCAAATATTTTCTGTACCTTTAGGAATTTTGATATCATCATTTAAATTGTTAGTCGTTTCAATAACACGATGATAAATATTTGTAAATATAATATCGATTTTAATTTTAAAAATTTTGAAATTAAGATTATGAATGTGTCTAATGTAATAGCAAATTGTCGAATCAAGATTTGTTAATGAACTAAATCATTTTTTTAAATCATCCCTTTTACTTAATTTAATAACTTTAACTTGAATATCCTGGTGATTTAAATGTGTATTACGATGAAAATATATATTTTTTCTCATTAAAACATTTTTAAAAATATTATTAAAATATTTTTGATCTTTTTCGTTTCAATACATAGATGTATTATCGTTAATTGTAAGTAAATTTTGCTTCATAAATGTTTACATAACTACAATTCATATAATCATTAAATGATTAAATTTATAAAATCAGCGTCAATAATTAATGATTGACCAAAAGATCAAGAAAGTGAAATTTGCCTTGTTGGTAGATCAAATGTTGGTAAATCATCATTGATTAATGTTTTGGCAAAATCCATTATTGCTAAAACATCTAAAACGCCTGGTAGAACACAATGTGTTAATTTTTATGATTTTGACACACATAGATTAGTTGATTTACCAGGATATGGTTATGCCAATGTTGATAAAAACACTAAAAATACGATTAACAAAATGGTTAATGAATATTTGGTTAATCGTGTTAATCTGTATGGAGTATTACAAATATGTGATGCTAATGTGATTACAAAAGATGATGTAGAGATGTCTAAATTTTTGCAAAAAAAATTTAAAAAACACTACATCATCTTAAACAAGGTTGATAAGCAAAATATTAGTGTTTATAAGAATAAATTAAATCAAATTGCTAAATACTTGCATCAATCAACAGAACACATATTTTTAACAAGTGTAAAAAAGTTCATCAATATCAACCAAATCCAATCTTTAATTTATCATATTTTAAAAATAAATAAGTAAATTTTTAAAAACTATGTCAATAAAGATATTGATATGACTAGAAAAATGTATTACATCTTATTTTTTATGTGTTTTTTAATAATCACTTTTGTTTTAGTGATATTCACTATTAGAATATCTATTGATAAGCAATGTATGTTTATTCAACAACAAGACAACTCATTGATTGTTGTTGATAAGAAAACTAATAGTTTAATAAATGTTTTAGGTATTTGTGATGTATTAATAACGATTAATGAACAAAAAAATAACTCTAAAATATCATATTTTAAAGAACAAAACGAACAATTTATTTATTGAGCAAATATTGAATCAAATCCGATTGCCTATGATATTTCTTTTACTACAAACATCAATATAGGTACATTAACTATCTTTAACTACATTAGATATTTATGTATATAATGTGTCTCACACATCAGCCGATTAATATTAATTCATCGATAGCTAATAGCCTTAGTGTTGTAAGTAAGAATGCTGAAATCTGAAAACATTAGTATTAGATAGTGAATTGAGAATTAATCCATCTTTTGTGTAAATACGTTTGACACAAAAGGAGTTATATATAAATGTCAAGATATACAGGAAGTATTAATAAAAAATCAAGAAGATTAGGTTTTTCAATACTTGAAACAGGCAAAGAGTTTGTTAAAGGTAAAAAAAGAACTTATGCACCTGGTCAACACGGACAAGGGAATCGTAAATTAAGTGGTTATGGGGAACAACAAGCAGAAAAGCAAAAACTAGCCTTAATGTACGGAGTTACTGATCGTCAATTTAGAAGATTTTTTACTATTGCTAAACATATGAAAGGTTCAAATGCTTTGAACCTTTTAATTGTTTTTGAATCAAGACTTGATAATTTAGTTTATCGTATGGGCTTTGCACCAACTAGACGTGCAGCAAGACAATTGGTAAATCATGGGCATGTATTAGTAAATAATAAAAAGGTTGATATTCCAAGTACCATCATACCATTAAAGTCTGAAATAGCTATTAAAGAAAATTCTCGTAAGTTACCAATTATTAATAATGAAGCAAAGGCTGGTACATTACCATTCGTTAAAGTTGATTATTCAAACCATAAAGGCGTATATGAAAGATACCCTGAAAGAAACGAATTAAATCATGATATTAATGAAACTTACGTTGTAGAGTGGTATAATAGATTAGTAAAGTAATGTTTAATTACTTTTAAAATTTAGGAGAAACAATATAATGAATAAAAGAAAAATATCATTGATACTAGGAAGTACAATATTAATGAGTGGAACTGTTTGTGCGGTTGCATTACCATTATCTTCTTGTGGTAGTAGCATTGGAGAGAAGTATTTATCTGAACACAAGTCTGTCCATAGTGATGTTTCTGAATTAACTTCGCCAAAAAAAGACTGAGACAATCTCATAAATCATGAAAAGAACATTAATGCGCAAAATATTGTGAATGGAATTGTAAGAATGTTAACTGATTTTGAATGAATATCAAAAGAAATGACAAATCTTGTAAAAGATAAAAATTCACCGATGTTTTTACCATTTAAATCAATCGAATTAAAACCTAATGTGTCTTCTACGACGGATGGAGATGCTGTTATTTTAAATTTAAAAGGTACAAAATTTTCATTTAAAGCAGCAATTAATGTTACTCTTGGAGAAATTATGAAAATAATGTTTAAAGATGGAGCAATTCCAGATGAGTACAAAACTTTGTTTGATGCGTTTGAAGAAGTTACAATATCTCCAAACAACACATGTTCTATAGAAGTAAAAGATTTACAAATGAAATTTTCTATTGATAAAACTATACCAGATAAATTTGTGTATGGGGTTTCTCTTGTTGATAATCCATCTTTTGAAGCAAAAACTTCTGAACAAAAAATGGGTAGTGCATTGGATGTGGCAATAATGATGATACCGTCATTATTACAAGAACAATTTGGCACAGATAAACCATCAGCAAAAATCATACCAGACCAACCTATTGAAGCTGCTCCTGGTGATTATGGTTATCACGAAGACGATGTAACCACTTACAATAGAAGTTCTATTGAGATGAGTTTTTCATTAAATGGTTATTTTGATTCAATAGTTAATAATTTGAATCTTAGTAAATATCTTTATTTGAAAAAGGATTTTTATGTTCTTTTCTGCGATGGTAAAGACGTTGATGGCAAATCAGATAATAGACCTATAGTACTGGATAAAGAAGATTATCCAAATGCGCAATTCACATATTGACCTGTGAGTAATAAGTAAAAAGTAACGACGGTAAATAAATAGCGGACAATCTAAATTAGCACTCATACTTGACAAGTGCTAATTTTTGTGTTATACTATTACCCATAAATTAATTTAAAGAGGTAATTTAATATGGCTAAAAATGTAATATTAGGAATTGATTTAGGAACAACTAATTCTTGTGTTGCTATTATGGAGGGAACTAAACCTAAAGTGTTAGAAACACCAGAAGGTAAGAGAACAGTTCCTTCTGTTGTTTCTTATAAGAATGGTGAATTCATTGTTGGTGAATCAGCAAAACGACAAATGATTACTAACAAAGATAGTGTTGCTTCCATTAAACGTAAAATGGGAACAAATGATAAAACTAAATTAGGAGATAAAGAATATACACCAGAAGAAATATCGGCAAAAATTTTATCATATATTAAAAGTTATGCAGAAGCAAAGATTGGTCATGCAGTATTCAAAGCTGTAATTACTGTTCCTGCATATTTTAATGATGCTCAAAGAACCGCTACTAAAAATGCAGGTAAAATAGCAGGACTAGATGTTGAAAGAATTATTAACGAACCAACAGCTGCTGCTTTAGCATATGGGTTAGATAAGTTAGATAAAGAACAAAAAATCTTAGTGTACGATTTAGGTGGTGGTACATTTGATGTTTCTTTGCTTGATATGTCTGCTGGTACATTTGAGGTATTAGCTACTAGTGGTGATAATAAATTAGGCGGAGATGATTGAGATCAAAAAATTATTGATTGAATTACAGCTGATGTTAAAAAAGAGCATGGTGTTGATTTGACTAAGGATAAAATGGCAATGCAAAGATTAAAAGAAACAGCAGAAAAAGCTAAAATTGATCTTTCAGGTCAATTAGAAACAGAAATTTTATTACCATATTTATCAATGACTGAAAGTGGACCACTTAATGTTCAAATGAAATTAACTCGTGCTAAATTTGAGCAACTTACAGCAGATTTATTAGAAAGAACAAAAAAACCTATTAATGATGCTATTAAAGAATCGAAACTTTCTTTAAACGATATTCATCAAGTATTACTTGTTGGTGGTTCAACAAGAATGCCAATGGTTTATGAATTGGTTAAAAAGATGACTCATAAGGAACCAAATAGAACTATCAACCCTGACGAAGTTGTTGCCATGGGTGCTGCTGTTCAAGGCGGTGTGTTAACTGGTGATGTTGATAATATTCTATTGCTTGATGTGACTCCGTTATCATTATCTATTGAAACAATGGGCGGTGTTGCAACTCCATTAATTAAAAGGAACACAACTATTCCTGTAAGCAAATCACAAGTATTCTCAACGGCTGCTGATAATCAACCAGCTGTTGATGTACACGTAGTTCAAGGCGAAAGACCAATGGCCAAAGACAATAAATCTTTAGGGAACTTTACTTTAAGTGGTATTGAACCAGCGCCTCGTGGTGTTCCACAAATTGAAATTACATTTAATATTGATGCTAATGGTATTATTAATGTATCTGCAAAAGATTTAAAAACTAATAAGGAAAACACTATTACTATCAAAGGTTCAACAAATTTGAGTGAAGATGAAATTAATAAGATGGTTAAAGAAGCTGAAGATAATAAAGAAAAAGACGAACAAGCAAAAAAAGCATCTGAAACTCGTTATCGTGCAGAAAACATGATTAATCAATTTGAAGCCACTTTAAAAGATGACAAAGCTAAAGATATTCCTGCTGATCAAAAAGAAAAAGTACAAAAAGAGATTGAAGAATTAAAGAAACTACTAAAAGAGGAAAAATGAGATGAATTAAAAACTAAACTCGATGCTTTTGATCAGATGGTTCAACAATTTGCTAGTCAATTTTCTAAAGATAAAGGTCCAAAACCAGAAGAACCAAAAAAATAATGGTTATTAAATCTAACAAATCATTAAAAAAGAAAATTCAAGAGTTTATTAAAAAAGCAGACACAAATCCACATAGTCTAAATGATAAGAATTGCCAAGAAGGAAAGTGTAGTGGAAATGTTTAGAAGTTAGTTCTTACTTTTTATGAGTAAAGTACTTTACTCCGCTTTTAAATAATTTTTGATCATACTTTCCTGGAATGTTTTTATAAATGTTTGTTCCAATACGTTCACTATGACCCATTTTTCCTAATATTCTTCCATCAATACTGGTGATTCCTTCAACGGCATAAATAGAACCATTTGGATTGTACGGCATATTCATTGTTGGATTGTTATTAAAATCAACATATTGGAAAGCAATTTGTCCATTTCTAATTAATTGTTTCATTGTTTGTTCGTTAGCGATAAATTGTCCCTCTCCGTGAGAAATAGGAACAGTTCTAATGTCATTAATCTTTAAATTAGATAATCATGGTGATTTATTAGATATTACTTTTGTATTAACCATACAAGACATATGGTGGTGTATTTTATTAAACGTTAATGTAGGACTATTGCTTGTAGTTTTTGTAATCTTACCATAAGGTAACAATCCAAGTTTGATTAATGCCTGAAAACCATTACAAATACCAATCATTAGTCCATCACGGTTATTCAATAAATTCATTGTAGCATCTTTAATTAATGGATTCTTAAATACATTTACAATAAACTTTGCTGATCCATCTGGTTCATCACCAGATGAGAAACCTCCAGGAACCATAATAATATTAGCTTTATTGATTGCGTTAGCTAATTGTTTAATAGATTTTAATAATATTTTAGAGTTTAAGTTTCTAATTAAAATTTGTTTAACTCTTGCTCCTGCTTTTTTAAATGCTCTTTCACTATCATATTCACAATTAGTTCCAAGAAACACAGGAATAACAACTAATGGATGCGATATTTTCTTTTTTGAATACCTAGTTATTTTGTTTTTATAAGGTTTAATAGAAACATTTTTGTTAACATTAGTAGTTTTATATGTAAATACATTTTGTAACTTACTTAAAGATAAAGTAATTAATTCATCAATTCTAAAATTGATTTTTAATTGTTTTGATTTTATTAATGGCTCATTAATGGTTTTGCCAATTACTTTATAGTTAGTACCATTCAATATCTTATTAATATTTATACCATATGGTATCTCAACAATTAATGAACCATAATTCATTTCAAACAATTCACTTATTTTTAAATTATTAAAATCAACACCAATCTTATTCCCAAAAGACATTTTAGTCAACCCTTCGGCAATACCAAATTGTTTTAGCGAATAAGCAGAAATAATATTTTTATTAACAATATTTTTATAAACAATATCAAAATTAGTTCTTAATGATATCGGATCAATTGTTTTATCGTTATTAACTTTTGGACTAATTAATACAATCGTTGAATTAACTTGCTTAAATTCAGGTGAGATAACATTATTAACAGCGGTTGTAGTTACAGCAAACGAAATTAAAGTAGGTGGTACATTAATATTTTCAAAAGAACCAGACATTGAATCTTTGCCTCCGATTGAGGGAATGTTAAAGTCTTGTTGCACTTTTAAAGCCCCTAATAATGCAGCAAAAGGTTTCCCTCAAAGATTTTTATCTTTATCAAGTCTTTGAAAATATTCTTGAAAAGATAATCTGATTTTATTTCATTCTCCTCCCATGGCCACAATCTTGGTTATTGATTCAATAACACTATAGTAAGCCATATGGAATGGACTTCAAGTTCCTAAATAAGGATTAAAACCATAAGACATTAAAGAAACTGTGTTGCTTGTTTTGTTTTCTACAGGAATCAACGAAGCCATCCCTTCAGATGGTGTTAATTGATATTTACCACCAAGGGGTGCCAATACGGTATTTGCACCAATTGATGAATCAAACATTTGAATTAAACCAATCTTTGAACAAACATTTAAATCTTGAATCATGTTTATTCAATGTTTATTAAAATCAATATTGTTTTTAATGTCATATGGATATTTATCAATTGATGTAATATTCACATCGATATGTTGTGTTGCACCGTTAGTGTTTAAGAATGTTCTTGAAATATTAACAATTTTTTGATTGTTTCAGAACATTCTTAAATGATTAGTATTAGTAACTTTTGCTACAATTGTTGCTTCCAAATTTTCTTCATTTGCAAAAGAAATAAATTTTTTAGCATCTTTTTTATTGACAACAACTGCCATTCTTTCTTGTGATTCACTAATTGCTAATTCAGTGCCATTAAGTCCTTGGTATTTTTTAGGAACCAAATCTAAGTTAATATCTAATCCATCACATAATTCCCCAATGGCCACAGCAACACCGCCAGCACCAAAGTCATTACATTTCTTTATTAATCTACTTACTTTTTCATTTCTAAATAGTCTTTGAATTTTTCTCTCTTCTACTGGATTTCCCTTTTGTACTTCTGCACCACTAGTGTGAATTGATTTATTAGTTTGTGATTTAGAACTGCCTGTAGCACCACCAACACCATCTTTACCAGTTCTACCTCCTAATAAAATAATTGCATCACCGTTAGTTGGTTTTTTTCTTACAACATTATTTTTTGGTGCAGCAGCAATAACTGCTCCAACTTCTAATCGTTTAGCAACATAATTAGGATGATAGATTTCATCTACTTGTCCTGTTGCTAATCCAATTTGATTACCATAAGAACTATATCCATGTGCTGCATTTAAAGTAATCGTTCTTTGTGGCAATTTATTAGGTAATGTTTGTTCAATTGGTACAGTTGGATCAGCACATCCTGTTACTCTCATTGCTTGATAAACTCATGTTCTTCCTGATAATGGATCTCTAATTGCACCACCCAAACAAGTAGCTGCCCCGCCATATGGTTCAATCTCTGTAGGATGGTTATGAGTTTCGTTTTTAAACATCAATAAATATTTTTCAATTTTATTATTTATTTTTACATCAATATTTATTGAACAAGCATTATTTTCATCCGAGATATCTAAATCTTTAACATATCCTTTTTTAATTAATGATTTAGCACCAATGGTTGCTAAATCCATTAAAGATATTTTTCTTTTGGTTTTTTTACCATATAAAGATTCTCTTGTCTTTAAATATCTTTTTAATTCGTCTTGAATAAGTTTAGAATATTGTCCACCACTAATTGAAATATTATCAATTTGTGTTTCAAAAGTGGTGTGACGACAATGGTCTGATCAATAAGTATCAATAACTTTAATTTCTGTTATTGTTGGGTTTCTTTTTTCTTTTTGAAAATATTTCTGAATTAAAAGTAAATCATCAAATGACATTGCTAACGAATTAGATGAATAGAATTGTTTTAATTCAGAAATATTTCAATTAATAAATTCACCAATAATTTGTATTTTAGATAACTTTATCTTATCGTCATTATTATTTATTTCATAAGGTTTAATTTCGTAAGATTCAATAGGGTTAATATAGTAATGCTTAATCTTCTTTAATTGTTGATTAGTTATTTTACCTTCTAATACAATAACTATAGCAGTTGTTATGATTGATTGGTTATTAACATTAATTAGTTTTAAACATTGTTCAGTTGAACTTGCTCTTTGATCAAATTGTCCTGGCAATAAACTAACAGCAAAAGATATTTCGTTGTTATTAACAGGAAATTTGTCAATGTAATAATTATCGACTGGTGGTTCACTAAAAACTGAAATTAAAGCATTATTAAAAGTTTGTTCATCAATGTTGTTAATAAGATAACGATTGATAATTCTAATGTTTTTTAAATTGGGGAGATTTAAATTACTTTTAAAATCGTTTAATAGTGCTTTAGCTTGGATGTTGTATGGGATTTTCTTTTCAACAAAAACAAGTTTATTTACAAGATTCATAATTGTTTATGAATTATATATTTTGTAAAAATATATTTTTAGTGCTATTCCCATATTTAAATAAAGTTGTGGTGAGAAGATAGACATCGTGGAAATATCTAATACCCATTAAGTATACCTTTCGTAGTTAAAAGTTAATGATTGAATTGGCGTCATACGATAAGTGTCTCATTTACCTAATTGTT
>JAISGU010000017.1 GCA_031262935.1 Mycoplasmataceae bacterium | reverse complement strand
ATTTTCTTTGTTTGATAGTTTTTGTTTATGATTAAATTAATAGATTCTTCTATTAAGTTGAAGTTTATTGTTTTCATTATTGCCCATATTTCTACTCCAACATAGAGGGCCAGGTGTGATTTTTGTTAACTTTTGACAATTTGCTCAATTAGTTACACTTAAACGCATATTACGTGCACAACGTATAGCCCACATTAGTCATACATTAAGTTTTATGTTTATCTTTAAAGCGTTTTACAAAAGAATAGAAAATGTTACTAATTTTTTTCACATTCATTCTTATTTTTTTACTAATTTCAATATTTGTGTATCCCTTTGATTTAAATTCAATAATCTTTTTAACAGTTTTTGTTTCAACAATTAGTGCCTTTTTTAATGTGGCTAATTGTTTATTTTTAGTTTCACTAGTTTCCATATCGCAAAAGTCATAGTGTTTATTTGCGATGTATTCATATGGAATATTTTTAAGTTTATATTCAGGGATAGTGGTACTATTGATAAAATTTTTCACATATTTAAATATTTTAGTTTTACTAAAATTCGCTAATGCTTGTTTAAAGCTGTAGTAATTTTGCTTTAAATTGAACTCCTTAAGACACTCATTAATTGAAATGGTATGAATAAAACTAAAGTCTTCAATAGAAATAGGCAACTGCTTAAAACTTCTTTTAATTATTGCTTTACAAAAATTATCAACCATCTGTAAATTATTGTCATATATAGCTTGTTTAATATCGTTGCTTGGTTCATTTCTATATAAATAGATTAATTCTTTATCAGTCATAAAAGAAAGTTTAATAGAAACGAACGAAAAAATATTCTTAAAATTTTTTAATATTTTTTTAACATTTTTTTAATCTTCTAATATCTATATAATTTCATATCGTTTTATTTAAATATGTTTAAGTTAACTAAATTTATTAAAGGGAAAGCATTAATTTTTACCATCATTGGTGTACTTTGTGTTATGGGTGCTGCTTATTTAGATAGTAGTCAACCAACATTCTTGAATGACGCTATTACTTCTTTTAGTTCAGCAGGAACTAATGATTTTTGATGAGGCACACATTGACACATTACATCAATGACAGGTAATTCGATATATGCATTTTGACCGGCAATTCTGATGATGTCTATATATGCCATCGGGTCTTTAATATTAGGATTATCAGGATCATTTTTAGGTTCAGCTGCAGCATTATTTTCTGCCATGAATACAAGACAAGGCATGTATAGCAAAGTTAATACTTATTCATTTTATGAAGTTGATAAATTTTCTACAGCATCATTAATTACTAGAATGAGCAATGATGTGCAAAGAAATCAAATGTGTTTACAAATGATTTTAACTTTTTTATTTAGAAGTCCAGTAACCATTATTGTAAGTATTGTTAATTCGTTTACACCTCCTATGGGTAATACAACTTATGGTTGTATTATTATTGCAATCGTTATTGTGATGTTGACTGTTGTTGCTGCAATAGGTTTTAAAGTATTACCAATTTTCACTAAAGCTCAAAATAAATTAGATGCAACCAATAAAGTAATGCGTGAAAATATTCTTGGAGCTAGAGTTATTAAAACATTTAATATTCAAAACGAACAACATGCAAGATATGAAGAACAGAATAAAGACTTAAAAAAATTAAATATCCGTGGCCAAGCATTATTGTTGCCAATAATGAGTGTCATTATGTTTATTTTGAACGCAAGCATCGTTATTATTTTAATTGTTGCTGGTTTACAGTTTAGATATTCTTCTTCTCATCCACAAATTAATGCAGGTATTTTTGCTTTTACTCAATTAATTGCTATTGTGTTATTTAATACATTAAATGCTATTATGGTTATTGTTATGGCAACAAGAACTGAAGCATCTGCAAAACGTATTAATGCTGTTTTAGATACTGACCCAAAAATCAAAGATCCAATAAATCCTAAAGCATTAAATAATAATTACACTGTTAAATTTAAGAATGTTGATTTTAAATATAATGATAAGGCACAAGTAAACACTTTAGAAAAAATTGATTTTGAAATTGATTCAGGTAAAACATTAGGAATTGTAGGTGGAACAGGTAGTGGTAAATCAACCATTGCTAATTTAATACCGCGATTTTATGAAGTTAATAGCGGCGCTATTGAAATTGGAGGAACTAACATTAAGGATGTTACTCAAACTGAATTATGTGATAAAGTGTGTTTGGTTCCTCAGGATGCTTTACTATTTTCCGGAACCATTGAATCTAATTTGAAATTTGGTAAGAAAGATGCAAATGAAAGAGATATGCAACAAGCATGTGACGATGCTTGTGCATGGGATTTTGTCTCCAAGATGAAAAACAAACTTCAATCTCATGTTGAACAAAGGGGTAGAAATTTTTCTGGTGGTCAAAAGCAACGTTTGTCTCTTGCTAGGACTTTAATTAAACACCCTAAAATATTAATTTTAGATGACACAACAAGTGCATTAGATTTATTAACGGAGGCTAAGGTTCAAGAAAATCTTCAGAAAAACTATAAAGATTGTACAAAGATTATTATTAGTCAAAGAATTTCATCAGTTAAAAATGCCGACAAAATCCTTGTTTTAGATGCTGGAAAAATTGTTGATAGTGGGACGCACCAACAATTGGTTAAAACAAGTATGTTATACCGCGATATTGTTCAGTCTCAACTTGGGAAGGAGGGAATGGAATAATATGCCTCCTTTTAATACTAGAGCAATGAAATCTGGTAAACCAGTGAACATTAAAAGAACAATTAGAGAGTTAGCATCGTATTATCGAAACTATAAAAAGATTTTTATAATTGCTATTATTTTATCTTTGATTGCTGGTTTATGTTCAACTGGAGCAATTTTATTAAATGGCTTTATATATTCAAAGTTTGTCATTCCTTCAATGTTTATTTCTGGAAAATTTATGGGTTCTACTATTGATTATGGATTATTTGTTATTGCATCTTTTATATGGTTTTGTGTAGGTTTAATAATTGTTTATGTAATAGCGTCAGGGTTTAGTTGGCTGGAATCATATTTATTATTAAAAATGTCGGAGGGTGGTTCATTTATTTTGAGAGATGCGGTTTTTGACAAACTAAACAAATTACCAATTAGTTATTTTGATAAAACTCCTTCTGGTGATATTATGAGTCGTAGCATTAATGATGTTGACAATATTGGCGCTGCACTATCGCAATATTTAGGAAATATTTTTTATTGGATATTTATGATTATCACAATGTTTATTTTAATTTTTCTTATTAATCCTGTATTAGCAATTTTTTCAACAATCTTAATTCCTGTTTTTCTTTTTTTGAACATAACTTTAATGAAAAAAGTACGTCCATTTTTTGCAAAACAACAAAATAGTTTAGGAGAACTCAATGGTTTCATCGAGGAAAGGATTTCTGGGTTAAAAATTATTTCATTGTTTAAAATGAAAGAAGAATCAGAAAAGGCATTTGCTCTAATTAATAAACAACTAACTCACAATTCAATTGTTGCTCAATCTACAACAAATATGTTAATGCCGATAAATATTTTTATGCAAAATATTTCGTTTGTTGTTTTAGCAGCTATTGGTGCAACAGGGATGTTTGTTGGCGGAACCAAAGATGTGTTAGGTCATTCGTCAGGATGATTAAGTACAAATTGAGGAGTATTCCATTTTGATCCACCTAGTTGGTTAAATTGAACTTATTGAATCGCTCATTACCCTAATTCACCATTAGTGCTCCCATCAGAATCAAACCTTAACCCTCAAGTTAATTTTGAATTTTTAGTATCAACTGTTAGGAAAGTAACATTACTAATTGTTTTCTCATTGTGTGCTAGAAATTTAAATAATCCAATCAATCAAATGGTTGCTGCTTTAGGAAATGTTTTTTTAGCTTTAGCATCGGCCGAAAGAGTGTTTGAAGTGCTAAGGCAAGCAAACGAAGCTGATGATCCCGATGCTAAAGACTTAAACGAGATATACGGTTTGGTTGAAGCCGAACATTTAGATTTTTCATATGTTGAAGGTAAACCAATATTAAAAGATATTAATTTTTATGTTAAACCAAACATGAAGGTCGCTCTAGTTGGCCCAACTGGTGCAGGCAAAACAACTATTGTTAATTTAATTACGAAGTTTTATGATATTAATAGTGGTGATTTATTAATAGATGGTGTTTCTATTAAAAAAATTACAAGAGAATCACTGAGAAAAAATATCACCATGGTATTGCAAGACACGTATTTATTTGGAACAACTATTAAAGAAAACATTAGATATGGTAGATTAGATGCTAGTGAAGAAGAAATAATTCAGGCAGCAAAAATGGCAAGAGCAGATAATTTTATTAATCAATTATCATTAGGATATGACACAATTTTAGATGATAACGGTGGTAATATTTCTCAAGGTCAAAGACAATTGTTAGCAATTGCACGAGCATTCTTATCTAATTCTAAAATAGTCATTTTAGATGAAGCAACATCTTCAATTGATACAAAAACTGAAATTGAAATTCAAAAAGCTATGAATGATTTAATGAAAGACCGCACATCTTTTGTAATTGCCCATCGATTATCAACTATTAAAAATGCAGATATTATTTTAGTAATTAATCATGGAAAAATTATTGAACGTGGTAACCATGACGAATTACTTGCTCAAAACGGTTTTTATGCAGAACTATACAATTCGCAATTCAAGAAAGGTGTACAAATTTAATTTGACCAAACGCTATGTATTAAAACATCGCTTAATTTTTGAATTTTAATTTTGTTTGTTTGATATTTTAATAAATCGTTATCACTTGTAATTAATAAATCCATCTTATTGTTAATGGCAGTATTTAAAATAGGATCATCTTTTGGGTCTCTTGTTTTATAAATACAATCATTTTTAGATGATGTTAGAAGAATATACATTTTGTTATCGAACATTAGTGTACTCGCTTTTTCTATGTTTTTACTTAAGTCTTCTTTTGTTTTAGAAAACTTAGTAAAAATTTTAATTGCAAATTCATTAATTGAATAATCACATATGTAACAATCGTTAATAGCAACAATGGCAGCCAATTTTTCTGTAACGAGTCGGCTTTTAAGAAAGAAATTTGAAATTAATATATTTGTGTCAAATAATATTTTCATTTTTAATCCCTACCAACTTTATTTAATCAATTATCAATGTCTTCTATACTTTCTAGTTTTAATTCTTTAGCAATATTGTTCATGCTACCAGAAGTTTTTTCTAATCATTCAATTGTTTTTTTTCGTCTAGAAATAACATCGTTATTCAATGTAATCTGTTTAACTTCGCCACTTATCAACTGTCTTGCGTAGTTTGTAAAAAGAAAAGTTATTGATAAATCATTTAAATCGCAAAATTTATCTAATTCGTATTTTAAGTTTTCATTCATTTTAAAATTTACTGTTTTCATCATAATGAAAATATTATAGTCAAAAAAATATATAAAATAAAGCTTTTTGACTTTTGATTCAAAGTAATAAAAAAGTACGATTGCTCGTACTTTTAATATTTTTTAATTTGAAAACAATTATGCTTCAATTTTAACTTTTGCACCAGCAGCTTCAAATTTCTTTTTAATTTCATCAGCTTCTTCTGGCTTGATGTTTTCTTTAATAACTGCAGGAACTTTTTCAACAGCCCCTTTTGCTTCCATTAATCCTAATCCAGTTACTTCACGGAAAGTTTTAATAACTGCAACTTTTTGAGCGCCAGCATCTGTTAATGATATTGTAACTGATGTAGGTTTTTCTGTTGGAGCAGCAGCTGTGACAGCAACTGGAGCAGCAGCACTAACACCAAATGTAGTTTCAATATCTTTTACAAGATCATTAATTTCCATTAATGTCATTTCCTTTAATGTTTCAATTATTTGTTCTTTACTTACTTTTGTCATATTTATTTCATTTCCTTTCTTTATTGTGGTTTAGATTCACCTACGGCTTTAATACCGCAAGCTAAATTTCTAATTGATGCTTGTAGACAAGATAATAACATTGATAGTAATCCTTCACGACCTGGAATGTTTGCAATAGAAGCAAGTTTATTAGGTGTGATGTGATTACTTTCTAATAATCCATCTTTATATTTAACAAATTTATGAGTTTTAACAATCTCATTGATTTCTTTAAACGGAGCTACTTCATCGCCTTTAGAAATTAAAATTGCATTTGGTCCTGTTAATTCTGAAATACCTTCAATTTTCGCAGAATTAAAAGCACGGTTAAAAATATTATTTTTAGCAACATACATTTTAGCGTTAGCTTTATGTAAATTTTTTCTTAGTGTCGTTAATTCTTTAGCAGTTAATCCAAGGTATTCAAAAATAATGAATGATTTAGCTTCTGATAATTCTTTAGCTAAATCTTTACTAGCAATTTCTTTTTTTTCATGAATTTTCTTCACAATTTAAATATCCTTTCTATAAAATGTAATGCATTAACAATTAAAATGTCTTTATTGAGTAAACAACAAAGACATTTGAAATGAGTAATGTATTTCTACTTCACCTCGGTAACATTATTAAGGATAAACCCGTTACTGTCTTTGGTTAATGCATAAAGATTATACGACAAACTTTTTTATAATGATTACATGTTAAAAATAGCATCATCACAAAACAAATTAATTAAATCCGTTAAAAAGCTATTAATTGATAGTAAATATCGGCACACATCAAATCTATTTGTTGCCGAAACATATCGTGTTATTAAGCAGTTAATAGATAATAAACAAAAATGTAGAAACATTATTGTTAGAATGGATTCTAAATATTTAAGCCAAATTAAACAGTTAGATAAAAATGGCTTAAATTGTGTAGAAGTAAATAATCAAATTTTCAATACATTATCTTCGTTAGAAAACAGTGATGGAGTTATTGGGGTTTTTAATAGTAAAAAGAATGAATTAGTAATAGAGAATAATAAAAAATACATTCTTTTAGATCGTATTCAAAACCCAATTAATTTAGGTTCTATCATTAGAACATCAGTTGCTTTGGGAATTAATGGAATCATTATTACTAATAATTCAGTAGACATTACTAACCAAAAAGTCATCAAAACAAGTGTTGGAACTTGTTTTAATATACCAATAAAAGTAATTACTAGCCTCACTGACGCTATTAATAAACTTAAAACTAAAGGCATTAGATGTTATGCAACATCATTAAATCCTAATAGTACAAAGTTAAATGATGTTGTTTTTCAAAATGGCACTTGTGTAATTTTCGGGAATGAAGGTACAGGGTTAAAAGAAAAGGATGTTAAATTGTGCGATGAGACCATTTATATACCTATTACAAATAAAGTTGATTCGTTAAATGTCAATGTAGCTTGTGCAATTGTAATGTATCAATTATGCAAGAATTAATAATTAATAAAAACGATATTAATAAACGTTTAGACAATTTTTTAAAAAAAGTTTTACCAAAAATATCTTTAAGTGGTATTTTTAAAGCCATAAGGAATAATCGAATTAAAGTTAATGATAAAAAAATTACATTTAATTACAAATTAAATTTAAATGATAAAGTGCAAATTTATCTAAACGATGATTTATTATTAAAAGCTAGCAATAGCGAAGATTTTTTGAAAGTGTCTAAAAATTTAGATATTGTTTATGAAGATGAAAACATTTTAATAGTTAACAAGCCTATTGGATTAGTTGTGCAAGATGATGAGACACATACAATTGATACGTTAAATAATAGAATTAAACATAACTTGTTTAATAAAGGCGAATGGGAATACAAGAATGAATATTCTTTTGCTCCATCGCTTGTACATAGATTAGATAAAAATACATCGGGATTAATTATGGCGGCTAAAAATGCTGAGTCATTGAATATCCTTAATCAAAAAATTAAGCAACATCAAATTGATAAATACTATTTATGTGAAGTTTATGGGATTATGCAACCCAAAAATGGAGTATTAAATGATTACTTAACAAAAGACGCTAATAATAAAATAGTTAAAGTTTCTAAAAAGCCACTAAATCTACATTCTCAACAAATAATTACTGAATATAGAACTATTAGTCATGATAATAAATCTAGTTTATTAGAAGTAAAACTAGTAACCGGTAAAACACACCAAATTAGAGCTCATATGGATTTTGTTGGTCATCCGCTTGTTGGCGAAAAAAAATACACCACTAAAGAATATTCAAGATATCTACCAAAGTCATTTCAAAGATTAAAAGCTTATAAAATAGTTTTTAATTTTAAAACTGATGCTGGAGTATTAAATTATCTTAAAAACAAGATAATAAAGCTCTAGCGATGTTGTCTGTGTTTTCAGGAATCTCTGGTTCAACTAAAACAATGTGTAACATTATTTCTTAATAAAACCTCTAGAAATATCTTGATGATGTTTGTATTCTTTTTTATATTCTTCAATGGCGTCTTTTTTTATAGCAATACCTTTTTCACTAGCAATTTCAACCGTCATTTCTACAGGAAAACCATAAGTTGTAAATAAATCAAAAAGTATATGACCATCAATATCGGTAGTTAATTTATCGATAATTTTAAATCCATCATTGATAGTTCTACTAAATGATTCTTCTTCTTTATAAATTACTTCTTCAATATGTTGTTTTTGGTTTATTAAATATGGATAATAAGATTTCATATTATCAATTGTCATTGATATACAAACATCGACCATTGTTTTAGAATCTAGTCCTAGTTTTCTTGCAGCAACCATTGAACGTCTAATCAATCTTCTAATAATGTATCCTCTTTCTTTGTTAGAAGGATAAGCACCATCAGCAATGGCAAATGTACAAGTTTTTAAATGATCAATAATCGTTTTGTAATCTTTCTTGTCTAAATCATATTTAACTTGACAAGATTTTTCTAATGTCCTAATAATATTAATGAAATTATCTGCATCAAAATCTGTATCGACTTGTTGACTGATGGACGCTAATCTTTCTAATCCGGCTCCTGTATCAACATTTTTTTTAGGTAAGTCAGTATAGTTGCCTTTACCATCGCTTTTATATTGACTAAAAACAATGTTTCATATTTCTACATAACGATCATTTTCAATGTCTTTAAAAAATAATTCTTCACCGAGTTTTTTAGAATCATATTTTTCGCCACGATCATAATAAACTTCTGTACAGGGTCCACAAGGACCTTCCCCGATTTCCCAGAAGTTTCTTTGTTTATTACACTTGATAATATGTTTTTGGTTAATACCTACATTAATTCAACATTGGTATGATTCTTCATCTTTTTCATAAACGGTAATATAAAGTAATGATGGATTTATTTCAAAATATTTAGTTAGTAATTCGTATCCCCAATTAATAGCATCTTTTTTGAAATAATCACCTATTGAAAAATTACCTAGCATTTCAAAGAAAGTGTGATGACGTGCTGTTACACCAACATTTTCAATATCGTTAGTTCTAATAGCTTTTTGTGAATTACACATTCTGGGTGATGGTGGGGCTTCTATTCCTGCAAAATATCTTTTAAGTGTTGCCACACCAGAGTTAATTCACAAAAGTGTTGGATCATTAATAGGTATCAATGACTTAGATGGTAATTCTAAATGTTGTTTAGATTTTCAAAAATCTAATCATATGTTTCTTATTTCATCAGTAGTTAGTTTTTTCATTATTCCACATCAAAAGCAACAGCAAAATAGTTTGGTCCTAAATGAGCCGTAATTACAGCTGGTAAAACAGTTTTTTCAAATTTAATATTAGGAAATTTGTTTTCAGTTAATTTAATCATCTCATTAATATTAAATTTTTCATTTTTACAATCATTGTAAAGCAATAAAGCTCTCTTAATCTTTTTAGTTGAATAGGAAAGTATCTTATCTAATTCGACAAGATTAGTATCTACAGCACTTTCAAGTTTTCCTGCTTTATCTTTAAATAACAATCCATTTTTATCTAAAGTAATAATTAGTTTAAGTCCTAACAGTTTAATAAAAATGGATTTAAAGTTACTTACTCTACCACCTTTTTTTAATTGTGTAATATCAGGAACAATTACAGCACCAGCTCTTGTGTTAAGAGTGTTTTCTAAATATTTGTTAATATATTGATCAGTCAGATTATCTTTTTGATTTATTAGATCTTTAATCATTCATTTACTAATAGCCCCAACCATTCTCTGATCATAAACTCTAACATTGTTAAATTCACTAACCATATTCTTTCAAGTATTGTATGTTCCTGATAATGTTTGTGTAATTGGAAAACAATACACGTTTTCATATTCTTTGCTTAATTTTTCAGTAAGTTCTAAGAACTTACCAGGAATTGGTTGTGATGTTTTAACATCAGCACCGTTGTTAAGAAACTGACAAAGTTGTTGATTATTAATATCAATATTATCAAAATAATCCTTTTGAGATTCTTTTGTTGCAACCGATATTACTAACGGCAAGACATAAACATTATCATACTCATTCTCTTCAATGTTATATGAAGAATCTACTATCATTGCTCATTTTTTCATATTTTCAAATTATATATAATGACAATGTTTATGATTGCGCTTTTTTATAATAAAAAATCTTTAAACGACACATTAATAGTTAATGTATCTATCAATGACCCTACGAATATCGTTACAAAAAATAGTTTTTCATATGGCGAAGATAAAGATAAGAAAATAGTTTTTATTAATATTTTCAATGTATCTAACCATATGAAAATGAATGAAGGTTATTTAAAGTTAGATAAATCATTAAATGATTTTATTAAAAAGATTACGAACATAGATTTATCAAACTATTTGTTAGATAAACCATTAATTGTTGGAAAAGTTATTAAATGTGATTCGATTAATAATACTCACTTACATAATTGTGTTGTTGATATCAAAGTTCAACAACTTAATATTGTTTGTGGAGCAAACAATGTAAAACAAGGATTGAAAGTTGTTGTAGCAATGATTGGTTCAATAATTCCAAACGGGTTGTATATTAAACCTGGTAAATTAATGGGTTATACATCAAACGGAATGCTATGTTCAAGTAGAGAACTTAATATTAAAGATAGTAAATTTAATAATGAAGGAATTATTGAACTTAATGATGATTACGTCATTGGTGAATCATTTGAGAAAGCTTTCACAAATTGTAAATAGATTTTTTATTTAAATCAATGAGTTTCTCCTTTTTACAAATATTTATAAGAATAATGGTTCATGTGGTTGATGTCATTAGTAAGACAATTCCAATAATGAATAACGGTAATGATGTTGATAAAGATCCATGATTACATAAAAACCCGAGTCCAACAGTTGTAAAAATTAATCCTACCATTATCAAGACAACAAAGAAAAACATTAAGTAAAGTTTCTTATTTTGTTTTCAATTATTTAAGTTCAATGATGTTTTATATAAGGAATGATGGTTTTTACTATCAAAACTATATCACCCGATATATCATTGTTTTTTATTTCATACATCATATCATCGGTATCTTTTGAATCATTGCAGACGGTTTTGTCCATAAATTATTAAAGTGATAATTAAATAACAAAAAGTAAAACCAATACCAGCGGATGCTTGTGGTGACATATTTAAAAACTGAGCAACACCATAGTATTCGCCTTCAGGCGATCAATCCCCTATATTCAAACCGCTTACATAATATTGTAAATGCAATGAAGTCATACAAATTGCTACATATAAATAGTAGACCCCAGCATAAAGATTTGAAAAAATTCAATCTTTTAATGAAACTCTTGGTGCACTAACTAATACTAATGTTCCAACCAACAGCATTAGATAGTGCATCATAAAATACATTGGGTTTTCACTATTACCTAAAAATATGTATGACGCTGTTAGTTGGGGGTCATCTTGACCTATTCCACCAAGAATTGTGATTAAACAATTAAAGATTCCAAACGGGGCAATTGCTTTGGCAATTTTTCTTGTGGGATCAACAATAATAGCAAACATAATGACTACACAAGTAAAAGGACAAATATCTAATAATAAACCACGACTAGCGTCTAATGAATCCCCAATTCTTGATGGGTCAAAAGTCTTATCTTTAATTGTTGGTACGACATCACTTCAAAAACATTGTCATTGATTAATAAATCTACAACACAATATGTATGTTAATAATCCTGCTCCTAATATGATTCAAAAAAAATAATTATTAGTAACCTTCTTTATATAAGGGGCAATACCAACAATTAAACCTATGGTTAAAATAGTAATTAAATCTAGGATAGCTATAGCTAACATATAATGATTTTATGCCATTAAATTTAAAAAATTTTAATAACTTTTCAATTGATGGTGATGTTGTAAGATTAAATAAAGATTATCTTAACAAAGCTTTTAATTACTTTAAAAAAATTACTGGTACAAGATTTGCTAGTATTGTAGGTTTAAGTAAATACAATTCCCCATTCAAAACTTGAATGATGATGACTAATTTATTTACTGATACTATGGATCCAACACTAGCAATTGTTGGTAATACCATTGAACCAAAGATTAGAGACTATGTTACAAAACAATTAAACATTCAATACAAAGTTTATAACCCTAGAGAAATTAATTGAGATGTGTTTAAAGAAAACAAAATCTTTGGTGGGATTCCAGATGGAGAACCATTAAATGATGTAATGGTTGTTGATTATAGTAATGACAAACCAATGTTAGAAATCAAAACAAGTTCAATTGATAGTTTTGTTTATAAAAAAGACTTTAACAATTGTCTAAAAATGCAAAAAGACATTAATGGGATCCCACTTGTTAAAGAAAAGAATGGTAAAAAAGATAGTTGATTTAAAGATGGGATGATTAATATTTCTGGCGAATATAAAATGCAATTAGGACTTTATTTATATTTAAGAAATATTAATCATGGCGTTTTTGCTGTCGGGTTTTTAACTGGTGAAGATTATGTTAAACCTGAATTATTTGACACTAATACACACGACATTCGGTTGGTGGATTTTTATGTTGATTTAAACAAGTTTAAAGAATATATTGATTATGCAACCGAATGATACAATAATTACATTAAAACAGGAACTTCACCAAAAATGACTATTGATGATAAAAAATGATTAGAAGAAGAAATGAAATTAGTCAACAAATAAACTATTAATTATTTTGATGGTTTATTAGTTTTATTTTTAGAATTATTTGCATTTAAAAATGAAAACACTGTTGCAAGAATACTTGTTAACAATGCACCGACTTCAATGACTATTGAAATAATATCAATAACTTGGTAAAATGCAATGTTTAATGGGATAACATATATTGAAAGTGTAATAATAATTACCATTAATACTATTGCATATAACAATATAAAACTAACCATTGCTAAAGCATTACTTGCTTTAAACCAATTTCCTCTATTTCTTCTATTAAGTGCAAAACCAATTGTCATTAATATTGCAGATGCTATTACAATGATTAAAACAACGATACTTAAAACATCAGAAGGAATAAAACTAAGAATAAAACCAAATAAAAATAACCCCGCTCCTATACATAAGTTAATCGCTCCACTATAATCTTTTTTCATATCATTTATTTCCTTTTCTTGTTAAGTAAAATTATATGTGATACATAAAAATAAAATTTATCTTTATATCTTAATGTGTTATAAATATATAGATCGGTTAGGATCGCTAAATACGGAACGTAAATTCCGTATTTTTATTTGTAATTAAAAAGGACAACCCGTAAAGATTGTCCTTTTAACTCAAATATAGCGATCAAGAACTATTACCTAATAATTACTAGAACCACTAGCAATAGTAAGATTAGTATGATGAACTCTTTAAAGTTCACCCTGTACCTTTCTATTCAATCATCAGCATTAACTGATAATCGGTTAGAATCGCCATAAGTGAGTCGAGTACATGAATCATAAAGATTCCTCCTCTACCCATAAATCAATTTGAAATATGGGTGGTGGAATTATACGATTCACAAGGTATAGAAAAAATAATTAATTAAAAATATTGATATTTAATATTAAAATATTAAACATTATTAAATACAAGGGGTAATTAAAAGTGACAAGAATAGCAATAAACGGATTTGGAAGGATTGGGAGATTAGTTTTTAGAGAACTAGTAAAAAATTCTAATGTTGAAATCGTAGCAATAAATGATTTAACTGATGCAAAAACATTAGCTCATTTATTGAAATACGATTCAGCTCATCAAAAATTTGATGGAACAGTTTCATCAAAAGAAAGTTCTATCGTTGTAAATGGAAAAGAAATTCCAATTACTGCAGAAAAAGATCCTGCAAAACTACCATGAAAACAAATGAATGTTGACATTGTCGTTGAATCAACTGGTAGATTTGTTAATAAAGAAGGCGCTGAATTACACATTAAAGCTGGTGCTAAACGTGTTGTTATTTCAGCGCCTGCTAAAGGTGATGGAATTCCAACAATTGTTTATGGTGTTAACCATAAAACATTAAAGAATAGTGACACAGTTATTTCTGCAGCAAGTTGTACTACAAATGGATTAGCTCCCGTTGTCGATACAATTCACAAACACTTTGGTATTAAAGGTGGTTATATGATTACAACTCACGCATATACTGCTGACCAAAGATTGCAAGATGCTCCACACAGTGATTTAAGAAGAGCTCGTGCTGCAGCTTGTAATATTATCCCAACAAGTACAGGTGCTGCAAAGGCAATTGGATTAGTAATTCCTTCATTAAAAGGGAAACTACACGGCGTAAGTAACCGTGTACCAGTTATTACTGGTTCATTAATTGATTTACATTTAATTCTTGATAAGCAACCATCGGTAGAAGACATTAATAACGCTATTAAAAAAGCATCTGAGGGAGAATTAAAGGGTACATTAGCATACAATGATGAATCAATCGTAAGTGGGGATATTATTAGTGAAACTCACGGTTCCATCTTTGATCCATTGTTGACTAATATGGTTGATTATGGTGAAGGTAAGATTTATCACGTTTCAGCTTGATATGATAATGAAAGTTCATATGTTAACCAAATGGTTAAAACAACAATTTATTTTGCTAATTTAAAATAGGATTATTAATGGACTATTCAAATAAAAAAACATTAAATGACATTAATGTTGATAGACAAAAAGTAATTGTTAGAGTTGATTTTAATGTTCCCATCAAGGATGGTGTAGTTGTTGATAATAAAAGAATTATGGCGCCATTAGAAACGATTCGCTATTTGATTGATCGTAAATGCAAAATTATTCTTTTAAGTCACTTATCAAGGATTAAAACATTAGAAGATATGTCTTCTAATAAAAAATCATTAAGTCCTGTAGCTGATGAATTGCAAAGACTTTTAACTCGACCTTCTATTGTTAAATTTTTAAGAGTTAATCGTGGACAAGAAGTTAAAGATGCCGTTAATCAATTAGGAGAAGGTAACATTCTACTATTAGAAAACACAAGATACAATGATGTTAATGAAAAAGGCGAAGTTGTAAAATTAGAATCTAAATGTGATCAAACATTAAGCAAAGAATGAGCCTCTTTAGCAGACATCTTTGTTAATGACGCTTTTGGTACAGCACATAGAAAACATGCAAGCAATGTTGGAATTGCTGAAAACATTCAAACATCATGTGTTGGATTTTTAGTCCAAAAAGAATTAGAAAATTTATCAAAGATAACTAATAATCCTAAAAGACCTGTTATTGCTATATTGGGTGGAGCAAAAGTTAGTGATAAATTAAAAATTATTGATAACTTGCTAAATATCGCTGACAAAGTGCTCATTTGCGGTGGTATGTGTTATACATTTTGAAAGGCACAAGGCAAAGACATTGGTTCGTCACTTTTAGAACAAGACATGGTTAATGAGGCTAAAAATATTTTAGTTAAAGGACAAAATAAAATTATTTTAGCCAACGACTTTATATGTGCTAAAGAATTTGCTGATAGTCCAGGTCTTCTCGTTGACATTGAAAAAGGACTTAATGGTTTAATGGGTCTGGATATTGGTAATCAATCTATTGAAGCGTTCAAACGTGCGCTAAATAATGCTGGTACAGTTTTTTGAAATGGTCCAGCTGGAGTGTTTGAATTTAATAATTATCAAAATGGTACAAGAGCCATATGCGACATATTAAAGAATTTGACTGCTAATGGATGTTTTACATTAATTGGTGGCGGTGATTCTGCAAGCGCAGCTAAAGCTTTAGGATTTCATGAAAATGACTTTAGTTTTATTTCAACAGGTGGTGGTGCCTCTTTAGAATTTATTGAAGGTAGTTCGCTTCCTGGAATTGAAGCAATTAAAAATAAATAAATCTTGTATACTACAACAATTGATAACCAAATGGAACAAACAAATAATATACCACAACAAAAAAAGAAAAGTAGATTAAAACTTATTTTGATTATTTGTGTTTGTTCAATAATTATCATTGGGTTAATTGTTACTGGTCCAATCTTAATGCAAACTTTCCAAGTTGGTTCTTCAAATCATGCGAATGCAGCATTATGTTGAGTTGGAGGCATAATGATTGCAATTCCAATTATTCTTTTAACTATTGTTTGCTTGATTTTAATACTTAAGAATTTAAAGAAGAAAGATAAATAATTATGTTTTTTAAGAAGAGACATCAACAGTTTGGTGAAGTTAAGACTAAAAAAGAAAAATCTGGTACTGGCAAAGAGTTAATTGCAAAGTTATCGCGAGGTTTAATGCTACCAATTGCCATGCTACCAATAGCTGGATTATTTTTAGGTCTTGGTTCAACAATCGTTAACTTAGCTGGCGAACATAACGGCGGATTAAAAATTTTTGGTCAGATTTTCCAAGTTCCAGGTAATATGCTTTTTAGTTGTTTACCAGTATTATTTGCAATAGCTATAGCTATTGCTTTTACTCACGATAGTGGAACTGCAGGACTATCTGCTTTGGTTGGATGAATAGTGTTTAACGCAATCCAAATGGCATTTATTGTTAATCCAACAGTCCCATCAACGCCCCCTTCTCATGATATTACTGGTAAATATCATTTTTTATGATATTCATACGATGCAACATACACTATTGCTGATAAACAATGGTCAAGCACGATGTTTAGTGCTATTTTTACATCAAATATAGGTATTACCTCATTAAACACTAGTGCTTTTGGTGGTATTTTTGTCGGTGCACTAGTTGCATTTTTATATAACCGTTTTAAAAATATTCAACTACCTACCGTAATTGGATTTTTTAGTGGTGTTAGATTTATTCCAATCATTACCTTTATTTGCTGTTTAATTTTAGGGATACTATTTTCAATGATTTGACCATTAATAGGATTGGGATTATTTTATTTTGGTAAATACATAGGCTATGCACCATATGGATTTAATTCATTTGTATTTGGTTTTGTTGAGCGATCACTAGTGCCGTTTGGATTACATCACGCTTTTTATGCCCCTCTATGATATACACCAGCTGGAGGATGTATAAACGTTGGTTTTAATACTCCTATTTATTGAGACGGTGTTGCAACAGGTGCAACATGAGGAAGTATAGGCATTGACTCCTCTATATGAAAAAATTCTACTTCATTAAGTATTAATGGCGATCAATCGTTATGAATGTTTGTTAATAATAGTTTATGCGGCAAAACTGTTGGCACACACACAATTACTTTATCGAATTATCATCATTTGTTTAATGGACTACCAAATTTACCAAGTGATGACATAAATTATCCTGGTTTAATCTCTGGTAACCCTGGACAATATATGCAAGGTAAATATCCATTTATGATGTTTGGTTTACCTGCTGCCGCAATGGCTATGATTTTCTGCGTTCCAAAGTTAGGTGATGGTAGAAAACAAGCTTTCTCCATCATTGGTGCAAGTGCTTTAACTTCGTTATTAACTGGGATTACTGAACCGTTAGAATTCACTTTTTTATTTCTAGCACCATGATTATTCTGAGGAATTCATGCGCCACTTGCAGGAATTTCGTTTTGATTAATGAATATATTAGGTGCACATATGGGTATGACGTTTAGTGGTGGACTATTAGATTTCATTGTTTATGGTGTTTTACCAGATGTTACTAAACATGGCGCAAATTGTTATTGAACAATAGCAATCGGGATGTGTTTAATACCGCTTTATTTCTTCTTATTTAAGACACTTATTTTACATTTTGATATTAAAACCCCTGGTAGAGATCGATCTATCAAAATTAAAATGTTCACTAAAGTAGATTATAAAGCACAGCAATCCGCAGAACATGAGGATGTTCAACCAAGGGACTCAGATGTACCTAAAGATAAATATACACTAATTGCAGAACAGGCAATAATTGCTTATGGTGGTAAGGATAACATTAAAAATGTTGATGCTTGCATAACTAAACTCCGTGTTCAAATTGTTGACCAATCAAAAGTTAATAAAGATATGCTAATTGGTTTAGGAGCGCGTGGTGTAATTAAACCAAGTCCGCAATCTGTTTATGCTGTTTTTGGTAATGAAGCTGATATTATCAAAAACAGAATGAATGATATTCTAAAGATAGGAGGTTTACAATAATATGAATAAAATAATAAAATTTTTTGCAAAAATATTTACAAATATTGCTCGTTTTTTTAAAAAAATATTTTCTTCGATTTGCAGATGGTTTAGAAAAATGTGAAAAAAATATAAATCTATTTTTATTTGTTTCTTTGTTACAATTCCCTTAGTTACTTTAGGTGTTATTGCAATGATATTTTTATATACACCTCAATTTGATTGGCAAAAAACTAACAAAAGTATTTTATTTCCTATCTTTATAGTTTTATATATTCTTGTTGTTGAATTTATTGCAGTGATTATTCCGTTAATTATGATTAAGAAGAAAGAAAAGAAAGATAAAACTTTAATGAACGAAACAAAACAATAGGTTTATTTTTTTCTTCCTAATAATTTAAACATGTTGTTTTTATAAGTTTCAACACCTGGTTGATTGAATGGGTTTATTTTTAATAAATAGCCGCTAATAGTAACGGCGGTTGCAAATCAATAGAATAAATAACCAAAATGTCATTCATCAGCATAATCAATTTCTAAAACAAAATTATTGACTTTACCCAATTTTGTATGTGCTTCAATTGTGCCTTCAAATGCTTTTCTGTTAACAAAATCTATTGATTTATTATTTAAATATTTTAGTTTATCGTTGTCGTCATGTATTTTAAGAACTATGTCATACCGAGGTTTATTAACAATTAATGTTGTTTCAAAAAAGTTTCTAGTTCCTTCTTGGAAATATTGTCCCATCGAATGTAAATCCGTTGTGAAAAGACTTAGCGCAGGGAATAATGCTTTGTGTTCTTTGCCTTCGCTTTCTCCGAAAATTTGTTGTCACATTTTTCCAACAAACTCTAAACAAGGTTCATAGACAATAAAATTTTCAATTGACAAATGTCTAAAGTTGTAGAGATAGTGCCGGTAACAAGCATATAAATAGGCAGAGTTCCTTGAAAGATTGTCGCTTTCACAATCTTTCCGTGCTTGTTTAGCTCCTTGTAAAATTTTCAACGGATTTAAACCTTTAACAATCATTAAAAACATGCCAACGGCAGTCAATGTTGAGAATCTACCACCAATATCATTCGCTAATCCGAATGTAGTAATGTGATTATGCTTTGCAAAATCATGTAATGTGCCTTTTTCATAATCAGTAACAGCAACAATGTATTTATGTAATTTGCTAATGCCTACATTTTTTTGCAATTGCTCTCTAAATAATCTAAATCCTAAAGCTGGTTCAAGCGTTGTGCCTGATTTAGAATTAACAATAATAGCAAATTTACTATTATGTATTTTTTTTAATAATGGCAACAAATAACTAGCAGCTATATTATGAACTCATAATATTTCTGGTGTTTTCTCATTATATGAACCACAACACATATCAATTGCGGCTCTAACACCAACATAACTACCGCCAATGCCTACAACAACAATATATTTAAGATTTAATTTTTGTCATTCAATAGCTTTTTTCTTCATCAGTAATAATTCATGACTGTTGTAATTTTCAATTAAATCAACCCAACCCATCATTTCTGTCCCTTCTAATGAACCCAAATTAATCTTCTTAACAATAGTATTAATAGAAACTTGATATTTTTTTAAATTCGTAATTTTATTAACTACATATTTTGTATTGAATTTGAACATATGGTATTTATTTAATCTCGTGTAAGATTATAAGTACAATTGAAATAATCGAAATGACTATTGTTACAGAAAATATTAATCAATAGAACCATTTTTGATTATAAAAACGTAAACGTTGTTTTTCTTTTTCAACATTAAAAATATCTGCGAGTTGTAAAGTTCTTTTATTTTTAGGCTTGATCAATTTTTGATAAAAAGATTTATTAGGGTTTTCAATATATGAGTGTAAATCCTTTAATATCTCATCAACATTGTTATATCGATATTGCAAATCATTACTTTTAGTGGCTAAACATTTGAAAATGATATTATCAAGTGCAGGTGAGATATCACTTCTTACATTGCTAATAGGGATTGGATCATATGTATAAGGAACTTTAATAATGTCATTCTCATTTTTAGATTTATTAACAAAAGGTTTTTCTCCCATTAGCATTTCATAAAATATTACACCTAGTGCGAAAAAATCAAATTGTTCAGTAATGTATTTCGATTTAGTAGTTTTATCTTTCTCTTGACACATTCTATAAAAATCAGGAGATATATATGGAGGTGTTCCAAGCGTTGTTCCTTCGTATGTTAAAATCTTATCATCGGTTGCTCTAACGGTTGAAATACCAAAATCAATTAATTTAACATTCATTAAATCTCTTGTTAACATAATGTTTTCTGGCTTTAAATCGCGGTGAATGATTTTTTCTTTAAAATTGTGTAAGACTTTAATGGCATTTAACATTTTCTCAAAAATATAAACAGCTTCTTTTACTTGTAAGATTCCTTTTTCGTTAATGTAGTCTCTTAATGAAATACCATCAATGAATTCCATCACAATAATGATGGTGTTACCATTATTTACTTTTTGGACATCAAAAGTATTGACGATATTAGGTTTATTAGCCACTCTTTGGCTGGTGACACATTCATCTAACATCTTTGTTCATTCTTCATCGTTAAAGTTTACATCACTATTAGCACGATTAATTACTTTGATAGCGACAGTTTTATTCTTGTTATCAAAGTAATCTGTGCTTTTTACAGTGATGTCTTCAGCTTTATAAATGGTTGAACCCATTCCGCCATGCAAACCTTTATCTTTATTTTTTTTAAAATCATCAGTAATACGATAACGATTTAACACTAAATCGTTAATCTGATAAACAATAGGTTTAATTTCTTTCTTATCCATTATCTTTTAAACACTCAACAACGATTGCTGTTAAATTATCATTACTTTTATTTGCAAGTGCAACATCAATGATATTTTTAGCAACTGTTTCAAAATTATTACTACAACGTTTAATAATCTCATTAACTTGTTCTGGTTTAATGAAATAATAAACACCATCAGTTGCTAAAAATATCACATCACCTTCATGTAATTCGATTTTAAATTTGTCTCAATCGTGATGTGTATTTCCATTGCTTTCCAAACATTTTGTTAATGCAAATAATTGATCTTTGTAATTTAAACAAAGTTTATTAATATCAATACTGGGATCTTTTTCTTTCATATTAACAAAATGGTTATAAAGATTATGGTCTTGTGTGATTTGTGTTCATTGATTATCTTCTAATGAGTAATCATACAATCTTGAATCACCAAGATTGTATACTTCTCCTTTGTTGCCAGTAATTAGAATCATTACTAATGTTGTGCCAATTTTCTTATTATTTAAATTACTAGTTGATTGTTTACTAATGGCTTTATATGCTTTTTCTAGACAACGTTTGAAAAACTTTTCCCCATTACAAATAAACGAACGTTTTAAAAAAAGTTTTTTAAAAACATCGACAGTAATTAAAGAAGCAATTTGACTATCATCTTGGCTACCAATACCATCACAAACAATTGCTAGACATTGATTCTTTTTATTAGTGCCAACTCAATGAGCGTCTTCATTTGTTGACCTTAATCCCTTAGCTGTTGATGAAGATAAATTAAAGATAAAACGATCAGACATATTTATTGGTTAATTATAAGGGTGGTATATATTAAAACTATTGTAAAAAAAGATTACCTTACGGTAATCTAATTTTAATTTGATTGTTTTTATTCAGCGTTTAAACGTTTTTTTGCAATCTTAGAAGTATTCTTATTTGTTCTTTTTCCTGGGATTGCACTAGAAGTTAATTTAAGAACTCTGCTTGTTGTTTTTTGTGGGCTTGGTAGTGTTAACACAAGAACAACTGATACAATAAAGAATAATCCTGCCACAATAATTACTACTAATGCAATGTATGAGAATACAGGGCTATCAACCCTGTTGATGGTATAAACACCTACAACTCCTAAAATTAAGAACACCATTGCAGCGATACCTATTAATAAAGTTGTAAAGATTCATCATTTTTTGAATCCAAAACCTTTATATATTTTTTTTGAAGTCTTTTGTCTTTCAGCGTTTGAAATAAAAGCCATTTTTTTCTCCTTGATTAATTTATCTATTAAGTATAAACAATTACATTAATAAATAAAATATTTATTTTCCATCAAAATGTGTTATTATTAATGACTATTTTTATTTATAGATTGCCGATACACCAAAAAGTGTTGTCGTGTATCGGGTAACTAGAAATTAATAATAGGATTAACAATTGATTTGACTTTTCATCAAGAGAGGACAACAAAAAATAATGAATCAAGAATTAAAAATTAAATTATTTTCTTATGACCACGATTTATTGGATAAATCAGTTAAGAAAATAATCGAAGTCGCAAGAAATTGTAACTGTGGCATTAAAGGACCAGTTCCCCTTCCTACAAAGAAGGAAATTTTTACCATATGTCGTTCAGTACATGTAGATAAACCTGCTATGGAACAATTTGAAAGAAGAACTCATAAACGTCTAATTGTTTTAAGTAGAACTAATGCTCAAACAATTGACGCTTTAAGACGTTTGGTAATCCCTTCAGGAGTAGAAATCCAAATCAAGTTATAGGATTGGAGATAAGTTATGAAATATATTCTTGGAACAAAAATAGGGATGATTCAGTTATTTGATGTAAATGGTAAGACATTACCAATTACTGTTGTTCATTGCGAACCAAATAAAGTGTTGGAAGTAAAAACTAATGCTGTTAAAGTCGGTTATAGCGATGTTGATGAAAAGAAAGTTAATAAAGCGCACGCTGGAATATTTAAAAAAGTCGGAAGTAATGTAAAGCGACACATTAAAACATTCCCAGAAATTACCAATTTGAAAGTTGGTGACGATATCAAGGTTGACATTTTTACTAAAGGTGAATATGTCGATGTACAAGGGTTAACTCGTGGTCGTGGATTTACTGGAGCAATTGCTAGATGAAACTTTAAAATTGGCCCATTAAGTCATGGTGCGGGGTTCCCACATAGATTCCAAGGATCAGTGGCTTTTGGACGTGGTGGCAGTGCTCCACAAAGAGTACCAAAAGGCAAGAAGATGTCTGGTCATTACGGTCATGAATTAGTAACGATTCAAAATTTAGTTGTTGTTGATACTATCCTTAAAAGAAATTTGATTTTAATTCTTGGTGCAATTCCTGGCCCTGTAGGATGTGTTGTAACAATTAAAACTTCTAAGAAAATGAAAGGTAAGAAATTTGAGTATCAAATTATCACCAAGGAATTACAAGAAGAAATTTTAAAACAAAACGAAAACCTTGAAGACAAAGAAGCTTTACACGCTGCTAATGAAACTGCACAAAAAGAAGAAGAAGCTGCAGCAAAAGCTGAAGAAGCAAAAAAAGCCGCTGAAGCTGCTGCTAAAGCTAAAGCAAAAGAAGCGGAAGCAAAGAAAGCTCCAACAGAGGTTAAAAAATAGGAGGGATTATGGAAAAAATTAAAATGATAGATCTTTCTGGTAAAACAATTGGTGATATGGATGTTGCTAAAAGTTTTGAAGTTAAAAAAGCAAATAGTCAAGTTGTGTTCGATGCCATTATTGCAGAAAACGCTGGTAAAAGACAAGGTACACATTCAACGTTAACAAAAGGTGAAGTTCGTGGTGGAGGTAAAAAACCATTTGCACAAAAACATACAGGTAATGCTCGTCAAGGTTCGATTAGAAACCCTCACTATGTAGGTGGTGGTGTTGTATTTGGTCCAAAACCAGTTAGAAATTATAAAAAATACATTAATAGCAAAATTACAAAACTTGCTCTAGTGAATGCTATTAATGACAAAATCAATAAAAACGCCATGTACGTTCTAGAAGATAAAAACATGGACAAGCCTTCAACTAAAGCAATTGTCTCTTTATTGAAACAATTAAAAATTAATGGCAAAAAAATCTTGTTTGTTTTGAATAATGAAAAATCCGAAAATATTAGTAAATCTTGCCGAAATATTTTTAAAGTTATTGCTAAAAAATCAAATCAAGTGTCTACTAAAGATGTTGTTCATGCAAATTTTGTTATTTCTCAACAAACAGCTTTAAATACTCTTGCAAAGGTGGTGGGATAATATGGAATTCACAAGAATAATTTTAAAACCAATACATACTGAAAAAACATATTCATTTGCAAATGGTGAAAGTAAAAAATATGCTTTTGAAGTTGACATCAAAGCAAATAAATATGCAATTGCTATTGCTTTCGAATCAATTTATGGTATTAAACCATCTAAAATCGCTACACAAATAAGAAAATCAGCAAAAGTTAGAACTGGAACACTAAAACCAGGATTTTCTAAATTAATTAAGCTAGCTTATGTTACTTTACCTATTGGTAGTGATATTGCAAATAATACAAATAGCGAAGCAACAAAAAAAGTATCTACTGAAGTAAAACCAACAGCAACCAAAGAAACAAAAAAGACAGAGGTTACTAAAAAAGAAGTTATTAAAAAAGCACACACTAAAAAAGTTTCTGGTGAAAAGCAAAAAAATGTTCACACACAATTAGACGCTAAAACAATCTATGAGGAATTATTAAAAGTTTCTTCAAAATCTGGTGAGAAGAAAAAAATTATTTCAAAAGCATCGACTTCATCGGCAAACGATTTCATTGTTGAATTGGTGGCTGTTAATAAAGATCATACAGAATTTCAAACATCTAAAGGGGAAATTATTAAAACCAAAGATATTATTGAGGAAATTTTAACCCAGACGCATTTGTATGTTGTTGGTAAGCAAGATAACTTTTTGATGGTTACAAAAACAGATGATGGTAAAAAATATTTGAAGGCTATGCCAGATGATAACCTTAACAATAATCTTGATTCATTAAAACTTATTAAGGAGGAAAAATAATGGCTGTTAAATATATTAAAGCGAGAAGCAAAGGTAGAAGAACGACTGTTTTGGTCGATTACAAAAAACATTTAACTACTGACACTCCCGAAAAATCATTAATCCATTCAATTCATAATCAATCAGGGAGGAATAACCGTGGTGTAATTACTACAAGGCATCAAGGTGGACGTCAAAAAAGACAATATCGTGAAATTGATTTCTCTAGAAAAAATCCACTAAAAGCAACTATTAAAACAATTGAATATGATCCAAATAGAACTGCATTTATTTCTTTAATTGTTTATGAAAATGGGACTAAGTCTTATATCCTTACCCCGCAAGGAATTAAAATTGGTGACGAGATTATCTCGGCAGATAAGGTAGATATTAAAGTTGGTAATGCAATGTTGCTAAAGAATATTCCTGAAGGTACATTCGTGCACAACATCGAAATTATGCCTCATAAAGGAGGACAACTCGTAAGAAGCGCCGGTAGTTCAGCTCAAGTGTTAGGAAAAGATGAAACTGGAAAGTACATGATTGTCAAGTTATCAAGTGGAGAAGTTAGAAAAATTTTAAATGATTGTCGTGCAACAATCGGTGCTGTAAGTAATGAAAACCATAATTTAGTTAACCTTGGCAAGGCTGGTAGAAGCCGCAAATTAGGAATTAGACCAACAGTTCGTGGTTCAGCGATGAACCCTAATGACCATCCTCACGGAGGTGGTGAAGGTCGACAACCAGTGGGATATGATGCTCCAAGAACCCCTTGAGGTAAACGACACATGGGCGTTAAGACAAGAAGATATAAAAAATCTTCTACAGCTCTAATTATTAGAAGAAGGAATGGTAAATAATGTCTAGAAGTAGTAAAAAAGGTGCTTTTGTTGATAAAAGCTTATTAAAAAAAGTACAAGTTGCAAAACAAGAAAATAGCAAAAAACCAATTAAAACTTGATCACGTAGAAGCGCAATCTTCCCAGAATTTGTTGGTCTAAACTTTAGCGTTTATAATGGCAAATCATTCATTAATGTTTATGTAACTGAGGATATGGTTGGGCACAAACTTGGTGAATTTGTGCCAACAAGGACATTCAAACAACATTCATCTAATAACAAAGCTGAAGATGCTGCAAAGGAATCAACTGCACCAGTGGCTAAGTAGAGGTAATGTATGAAATGTAGAGTAATTCAAAAAAATGTTCATGTATCAGCTAGGAAAGCTAATCTTATTTGTAATTTAATACGTAACAAAAGCATTACTCAAGCGTTAGTTTTGTTAGATAACGTTGAGAAGAAAACTGCTAGTATTATTAAAAAACTTTTAAATAGTGCAATAGCTAATGCTACTAATAATCACCAAATGCGAGGGGAAGCTCTTTATGTTTATTTTATTACAGCTAACCAAGGGACGACAATTAAACGTAGCTTACCACGTGCTAAAGGTTCAGCTAATATGATTAGAAAACGTCATAGCCATCTTGAAATAATCTTAAGCGATGATATAAAACAAAAACAAAAAGATTTAGTTGAAAGTCAATATAAAGTTAAAAAAACCAAGCCGAAACAAATTGACAAAAACATTAAAACTAATATTAAAGAAAATAAATTAAATGAAACTAAAAAACCAGAGGTTGTTAAATTACAAACAACACCTACTAAGGAGGGAAAATAATGGGTCACAAAGTCAATCCTAACGGTTACCGTTACGGTGTAAATAAAAATTGACAATCACGTTGGATAGCTAAAAATCCAAAAGAAACAGCGCAATGAATTGTTCAAGATGAGAAAGTTAGAAACTATATTGAAAAACAATATAAAAGTTCACAAATTGTTCGTATTGAAATCGAGCGAACAGAGAAAAACGTCAATGTGTTTATTCAATGTGGTCAACCTGGAACTTTGTTAGGTAAAGAAGGTGCCAATATTAACGCCATTACAATTGCAATTAATAAAATTGTTGGACGCGATAAAAAAGTTAATATTAATGTTATTCCATACGACAATATAGCTTGAAGTGCAAAAATTATTGCTAGAGAAATAGCGGACGCTATTGAAAATCGAGTTTCTTTTAGAAACGCTCAAAAACAAGCTATTAAAAAAGTAATTGCATCAAAAGCATTAGGAATTAAAACTAAAGTTTCAGGACGTCTTGGTGGTGTTGAAATGGCGAGAACTGAAGGCTATAGTGAAGGAGTAATCCCAATGACTACATTAAGAGCGGATTTAGATTACGCTATTGAAGAAGCTCACACGACTTATGGTAAGATTGGTGTCAAAGTATGAATTTATCGTGGTGAAATTTTTGGTAAAGGATTAAACAATCAAATTGTTCCAAAAAAAGGTGATTTTAAAGATACAAGAAAAAGGACAAATTTTACCAACGCAAAAGAAAGAACAAATAAAACATCTGAAGATGTACAAATTACATCTAAAAGCGTGTCAGTAAAGGTAGGCGAATAATATGATGCAACCAAAAAGAACAAAATATCGAAAACCACATCGAACACGTTATGAAGGGAAAGCTAAAGGTAATAAATATGTTGCTTTTGGAGAATATGGATTAGTGGTAATTAAAGGAAAAGGCAGAAATTGTAATGGTAAACAAAAAACAGGTAACTGAATTACCGATAAACAATTAGAGGCTGCACGTGTGGTTTTGAGTAAAACACAAACAAAATATATGAAAACAGGTGGCAAAATGTGAATCCGTATTTTCCCACAATTATCAAGGACAAAAAAACCGCTAGAAGTACGTATGGGTTCTGGTAAAGGTAATCCAGAAATTCAATGTGCTGTTGTTAAAGCTGGTACAGTTTTATTTGAATTGGGAGGTATCCCTGAACAAGAAGCTAAAGAAGCTTTAAGAAAAGCTGGTAACAAATTAAACGTTGTCTGCAAGGTAGTTTCTAAAGCACAATTACCAAATGAAACAGTTGCTGAAAAATTATTATCACAAACATTTAAAGAACCAAACGTAATTGAAAGGAGATAGACTATGGGAAACATTAATAAGGAATTAAAACAAAAAACTAACGAAGAACTATGTTCTTTAATTATGAGACTAAAACTTCAACTTTTAGAAGCCCGTTTTAAAATGGCAAGCGGAGAATTAGAAAAAGTTAATCAATTACAAGAAATTAGAAAAACAATCGCTAGAGCAATGACGATTCTAACACAAAGACATATTGATCTAACTATTGGTACACATGGTATTACAATGTACAATCGTGAAACTAAAGAAGTTAAGTCAATTACTGATTCTGTTCAACAAGCATTACAAATACAAGGAGCTAAAAAACACGTAGTTGATGCAGCAAAAAATATAACTGCTAATGAAATCAAAAAAGATGAAGAAAAGGCCGCTACACCAATTATTAAGAAAGAATTAAAATCTCACATGGATAAAAAAGTTGAAAAACAAATTATTAGAAAAACCGTAGGTGGAGGAGCATAGTATGAAAAAAGAAAATAATATAGTTAGAACTACAAGAAAAAAAGTTTTCGTAGGCATTGTTGTTTCGACAAAAATGCCAAAAACTGCCGTAGTTGAAGTAGAAACAAAACTTTTGCACCCACGTTATAAGAAATTGGTAATTTCACATAAGAAATATCATGCTCATGATGAACAAGGCGTTGCTAATATTGGTGATAAAGTAAGAATCGTAGAGACAAGACCAATTAGTAAAACTAAATTCTATCGTGTAGAAAAAGTACTTTTAAAGGCGAAATAGGAGGTAAATATGATACAGTTCATGACAAGATTAAATGTTGCAGATAATAGTGGGGCAAGACAAGTTGGTGTTATTAAAATTTTAGGCAATTCTAGACAACACTACTGTAATGTTGGTGATATTGTTAAAGTATCAGTTAAAGATTGTTTGCCAGATAGCGGTGTAAAAAAAGGCCAAATGTTTTTAGCTGTTGTTGTAAGAACAAAAAAAGGCATCAAGAGAGAGAATGGCAATAAAGTTACATTTGATGATAATGCATGTGTTCTTATTAAAGAAGATAAAACTCCTCGTGGTACACGTATTTTTGGACCAGTTGCTAGAGAATTAAGAGATAAAGGTTTTATGAAAATTGTTTCATTAGCTCCGGAGGTAGTGTAATATGCAAAGAATTAAAAAAGGTGATAAGGTAAGAGTAATTGCTGGTAAATTAGTTACTAAAGAAGGTATTGTTTTATCTATTAACAATAAAAATAATACAGCAACAGTTGAAGGGTTAAATAAAGTTAAAATGCATAAAAAAGCTAATGCAAAAAATGAAAAAGGAGGGATTCTTGAAAAAGAAGTTGGCATTCCTTTGTGTAAACTTGCATTGGTGGTTGCTAAAGCGCCTCAAGGGATCTCGAAAATTAGATATTCTAAAAATAAAGATGGTATTAAAGTAAGAATTGCTAAAAAAACAAACGCAGAAGTTACTGGGAAAGGAAAATAATTATGAGTTTAAATTTAAAAGTTAAATATGAGAAATTAATTAAAGAAGAATTAACAAAACAATTCAAGTTTAAATCAGTAATGCAAATTCCAAAACTTGAAAAGATTGTAATTAACGCTGGTGTAGGTGCTGCAACACAAGATGCAAAATTAATTGAAACAGTTGCTAAGGAAGTAGAACAAATTACAGGGCAGAAGCCAATTCTTACTAAATCAAAAAAAGCTATCGCAACATTTAAGCTACGAGAGAATCAACCAATCGGTGTTAAAGTAACTTTACGTGGCGAAAGAATGTGAAACTTCATCGAAAACTTAATCAATATTGCTTTACCTCGTGTTCGTGATTTCAAAGGATTAAATAATAATGCTTTCGATGGGCATGGTAATTACACATTAGGCATTAAAGAACAAATTATCTTTACTGAAATTAATTATGATGACATTAAGCGTGTTAGTGGATTTGATGTCACATTTGTGACATCATCTAAAAAAGACGAAATCGCAAGAGCATTATTAACAGCAGTAGGATTGCCCTTTATGAAAAAAAGGTAAATAATAGAAAAGGAAAACATGGCAAAAAAATCATTAATAGCAAAACAAAAAAGACATCAAAAATTCTCGACAAGAGAATATCATCGTTGTGTCAGGTGTGGTAGGCCACACGCAGTAAATAGCAAAACGGGATTATGCCGTATTTGCTTAAGAGAATTAGCATACAAAGGTGCAATTCCAGGGTTAAAGAAAGCATCATGATAAGGGGTAAAAAATGTATATAGATCCAATTGCTGACTTATGTGTCAGAGTGAAAAACGCAACAAAGGCAAGACATCAAAATGTTTTAGTACATACATCTAAAACAATCTCATCAATATTAAAAGTATTAATGGACGAAGGATACATTGCTAATTTTGAACAAGTAAAACGGCCTAAATCTAAAAAGGTAACCAATACTTTAATTACATTAAAATATAAGAATAATATGCCAAGCATTAATGGAATTAAACAAATTTCCAAACCAGGTTTAAAAGTCTATCAGAGTGTCGACAAGCTACCACGTGTTTTAAACGGTTTAGGGGTAGCTGTTATTTCAACAAGCAAAGGAATCGTAACTGATAAGGTTGCTCGTAAGAATAATTTGGGTGGCGAAGTAATTGCTTATGTGTGATAGGGGGGAGTATGAGTCGTAAAGGAAATAAATTATTAACTATTCCAGCAAATGTCAATGTAACAATCACTAATGATCGTGTTGATTTTAAATCACCAAGCGGTAATTTAACAGTCAAATATCCTAGTGATTTACTAACAATCGAGAATAGCAATGGTATTATTAAAGTAATTAGGAAAAACCAAGAAACAAAATCTAATGTCTTTCAAGGAACGGTAGCAAGCAACATCACTAATGCTTTGGTCGGATTGTCTAAAGGGTATGAAAAAAAATTAAAAATTGTTGGTGTTGGCTACAAAGCAAATGTTACGGGGAATAAATTAAATCTCGCTATAGGTTTTAGTCATCCAGTTGCTTTTGATATCCCTTCAGGGTTAAAAGTGGCTTGTCCTACACCAACAGAAATTCTTATTAATGGTTTTGATAAAATTGTAGTTGGAGAATTTGCTGCAAACGTAAGAGCTACAAGAAAACCTGAGCCATATAATGGTAAAGGTATTATGTATAGCGATGAAATTATTGTTCGTAAGGTTGGTAAGACTGCAGAAGGCGCAGGAGCTGCTACTGGCGGAGCAAGCGGTGGAACTAAGAAATAAGAGGTATAAGCGATATGAAACAAGTCAATGTTAACAGAAAATCTAAAAAACAATTAAGACATAAACGGATTACTAATCGTTTGAAAATTAATGCAAACGCCAAACCAAGATTAGTAATCTCAAAATCTAATAATCACTTAATTGCTCAGGTTATAGATGATGGTTCAATGAAAACAATTGCATCATCATCAACTAAACAATTAAAGAAAAAAGCAACAATTGCAACCGCTAAAGAAGTTGGTACTGATGTTGCTAAAAAAGCATTAGCGAAACAAGTTAAAGAAGTTGTCTTTGATCGAGGTGGTAATCCTTATCACGGTCAAATTGAAGCTCTTGCAAATGCCGCAAGAAAAGCGGGATTAAAATTTTAAAGAAAATAAATATTCTGGAAGGAACGTAAAATGTTAGAAAATAAAGAAAAAATAGAAGCAACAAATGAAGAGGCAACAACTAAAGTTGATGTTTCTGCTTCTAAAGCAAACACAGAAACAAAAGAAAGAATTAATAAAAAACCAATAACAAGTTTTAAAAAAAGAACCAACACAAGAACTAGTCGTACTGGTTTTGAAGAAAAAGTTGTTGGTATTAAAAGAATTAACAAAACAACTAAGGGTGGACGTCATATGAGGTTCTCTGCGCTTGTTGTTGTTGGTGATAAACACGGTAAGGTTGGTTTTGGAATTGGTAAATCTACCGAAGTTCCAAATGCCATTAGAAAAGCAATTAAAAACGCTAACAACAACGTTTCATCGATTATCATGAATAAAAACTTTACAGTTTATCATGAAATTGTAGGAAGACACGGAGCAAGCAAGGTTTTATTAAAACCAGCTCCAGTCGGTACTGGTATTGTTGCTGGTGGTGCAATTCGTGCCGTTATTGAATTGGCAGGGTTTAAAGATATTTATACAAAAAATCTTGGTAGTAACACATCAATTAACATGGTTAGAGCAACACTTAACGGTTTATTAAATCAAAAACATCCAAAATATTTTGCAGATTTAAGAGACAAAGACATTAAGTCTTTATAAAGAAGGAGTAAAATATGGAATTGAATAATCTTAAATATACAAAAGGGAGCCGTGGACACAAAAGAAAAACTTATGGTCGTGGTTTTGGTAGTGGTATTGGTAAAACTGGTGGCAAAGGAACTAAAGGTCAGAAACAAAGAAAATCTGGTCATGTAAGACTTGGATTTGAGGGTGGACAAACTCCAATTTATCGTAAAATACCTAAAGTAGGTTTTAATAATTTTAATTTTAAATCTAACTACAACGTTGTTACATTAGATCAAATTAATAAATCTAAATTAGATGTAGTTGATTACAAATCACTAATAGAAAAAAGAATCATCAAAAATAACAAATTACCAATTAAAGTTATTGGTAATACAAAATTAATTAAATCTATCACATTAAAAATTAACATTATTACTGAAGGTGCTAAAAAAGCTGTGGAAGCAGCTAAAGGAACAATTGAAATTGTAAAATAATTCTCATGGAGAAAAGGACTAATAAAGGAATAAAAAACCATTTAAAAGGAATCTTTACTAACAAAACAGTCATTTCTGCTTTAGGTATTACCCTTTTTCTTTTAATTATGTTCCGTCTTGGTTCTTCTATTACGGTTCCAGGAATTGATATTTCAGGCATGAAAAAAGATGATAGCAATTCTTTCGCCAGTATGCTAAATTTACTAGCTGGTGGTGGATTAAATCGTCTTTCGTTATTTGCTGTCGGCGTAGGCCCTTATATTACAGCACAGATTATTGTTCAATTATTATCAACAGATTTAGTTAAGCCTATGGCACGTATGGCTAAACTTGGCGAAAGGGGTAGGAGAAAACTAGAAGTTATTACTCGTGTTTTAACATTACCTTTTTGTATAGCTCAAAGTTATGCTGTATTAGCTTTATTGCTACAAAATAGTGATTCTGGTATAAAAATTTTTGGTCAAACTTCATTGAGTGATATTAGTGCAGGCAAAATTATTGCTTTAATGACAATATTTACTGCAGGTACTTATATATGCATTTTTATTGGTGATATTATTACTAAACGTGGTGTCGGGCAAGGTGTTACTCTATTAATTCTTGCTGGTATCGTTGCTAATATTGTTCCAAATTTTACAACATCATTTCAATACATTAAGGGGAAAATGGATGTACAATCTTCTAATTACATCATTAATCTTGTTTTATCAGAAGGATTGTACATCTTATTTTTTGTTGGTATTTTGTTTGCAGTTATTTTCGTTAATGGTGCAACGAGAAAAATTCCTGTACAACAAACTGGACAAGGTCTTACTAATAAAGTAGAAGACTTACCATTTTTACCAATTAAATTAAATTCCGCTGGTGTTATCCCAGTAATTTTTGCTTCATCAATTTTAACTATTCCTGGTACTATTGCTCAATTTTTGGGTAATTGATCTGCAGGAAAAGACTTTGTTTTAAAATATTTAACCCTAAATAGTTGGAGTGGTCTCCTTTTATATTTTGTGCTTATTGTCTTATTCTCTTTCTTTTATAGTTATGTACAAATAAACCCACAACAACTATCAGAAAATTTTGAAAAATCAGGTAAATTTATCCCAGGCGTAAAAAACGGTGAAGATACCGAGAAGCATATTACAAGAGTTTTAAATCGTATCAACTGACTTGGCGGACCATTTCTAGGAATTATTGCTGTATTGCCATATATCTTAAGTCAAGTATCTGGTATCCCTAGTGGGTTAGCATTGGGTGGAACAGGAATGATTATTATTGTTACTGCAACATTAGAATTATGAAATTCCATTAAATCAGCGTCTACGACTAGTGGTTATAACGTTGAAAGAAGAAGAATTGAATCAAGATTTATGGATGAAGCTATCAAGAACACATCCACAGAAAAAACAAAGGTTGAACAATTATGATAAACGTTAATAGTGTTGTCCTATTGGGGGTGCCAGGAAGTGGTAAAGGAACAATTAGTGAATTCTTAGTCAAGGAATACGATTTTAATCATATTTCTACTGGAGATTTATTTAGAAAAACGATCGATAGTGGTAATGAGTTAGGCAAACAATTACATCACGCTGTTTCAACAGGGGCATTAGTGAAAGATGAACTAACCAATGCCGTAATGAAAGATGAAATTGATAAATTAATCAAATTAAATAAACCATTTATTTTAGATGGCTATCCAAGAAGTCTTAAACAAGCAGAATTTTTAAAATCTATTTGTCATGTTGATTTAATTTTGTTAATCAATATCCCTAAAGAAATTGCTATTAAAAGAGTTGCTGGTAGAAGACTTTGCCCAAAGTGCGGAGCTATTTACAACATTTATTTTAAACCATCTAAAGTTGTTGATATTTGTGATTATGATGGAGTCACATTAATTCAAAGAAAAGATGATAACGAACAAACAATGAAAACTCGTTTTGATGTCTATGAAACAGCTACCAAACCATTAATTGATTTTTATAAGAATCAAAACGGTTTTCACATTATTGATGGTAATAAAGATTTAAACGATATTAAAAAAGAACTTAGGGGTTTAATTAAATAATTAAATGATCATTATTAAAAGCGAATATGATGTTCAACAAATTAAAAAAGCAGCAGAAATCTGAAAAAAAGTAAGAACTGCATTAATTAAAAATTGCAGGGTTGGTGTAAGTTTAAATGATTTGGATGGAATGGCACGAGACATTATTGCTAAAAATGATGCTACTTGCAGTTTTTATCAATATAACGGATTTTCAAAACACATTTGTATTTCTATTAATGATCAAATTATTCATGGAATACCAAATGATTATCAAATTAAAGAAAATGATTTAATTACTTTTGATGTCGGTGTTACTTATAACAACCACGTCTGTGATGCTGCTTTTACAATAAATATGAATCCAGATAATCAAGATAATGAAAATATTTCAAAAGCAACTTATGAAGCGTTAATGAACGCTATCAAAATAGCAAAAGCTGGTAATTACATCGGTGACATTAGTAACGAAATCGAAAGAACGGCTAATCAATACGGTTATGAAGTAATAAGAGATTATGGTGGACACGGTTGTGGTAATAAAATACATGAAGCTCCATTAATCTTGAATTATGGTAAACAACATACTGGGACAAAACTTGTAAACAATATGACTTTATGTATTGAACCAATGCTGTTTACTAAAAATAATAAGTACTATATTGATAAGAAAAATAATTGAACCGTCATTGCTTCTAATCACAAACAGACATGTCATTGAGAACATATGATTTTAATTAAAGACGACACACCTGAAATTCTTACTTTGTAACTATTCACCGATATTAAAAAGAAAACTCCTAATACATAGTGTATTAGACAGAATATGTAAATTGCAAGAGCTAACGCCAATATACATTCTAATGAATGTATGTTTTTCCACGATGTCTATTTAATCTGCAATAGTTACGAATAATTTAACATTATTTTTATTTTTACTCTATAATGTTTACCACAACTAAATGGCAAAAGACGCAATAGCAATAAATGGAATTGTAAAAGAAGTATTAAATAATAGTACTTACAAAGTCGAATTAGAGAATAAGGTAGTTGTCACTGCGAGCGTATCCGGTAAAATGCGAATGCATCACATTCAGATTTTAAAGGGTGATACTGTTACGGTTGAGTTGAGTCCATATGACTTAACACGCGGAAGAATTACATACAGGGGTTAATTAATGAAAGTAAGAGCAAGTGTAAAACCGATATGCAAAGATTGTAAAGTCATTAAACGTCATGGGCGTGTAATAGTTATTTGCAAAAATCCTAAGCATAAACAAAGACAAGGATAATAGGTTAAAAAAAATAAATGGCAAGATTATTAGGGGTAGATATCCCAAACAATAAAAAGGTACCATATGCTCTAACAGCAATTTATGGTATTGGTATTCCAACTGGTAAAATGATTTGCAAAAAAGCAAACATTGATGTTGAAAAAAGAGTTAGTGAGCTAACTGACACAGAACTAGCAGCAATTCGTGAAGTCGCAATTAAATTAACAACTGAAGGTGATTTAAGACGAAACATAGCAATGGATATAAAACGTCTTATTGAAATTGGTTGTTATCGTGGGTTAAGACACCGTAAAGGATTGCCAACTAGAGGTCAAAGAACAAAATCAAATGCTAGGACAAGAAAAGGACCACGTAAGACAATTGCAAACAAGAAAGTAGAAACTAAATAAGGAGTAGCATGGCAGAAGTTAAAAAACAACAAGCAGAAGTAAAGACTGCTAAAAAACCAAAATCTAAAAAGAAAAAAAAACTTGCAAGCGTTAATGGTGTCGCTCACATTCACTCAACAGTTAATAACACCATCGTTACTATCACAGATTTAAATGGTAATGCAATAGCTTGAAGTTCGTCAGGAGCGTGTGGATATAAAGGCAGTAAAAAATCTACACCATATGCTGCGGGGTTAGCTGCAGCAGCTGCTGCAAAAGCAGCAATGATAATGGGACTTAAAAGTGTAGTTGTCAATGTAAACGGAACAGGTCAAGGTAAAGACACTGCCATTAGACAACTCGCAGCAAGTGGATTAACGATAACAGAAATGAATGATGTTACAGCAATTCCACATAATGGTTGTAGGCCACCCAAAAAACCACGTTAATTAGTATAATTAGGAGCACTTAAATATGGAAAAATTCACAAAATATAATATCGTCCCAGAGATTGACACAAAAAATTCTCAGTTTGCAAGATTTACAATCAAGCCATTAGAAAAAGGTTTTGGGGTTACTTTAGGTAACGCATTAAGAAGAACGTTACTATCGTATGTACCTGGTAGTAGTGTTTTTGCAATTAAGATTCCTGGAGTCACACATGAATTCCAAGCAATAGATGGCATTAGAGAAGATGTAACGCAAATTGTTTTGAATCTAAAAAATTTAATTATCAAAATTGATTCCAATGTTATTAATGATGAAGAATTATCATCAATGAGAATGGAACAATGACCAGTATTGAAAGTTAATAAAAAAGGTAAGGGTGAAATCCATGCAAGTGATATTGAATTGCCTACTGGGTTCACAATTATCAACCCTGATTTATACATATGTGGTTTAACTAGCGAATCTTCTAAATTTGCAATGGATATTTATGCAACTCGTGGGCGTGGTTATAAAACATTTTTAGAAAATCGTGAACTTGTCGGATCATTAAGTATTATTTCTACAGATTCTAATTTTTCACCAATTGTAAGAGTTGGCTATACTGTTGAAGAACAAAAAACTAGTAAGCAAGGCATTAGTGATATCTTAACAATTGATGTTGCTACAACAGGAGCCATTACTCCTAGCGATGCAATTGCATTGGCAAGCAAAATCTTAGTTGAACATTTAAAACCATTAGTTGATATTAATGAAACAATTGAACAAGTCCAAGTCATCAATGAACAAGTAGAGCAAAAAAAACAACAAACATTATCTATTCCAATTGAGGACTTAAATTTATCTGTTCGCTCATATAACTGTTTAAAGAGACATGGCATTCAAACTATTCAAGAATTAACCGCAATGAGTCGTGGAGAAGTTGAAAGAATTAAAAATCTTGGTAAAAAATCACTTCGTGAAATTATTAAGCAAATTACTCAATACGGATTACAATTTAGAGAGGATTAATTAATGTCGTACATAAATAAACCTGGTAAAACAGCTTCATGAAGACAAATGGTAATTCGTCAACAAGTTAGTGATGTGTTTGCTTATGGCAAAATTAAAACAACTTTTACTAAAGCTAAAGAAACACAAAAACATGTTGATGGTGTTATCACATTGGCTAAAAAAGGTACACTTGAAGCTAAAAGAAAAATTATGTCAATCATTAAGCCAAACAAAATGTTTGATCGTAATGCTTTATTAAAAAAGATTCTAGAAATTGTTAAAAAATATCCTTCACGCAAGGGTGGCTATACAAGGGTTTTAAGACTTGGTAAAAGACCAGGAGATAGAACTGAAGTCGCTATTATTGAATTAGTTTAGTGAAAACAATTTAGGTATTAAAACAGAGTGAATGATAAAAAAACGCCGACTAACTTGGCGTTTTTTATAGTTTATTATTGTTTAGTTCACAACCCTTCGTTAAATATATAAGTGGCATTAGCAGGGGAATTATCATATTCTCTTACTTGTTGTAATCCGCCATTATTATATCCACTATTAGGTAGACCGTCTAGTTCTGGGTTATTTGTTCCCATAAATGTAACGGTTGTACAAGCTAAACATCCATAAAAGGCAAGCTCACCAATTGAAGCTAAATTACTCGATAAAACTAGTGATGTAATTTCTGAGCAACCCATGAAGGCATTATTGCCAATTAAAGTTAAGGCATTTGGCATAATTAAAGAACCTGTAATCCCAATGCAACCACCGAAGGCAGAGTCTCCAATTGAAGTTAAAGAATCTGGTAAAGTTAGTGGACCAGTAATCCCTGAGCAACCATAGAAGGCATCATTGTTAATTGAAGTGATTCTTATTGAACTCAAATCCAAATTATCACCAAAAGCAACACAACCGACAACTTGTGAACCATCATAAGTTAATCGTCCTTTCCCGTTTAAAACCATTTTAACATCACCATATTCAATAATAGAATAATAGTTTCCTAAATTACCTGTTGGATTTGTCAATTTACTAATCCCTGAACAAGCATAGAAGGCACCATCACCAATTGAAGTTAAAGTTGATGGTAAAGTTAATGAACCAGTAATCCCTAAACAATCAGCGAAGGCACCATCACCAATTGAAGTTAAAGTATTTGGCAGAATTAAAGAACCTGTAATCCCTGAACAACGATAGAAGGCATAATCACCAATTGAAGTTAAACTACTTGGTAAAGTTAGTGATGTAATTTCTAAGCATCAACCAAAGGCATCAGAGGCAATTGAAATAATTTTATATGCTTTCTTATCAATTCATACATAACTTGGAATGTTTAATACTCCTGATAAACTATAGCCTTCATCATCTGTTTCGTAACCAATTATTAATCCAATCGAGGGATCTGTAATAATTTTGCCACTCGATAAACCAATTCAATTAGTACCATCCATATTTGCTTTAACTGGTGTTGAAGTCAAAGAGTTACCTTTTACTTCACCTCTATATTTGCTGCTATTATCTTTTGCTTTAATTGTTATTTGGGCATTAACAACAGAAACATCTAATTCGGTTCAATCATTATTTACTTTATCTTTATTCTTTTCTTTAAATCCTTGCTCAAAAGCATCATCTTGATAGTTTTCTGGTGTTGCATATACACTATCACCACCTAGGTCATATTGCCAATCAATTGTTGAAATATCAGTTCTTGTATCATCTGGTTTTGGTATAGGAATCTTTTGACAACTTGTTAGCATTGTAGGAACAGCAATAGATATTACACCTCCTAATGTAATAAGTGGTAATAATGTTTTTCACATTTTCTTTTTCATATTTATTTTCTCCTTTAATTTCTTGTAGAAGCAACCATCTATAAGTAATCTAATTTAAAGGGAATGGTAGGCATTTTGCTGTCTGCTATTTCCTTCTACAAATAAATTTTAGACAATAAAACCGTGATATCTATTCAACTTTTAGTTGATAAAAAAACTATCTTATATAAGTTAATAAAATTATTAAATTACCATTTAATATAAAGTTTTTTTGATTGTTACTGATAATAAATGTAGAACCTTTTATTATTGGTAAATTATTAATCGTTCCTTTACCACCAACGACAAAACATTGCAATCATTTTGTTTGATTGAATTGATATGTTTTTTTACCTTTATTAATAATTTTTTTAATAGAAAAATAAGGAGTAGTTAATAATTCATTATCTTTTTTATTAAGAATAGGTTTCTTAAAAGGAACAATTGTGTTGTCAATCGATTCCTTAATTGTTAGTCTACGACTGGGATTAGTTTTCTCTCTCTCATAATCATATAGTCTAAAAGTTGTTTGACTAGGTTGTTGGATTTCAAAAACAACCAATCCTGACAATAACGCATGAATGGTACCGCTTGGGACATAATAGATTTTATCTTTAACAACATTAGTGTATGCCAATAATTTATTTCATTTATTTTCTCTTACTAATGTTGTTAGTTCTTGTTTTGCCCTAGCTTTATGTCCATAAACAATCTTGGCATTCTTTTTACAATCTAATATATATCAAGCTTCATTCTTAGATTGATATTGTTTATGATTTTTACAATATTGATCTGTTGGATGAACTTGAATAGATAAATTTTGATTACAATCAAGTAGTTTTAATAATAAAGGATACTCTTTAGATTTGTAATTGCCAAACCAATTACGATGTTGTTTATAAAACTTATCCAATGTAATTGGTTTTAACCCTTTAGCATAAACGATTGATGAATAACCCTTTATTCCACTTATTAGTCATGCTTCACCAATTTTTTTATTTTCAACATCTATACCATATTGTCTTAAATGACTGCCACCTCAAACTTTTTCTGATAAATATGGTTTTAAAAAAATAATATTAGGCATCATATGTAAATAATTTATAACAAAGTTATCAATAAATAAAAATATTTGTTATAAAGTATTTATACATTTCGATAAAAGATAATTTATAGATAGGATAATATAAAATGATATTTGACGATAAGCACCTTTTATTTGATATTAATGTAAAAAATCAAAGAGAAGCTTTTGAACAAATTGCAAATTTAGCTAAAAAACTAAATATTACTAATAACCCAAAGGGATTAGTGGAAGATTTATTAAAAAGAGAAAAGATTTCTACAACAGGAATGGCTGATCAAGTAGCCATTCCTCATGCAATGAATGCTGATTTTAAAGAAGCAGGTATTATTGTTTGTAGATTTAAAAATGCTGTTGATTGAAATTCAGTTGGTGGGGAACCTGTTAAAGTTGCGTTTGCATTGTTAATCCCTGAAAAATCACGTGGAACATTGCATATGCAATATTTACAAAATATTGCTACTGCTTTATTAGATAAAGAATTTAATAAAATCATATTAACTTCAAAAAATAGAAATGAAATTATTAAAACTATAAGCAAAGCAGTTGAAGGTAAAAAAGAAACAATTCAAGAAACGAACCATAATAGTAAAGGTTTGATCGTTGGTGTTTCTGCTTGTGCTACTGGTGTTGCTCATACATATATGGCAAGAGAAGCGTTAGAAAAACATGCTAAAGATGTTGGTTATGATGTATGAATTGAAACACAAGGACAAAGTGGGCAAGAACATAAATTAAGTGAAGACCAAATAAAAAAAGCTGACAGTGTAGTTATTGCAGCAGATATTAATGTTCCTATGGAACGTTTTGAAGGTAAGAAATATTATTCTACCGATACTAATGAAGCAATTAACACACCAGTTGAAACATTGAATAAAACAATTAATAGTAAAAACATATTTAATGGTTCAAGTGGTGGAGATACTTTTAGTTCTAAAAATAAGAAAGGTTTCATGAAACACTTTTTAAACGGTGTGTCCCATATGATCCCTTTTATTGTTTTTAGTGGAATTGTATGGGCAATATTGCAAGCAATTGCTATGGGTATATGACAGAATCATGATTTTCCTAATTACAAAGATAATCCAGCTTACCAAAATTCACCTTTTCATTATGCTGTTGATGCTGGTGGTATCGGATTCACATTTTATATTGCCATAATGGGTGGGTTTATTGGTGTATCAATCGCAGGACGTGCAGCATTAGCTCCGTGTGCAATGGCGACATTTGCTGCCAGCACTCCTTCGTTTTATATTTTTTATAAAGGTCTACCAAAAGTGACACCTTTATTAAACGCAGCTGATCCAAGTAGTTTTATTTCAGGTGTCAGTTTGTCTATCATAGCTGCTTTAATTATGGGTTTTGCTGGAGGATATTTAGTTAATTGAGTTAATAGTTGAAAGGTAAGCAAACATATCAAACCATTAATGCCTATTATTTTTATACCAGTTGTTTGTACATCAGTTTTAATATTCCCTTTCTTATTTGCGTTTAGTGGGATTCTAGGATGCTTTATGAATTATTTCGCATATGGCCTTGCGTGAATTTCAACAGCGCACCCTGGAATGCCACAAGCAGCAGCGTTCATAGTCGACTTCTTATTAGGGTGCCTATTAGGAGCGATGATTGGGTTCGATATGGGTGGACCTATAAATAAAATTGCTGGTGCAACAGCTACCGCATTAATTCAAATCGATCCTAGACTATTAGGTGCTGTAGAAGCAGCCATACCAATCGCTCCTTTAGGTTGTGCCTTTGCTTCCCTTGTAATAGGAAGAAGGTTATTCAATGAACAAGAAAGAGCTCTAGGAGCATCAGCGTTAGGTCTTGGTTTCTTTGGGATATCCGAAGGTTCTATTCCATTCTTCTCTAATCGCCCTAAGAAAACATTAATTCCAAACATTATAGGTTCAGCAATTGCTGGTGGTCTCGCGTTCTTATTCTTTATTGGTGGACATGTTGGAATGTGGGGTGGACCAATTGTAGCATTTGTTTTAGGGATTCACGCAGATCCAGGTCAAGTTGGTACGGTAGTTCCATCAATTTTTGGTGGTGGCGATAGTACGTTATGGAACTATTTCGGTAATATTATTTGATTCTTTATAGCTATCATTGCGGGAATGTTAATTCATTCAATTATTTATGTGGTTCTTATTTCAAAAGAAAACGGTGCAACAACTAAAGAAGCATTAAAGTCAATTTTCTCAAGAAAGAAAAAAGAATCAAATCATAAAGAAATAAAAAGAGCTAACAAATTTATTAATTGGTACCAAGAAAATTTGGTTGTCGAGAATTGATACTATCAGACTAAAGTTTTAAATAAACCTTATAGATATTGATAGATTTTATCTTTTACTTAAATGTTTTTGTAAATAACTAAGCGCTTGATAAACAAAATCTATTCTAATGTCGTTACGATCAATTTTATCACTATGTATTTCATAAACATATATCTTATCAATGACACATATTCCCAAATAAGCTAAACCAATTGGCTTATTTTCATTTGGTTTTGGACCTGCATTACCAGTTATTGATATACCAATATCGCTGTTTGTTTTTTTTATCAATCCGTTGACCATTTCGTTTGCTATTTCTTTAGAAATTGCCCCATATTTTTCTAACGTTTCTTTTTTTACCCCAAGAAGCATTGATTTTGACTTATTTGTGTAAGTTATGATAGAAGCGATAAAAGTTTTAGATGCATTAGGAATGTCTACTAATGATGAGGCAATCATCCCTCCGGTAACACTTTCACATATTGAAATTGTTAAATTTTTATTAATTAGAGTAGTAACGACTTCTTCAGATAATGACATACTTATTTATGTTTGGTTAATTTTATAATTTTAACAAGATAGTTAACACCTGAAATTATTGAAAACAATAAAGCAATTATCATAAAGATATTTTGTGGAAAGTAATAAATGATGATAGGTTTGTTAATTGGCGCGCGAAAATTAAATATAAAGAATATTAAAATAATGCCAACCATTTGGGTAATCGTTTTTAGCTTACCATAAATATCTGCTGCTACAACAATCTTTTTACTAGCAGCATACATACGACTTGCATCAACAATTGTATCTCTTACAATCATAACCACAACTATTCATCATGGAGTCAATTGTCAAACAGCAAAAAATATTAACGTAGTGTTAACTAGAATCTTATCGGCAATTGGATCCCATAGTTTTCCAAAATCTGAGACCCATTTGTATTTTCTTGCCAAATATCCATCTAATAAATCAGTAAAAGATGCAATTGTAAATAAAATACCCGATATTAAAAAGAGAAGGTTATGCTGCCAAACAACGTTCTTTGGAGCGTTAATTGAATAAATTGGAATTGTATCACAATCACAAGCAATAGCGATGAAAATACCAATTAAAATTGGTAAAATTAGTATTCTTAATATTGTTAAAATATTAGGAATTTGTTTCTTTTGAAAATTCATACATATAATTATACATATACCCAAATAGGGTAGGGAGTATACAATGTCTAAAAAAGATAAAAGACTTAAATATCAAAAGCACCATAAAAAGAAAGGACTTTTATTGTTTACATTATTACCAATAGCTAGTCTTGGTATAGCGGGGGGGGTAACAGTAGGTGTCCTTTATGGTTCAGGAATAATCGGAGCTAGTAAAACTGATATTAGTACAATATTTAGTGCTGATACTGGACATTGAGCAAACAATGTTAACGCGACTGGAGCTGCAGCTCCATTACCAGATATTGGATCAGGTGTAGGTACAGGAGCAGGTTATATTTGAAAATCAGCGATATCAGAATCTACAATTTCTGAAAATGAAATTATTGGATATTTAGGAATTTTTGCTTCCACGCTAAGTGATGGTAATCAATATGTAACAAATGATTTGACAGTTAGTAATTTAACTTCTTTAGCTAATTCACAATGATATAAATGTATAATTAGCGTTGAAACATCAAGCAGAAAATGAGAAGGTACATTTAATTTTTATTTCTATACAGATTTCCAAGCAAGAAATTTAGCCGCTGACTTTACAAATAAAGCAATTACTTATTCAACAACTAGTTCACCAATTGCTACAAATAGCTCAATATCGTATGCAAATTGATTAGCAGCCCTTGCTTTAGAAAATACTAATTTAGATACTAATGCTATTCATATCCAATATTCTACTGATACAACTATTGCGACACCTATATGAACTGAATGAGCAGAAGAAGATACAAATACACACGTATGAACTACTTCTAGAACTTTTGGTGCATATGCCTCTAATGCTACCGATAAAACGACATCTTTATCTTTATGAAACGCAACTGATAATTGTTATGGTAAAGCTGCATCTGGATCAAGTTCTACATCTAAAGCGGGATTAAGAATTGTTCCTACTGCTGAAAACCCTGTATACTCTGGTCAAGATCCGATTCAATTTACGATTCAATTGTACCGTCCTGAATTAAAAGATAATACGGATTGAACTAGTGCAAAAACAACATGAGCAACAAGTAATAACAATCAATTTAGAGTAACACCAAGTGGCGATAACTTGAATACAAGATTTGCTAAATTATTTACTTCTAACACCACTTTCTATCAAGGGTGTATGGATAATACTTATCTTGAATCATGAAACTTTGTAACCGATGCTAATAAAGGTGTATTAACAATAAATGGTAATCCTTTCTATAATTCACAAACAAATACTACTGTAGCAACCACTGATGCTGGTTACCAATTTGAATGAACACTATTATCACCAGTAGATGTTAATGAAGTAATCATTTCTGCCCCTTCAACTCCTATTACTAATTTAAATAATAAATTTTATAGAACACCTAATAGAAATGACGTCATTACCGTATTAAAAGGAGTGATTGATAGTAGTGTTTTAAGCTCTATTGTTTGAAACCAAATCGATATTGATATTGATGCTGCTGGAATAATTAGTCTTTCGGGCATTACAGGATCTTTATACTATACAACTGCTGAACAAATAATTAACTATACATTAATATCTTAATAAGAAAGATGATAAAGAAAAAAAATAAATTACTAATCTCATCAATCTTGACAATAGTACCGATAAGTTTAATGACTAGTACTATTTGTTTTGATAACACTGAAAATAAGGTTATTACAAAGACAAATAACGGAGTAGGAGTCTCTAAAACAAATATTAATACTATTTTTTCTAACCCCACAGTTCCAACGTGGGCAGACTTAGTAGATACACCAACTGAAAGTGATGTTATTAGTTATTTAGGTACTTATCTAAAAACGAATAATAAATATACAGCTTATTCTTCGGTGTTAAATGATATTGATGTAACAATTACAGCGAGTAGTAAAACCATCGATGTTACTGCAAGCTCGTATTCAAGACAATATGAAGGTACATTTAGATTTTTGTACACATCAGTTACACCTATAGACATTTCTCAAATATTCAGTGGTTGTGAGATGTCTAATCTAGTTTCAATTCCTGGATATATCAATGTTAAAACATATCTTAAGAACTTTTTAGTTAACAACAATAAATCTCAGTATTTAAATGTGTTAAACCAAATTTCTATAGATGTTGTAGCTGATTCACAAGAAATTAATTTGTCTGCTTCAACTATGTCAATTGGATATTCTGGTAATGTTACATTTAATTACTCATTAATACCCCCCCCTGCGGATCCTATTGTTTTAACCACTTTAATACCCAACAACGATAGTTTAAATACTAAAGAAACTACACCATGGTCATCAATGCCTTCTAGAGAAGATTTTTTAAGTGCATTATCAGAGAAATACACTGGGTTGCAAATTAATGCTGTGGATGTTGATATGGAAGACGCTATTAATCTTGTTGATTTAGAATATTCGATTTTAATTACACCAACAAGTGGTTCTACATATTATTCAGGACAAACAAACGTTAAATTTTGATTGCAAGATGAAAGAAAAGATTTAAGTGATGTATTTACAACTATAGGGTATGATATTAATCATCCTTTTCTATGAATTACAACATATTATTCACAATGAAGTTCACCAATAACAAATTACTTAAATCGTATTTGTGAACCCAACAATGTTGATTCTGAAACATTTATTCCAAACACTTTTACTATGAGTATTTCTGCAAAGACTTCAACTGTTGGCGACACACCAACACTAACAATAACAACCAACAATAATCCCTACTATAAAGATGACACAATTACTTTATATATAAAAATAGTTGCTATGTCAACTTTCACATACACACTAGATCAATGTATACAAAATGGGACAAATTGAGGTGGTACTGTATCTCGAGGGACACTAACTTTTTGTGTTATTGATTCAATAACAAAAGAAGTTGCGGTTTATGATACATGCAAAGTCAATTCTGCGGTTGATAGCATATCTTCAACTGATCTTCAAATTGGGGATACTATAACAAATAACGGTGTTGAGTATACGGTAACTAGTCTACCAGGTTGTCAGGATATACCTGGTTTTCGTTCTCCTTCCGTAGCTGCATTTGGCGGAAGTTTAGTCAGCAACATTGCAAATGGCACTATCAAATTACCCAACACTATAACATGAATAGGTAAGGATGTTTTTAGATCAACTGCTGTTGCAAACGTTATCTGACAAAAGGGTGAAAAAGATAGACCCATTATAAATTCAGATAATAGGAATGCAATGTTCATTGGTGCCAACATTATAAATTTTGAAGTACCTAATAGAATGGCGTCATTAGGTGCTGCTTTTTTTGGGACTACTACGATTAGAAACATATATTTCTATAGCTCTAAAAATTTCTATCTTGCTAAACCAGGCTATGAAACAATACTATATAATTCTTCTGTTGTTAATTCGTTTATTAACGGTGGTGGTAAATTTTATGTTACTGAAAATATGTACAATAAATATTTAAATGATAGCGGTTATATTTCTATGATGGGATCTGCTGTTAATTTAACCAATTCATTAGCTATTATTCCAAAATTACAGAATTGTTTACCAACACAATTTGCCACGACATCAACAACACCAGAAGGAATGTTATCGGATCTTTGTACAGAAACAAATATTGATCCAGCTAAATTTCGAAATTTTTCATATAAATTGGAGCTTAATCCTGAAACTAAAACATTAACTATACTAACTTGAGATAATCCTAACTTTTATGGTTCAGCAATTTTAAGTTATACAAATTAATACATCATATATCGATAATTAATTGGATAGGAGTGTTATATGTTTCTAAAACTTTTCAATATAATTTTCTTCCTATGAAATACGCTGTAATTGTTGTAGATATGCTAAATGACTTCGTCACAGGAACATTAACTTGTCAAAGAGCATTAGATACTATTCAACCTAACAAAAAGATAATTACTGCAGCTAGAAAAAATAATGTTCCAGTTATTTATGCTAACGACAGTCATTTAAAGAATATTGATCATGAATTAAAGTTATGAGGAGATCACGCTATTAGAGGAACTAAAGGGGCAGAAGTGATTCCACAACTTAGACCATCTAATAAAGACTTTATTATTTTAAAAAGAAGATATTCTGCTTTCTTTCAAACAGACTTAAAGATTCTATTAGATGAGTTAAAAGTTGATACATTAATCATTACAGGGTTACATACACATATGTGCTGTCGTCATACAGCTGCTGATGGATATCAATATGGATATAACATTGTTATTCCTAAAGATGCTACTAATAGTTTTACACAAAATGATTATGAGTATGGATTGGAATATGCAAAAGCGACATACGGAGCAACCATTACAAATGTTGATGATTTAATTAAAAAATTTTAGATTAAATCTTCTTTTTCTATTAATGATTAGTCAAACTAGATTTAGTTATTAACTTTTTTACACCATTCCAAATAATTTCTTATTAAATTTTTCGGTTCTTCGATTAAATGGTTGCCTAAATTATCGTCTTTGTAAAAAAGTTCAAATAGGTGATAAATATAGCAGACATAATTACGTCGGAATACATCCGCTTGACTTTTGTGGTGAGAAGATAGACATCGTGGAAATATCTAATACCCATTAAGTATACCTTTCGTAGTTAAAAGTTAATGATTGAATTGGCGTCATACGATAAGTGTCTCATTTACCTAATTGTT
>JAISGU010000013.1 GCA_031262935.1 Mycoplasmataceae bacterium | reverse complement strand
ACGAAAACACAACGGTATGAAATATCAAAATCAAATGCAGTTAATCGAACTCTATTTGTTTAAAAGAAGCAAGGTGTATAATGAATGCAAGTTAGACAAAAAATTTGAGACTTAACTCCAAAGATTTATATTGTCAGAACTTAAAGAGAATTTAGGTAAATATGCATCTAACACTATTAAAAATAGAACCAGACAAATCTTTGATTCGTTACCAACTCAACTTACAAAAGAAAACACTAGATTTCAATTCTCTTTAATTAATCACGATAATCATTCCTTTCCTTCGTACGAAGAATCAATCAGGTGATTAATTGATGCACGAATGGTTATTAAGTGTCAAAATCTAACTGAATTTAATACACCTATAAGCGGATATATAAGGCCTAACAGCTTTAAACTATATTATTTTGATATTGGTTTAATGACTGCTTCGTTAGATAAGAATATTACATCATCGATATTCTTAAATGATATTTCAAAATTTAAAGGTGTAATTTATGAAAATCTCTTCGCTGATTTTTTTTATAAAAACAATTTATCAATTTATTTTTTAAACGAATATAAAAGTTATGAAATTGATTTTTTAATACAAACCAACAATATTTTATATGCAATCGAAGTTAAAACTTCTAATGGTCGAAGTAAATCACTAAAAACATTCCAACAAACATATCCCAACAAATGTAAAGGTATTAAATTTATTGCTGGTAATTGTGGTGTTAATGATAACTACATTACCCTACCTCAATATTTAGGAATATTTATTAAATAAGAGTTCCTTTTATATTGCTCGGATTACCAAACAATCCTTCTAGTGAAAAGCATAAGCGTTAATTGTTTATGGTACTATAGGAGTAGTCGGTTGTTGAGGATTAGGATTTCTAATAAACTCATCTATGTATTGCTTAGTTAAGGCATTCATTCTTTCAACATCAACCTTTGGGTTATAGATAGAAGCAACAATTGCAGCAATGCAAGCAATGCCAAAACCAGCAATTAGACCGATGTAACCAACAAATCAAATTCAATTTGCAACAGATGAAGGATTTTCACCATGGAAAATTTCATTAAACCTTAAAAAAACATATACATCGGGTTGCTTTGCAATAAAATCAAATAAAACAGTGAATATGAACAAAAAGATTACAAACAAGAAAGTTTGTCAACTAAAACGATATAAGCGATTATCATTTGCAAACTTTCCCTTTTTATAAATTAACATCACCATTGTTTTATATGCAGCAAAAATAGCAACTAGTCCGTAAAATAAAAATAGTAATGAATAACTAAAGTTACCAATCAAATCAGCTAATGTATGAGAAGAATCATCGTTGTAATTTATCGGCACATTAGTTGCACCACCACCATTTGCACTTCCCATCATACCACCAATTACAAAAAAAGCAAATACTGCAGAAATTAATAAACCAAAACCAATGATTCATTTTAATAAAGGAATAAATTTTGGTTTGGTTTTATACAAATAAACATTATTTTTTGCAGCTTCTTGATTGAGTTTCATATTAGCGGCAGCAATGTACATAGGATTTTGTTCTGATTGAACATTATTCATACCACCCATCATTCCAGGGATCATAAAAGGGATTGCGCTAGTAGGCTGCGGTTGTTGATCAACAACAGTTGGTGTATCTACTTTAGCACTTTTACCTTGTTTTAATGCTTCTAAATCTGTTTTATATATATTTCTAATATATACATTTAAATAGTTAATCTCATCTGGTAAATCAGAAATATCTTTTAAATCATATTTTTTATCAAGTTGATATTTTTTATTTGTCAATTCGTTATATCGATTTAAAAGATTTGTTGATTGTTTATTTTTATCATCATCTTTTTTTTCAAGGAAATTTAATAAGTTTAATTGTTTTTCAATAACACGTTGGAAAATAGGTGTTTTAAATGCATCTTTTAAAGATGATGCATTAAAAATCGTTTGTAGATTCCCTGATATTGTATCTCTTTCTGACGTAAAGTTATTCTTCATTTTAGTATTTTGTAATTAATAATTTTAAACCATCAAATGGGTCTATTAAACTACGTTTAATATTATAGTCTAATTGGTATAAGTCATTTAGTAGTTGGTCAATATTATCGATTGTTGTAGTTTTAATAATTGGTAAATTTTTAAATTGAATATAAGGAGTTATTTTTAACTGATCATTAATCATTGATTGTGATAAATGGTTGTTATTAGCCATTTTCAATAACTTTAAATTAAATAATTGTGATGAGATAATTTGAATAATCTCCGTTGGTTGCCATTTAGTTTTTATTAGATTGTCGTAGATATTTAAAACTGATGACTTATTTTTTAATAGCAATTGTTGCAACAAGTCCATAATATTAATTTCGCTTGAATTATCGAAAATATTTTTAATATCATCTTTATCAATAATATTTGTCTTTAAGTTAACCAACAACTTATTAAATTCGTTTTCAATTAGAAAAGGATTGTTGGATAATGAATGCTCAAACGAATCCCTCACATTTTGGTTAGCGAATTTGATGTTATTAATGTCCATTAATTGACTAATTAATGTAGTTTTACTTTTTTCAGTAAATTTATTAATTTTTTTAAAAACAAAGTTATTCATATCTTTATTTGATATAGGAACTTTTTTTGTTTGTAAAGTTAAAAAGATTTCTTCGTCAATTTTATTTATTTGTTGACATAACTTAATATCATCTTGTTTTTTTTGATTTAGAAAATCTGCATCATGAATGATATAAATTTTCTTGTTGTTAAACAAGTCGGTTTGCAATAAATCATCTAACACTTGATTATGATTGTTATCGAAATAAATATTTTTTATTGGTAATTGTTCTAAACTATTTATTTTATGAATTTCATAATCAAGCACAAGTTTGTCATCAGAATAAATTACAGTAATCATTATTGTTTCCCTAATAAATGTTTGCTAATAATTATTCGTACCTTATGATATTCATGGATATGCATAACTCTTACAATGATCACAATACCAATAGCAATAACTAGTGAAATTCATCCATATGATGAAGTTGTGTCGTTCGGATTAATTCAACGACTAACATTTGCAAAAACACAAGTGATCGCCATACCAACAACAATTGATAAGATAACAAAACCATAAATTGTTCTTTGCTTTTTATCTTTTTCTATAAAAATAGATTCAACAATAGCTACCAACATACCGTTGCATAATGTCATAATGATTTTTGTTCCAGTATATCAACGGTGCATAATAACTAATCCACCCGAACAAAACGACATTAAAAAAGCAATGATGGAAGCTTTTAGCAATAGATAATTACCATTAGTTGTTTGGTCATTGAATTGGTTATTTAATGGTCAGTTTTTAAAGTAAACAGTAAGTAGCGCAAACGCTAATGAAATCGATAATAATGATATTAATAACGAAAATGTGGCTCATTTTCTTTTAATTGATCCAAAAACAACAATTCCTAAAATGAAACTTATTAAAGGTATTACATAAATTCAACATACTTTTGGATCAGTGAAAGCTTCATAAATAAAGAGCGCCATATTGCCACTTTGGGCATTAGCAAATACCCCAATGCCATCACCTTTAGTTGCAGTAAATCAATAACAGTATGCTTCCAATATACCGCTTACAAAAGCAATAAGTAAAATATCTATAACTATTAATTTAGATAATTTGCCGTTTTTTTTCATAATTGAATATGGATTAATTTTAATTAATATTACACTAATATTGTACTAATTAACTATTGGTATTAAACTATTGAGACAAAGCTTTAGTTTACAATCAGTATTTAATATCAGAAAATGGGAATTAATGGGTATTTTTGCATATTTTAGAAAGATAATATATGCTTTTTTACATATTTTAGAAAGATATGTATAATATTCTTTATGAAAAGAAAAATATATGACTGTCTTGTAAAATGAAAAAATAGCAAGGTACACAAACCGTTGGTTATAAGGGGTGCCAGACAAATTGGTAAAACATACATAATCGAACATTTTATGAATGATCATTATGGTAAACAAGGTGTTGATTGAATAAAATTAGATTTCGTAGAACATCACGAATATAAACTCTATTTTGAAAAAAATCTAGATTGGAATCAAATTATTAGAAATATTCAATTAGATTTTAAATCGTTCAATATTAGAACTGATAAAAAAGTTGCTATATTGCTAGATGAAATTCAAAAATGTGACGGTGCATATGCATCATTAAAATATTTAAATGAATTAAATATTGACATCATTGCAACAGGTTCTAATTTAGGTTTATTAAAAAAAGTTAAAAAAAATACCAAAGTTAAAGAATATTCAAAACCAGTTGGATATGTTGATGTAGAATACATGCACTCACTAGATTTTGAAGAGTTTTTATGAGCAAATGGCTATGATGAAAATCGAATGCAACAAATTAAGGATATATGTTTATCAAAAAAACGCATTCCAAATAGTGTTTTTGATACATTAACTGAATTAACTAAGTATTATGTACTAGTAGGTGGTATGCCAGAAATTGTTAAAACATGGATTTCTACAAAAAATCTCAATAATGTTTATAAAGAACAAAAAAACATTTTAGCACTTTACCGTCAGAACATTGTTGATAATGTAGAAAATCCACACGATATACCTAGAATTTTAGAAGTTTATGATGCTCTACCAAATCAATTTGCTCATAAATATAAAAAATTTAAATATTCTTTAATAAAACCATTAGCTAATTCGCGAAAATATTTATATCCAATCCAATGATTAAACGAAGCTTCAATTATTTCGTTTTGTAAAAAAATGAAAGACATAGCAAAACCTCTTAATGCTAATACAATCAATACATCTTTCAAAGTGTATTTTAATGATATTGGATTATTAACAGGAAGTTTTAGTGAGGATATGCAAAAAGATATTTTTAGAAATTTTGACAACAAGACAAAAGGGCCAATATTTGAAAATTTGCTTGCTGATTTTTTAATTAAATCTAACAAATATTTATGCTATGCCGAAAAAAATAAACAATATGAAATAGACTTTGTTCAAGTTATTAATGACAAAATATCATTAATTGATGCAAAGGCAGGTTCATCAAGATCTCAATCAATCAATAAATTAGTAAATAACTTAATTGATACAGTGGGTTATAAAGTAGGTAATTTTAATTATGGTGTAAATAATCAGATTATTAGTTTACCTTATTTTGCTTTCTATTTTTTACTAACCAACCGTTAGAATCAATGCGATGTTAGTCTATGATTAATTTGATTAACGATCCACTAAAATTTAATAACTTTTATTAGTTAAATTATGTTTGTAATAAAGAAATTCTAATGTCATGCAAATTATTAAGAAGAACGATGTTTGAATGATGTTAGAAAAATTTTTAATATTAATTAACATATTTAATTTGTTTGCAGAATCAACAATAAAATGAATTGATGAGACTACAACCAAATGTAACGGAGCTAGCCAAAACATTAAAAATGTTAATAAAAAATAAACAAAGATTAACATAAATATGTAGCCGAACATGAAAGAATTAATTACTGCTCACACACTAATTTGTTGATTCATCAAAATTACAAATGGTAAGCATATTAATGTGGCAACAATGCTAATAACAATTTGCTTTAATAATTCACTATTAATTGGCAACTTATTAATAGTTAAGATGGCAAATGTACATCCATAACTCATGCAAAAACCATAATTGAAGACACATGATGGCCCACATAAAACAATAAAAATAGCCCCAAGACTCACAATATCAAAATAATTTTTAAAATTCTTTCTAAACATTAAACTAAAAACATAAGTAATTAACACTCTAGTTGAACTAATAGAAAACTTTAAAAGATATGAGTAAAGGAAAATGAGCGATAAAGAAATGATGTCTTTTAAATATTTAATTTTAATCAATTTAAAAATCAATATTTTCATAAATGAGAGATGTAAACCACTAATAACAATTAAATAAACAATTGATAAATCAATCATCTTTTGATATGTGTCATACCCTGATGATTGTTTAATGTTTAAAAGTAAAAGATTTAAAAAATCTGCAGTTTTAGTATCATATTGATTATTAATAAAATGACTAATACCATCCCGACATGAAAAGTGCAATATATGGTCCAATCAAGTTGATATATGTTCGATAAACAAATATTGTTTAATAAAGTAAAACAAGATGATTGGTATTAAACTAATGATTAAATAAATAACAAATATTTTGATTTTTATTTTAAATAGAAATTTATGAGCAATTGGTACAATAAGTAAAAATAAAAATCAAGGACTTTGGTATATTGCATACAATCAAATAAAAATAAAAATTAATATCAAAACAAAGTTAAAAACTTTAGAAGGTTTCTTTTTAAGTAAGTTATGTCTCATACATATATGATTGACACGATTTTTAAAATTTACTTAAAAAGTTTTAATTTTTAGTGCTATTTACGATAGTAATTAATTCGTCTAATTGTTTTTGATAATCGTTTAATTTTTGTTTTTCTAAGTTAACTTTTTCAATAGGAGCTTTATTTATAAAATTTTGATTAGATAAAATATTTTCTGATCTTTTCACTTCGTTTTGTAAGAAGATAATTTTTTTATTAATAACATCTAAATTTTGAGCTTGACTCATGAAATCATTGATGTATTCAAGAGTTAAATTATTAGTAATGATTAAATTGTCATTTGTGCTTGTTTTAGAAATTAATTTCTCAATTTTAATATTGTGTTTGTCTAGTAATTGGTTAATTTTGTTAACATCAATCTTTTTATTATTTATGATATTAACTTTTATTACGTGTGCTTGCTTGATGCTGTGTTTTATACGTAAATCCCTAATTACTGAAACGATATTAACAAAGTATTGGATTAGTTGTTTTTCGTTAGGTGATAACATTGTAGAGATATTTTTTGGTCATTTTTCTAACATAATTGATTTTTTGTTATGTTGCATGTATATCTGTTCAGTCACAAACGGAGCATAGGGATGCAACATAATTAGGATATTTTTATAGATTGAATTAATTGTATAGATTGTTTCTTTTATGTATCTCTTATCAAAGAATAGTTTCTTTACATATTCTAAATACTTATTGCAGAAAGACTCTCATACAAATTCAGTAATATGTTTAAAGGCGACAACAAAGTTGTATTTATCCATTTGTTGTTGAATTAAGGTGTTAGTTTTGTTGAATTCATTAACAATTCACTTATTAATAACGTGTGTAATTTTTGCTTTGGTTACTTGTTTATGCGTAGATATATAGTTATTCGCATTTCATAATTTATTGATAAAGTTTCAACAGTACTCAATTTTCTTTTCATCATAACGTAAATCTTCGCCCACAGTAGCAGTTGAAACTAAAAACATATGTAATGCGTCCGCACCATATTTATTAATTACATCAATCGGATCAACACCATTGTTTAATGATTTAGACATTTTTCTATTTTGACTATCTCTAATTAATCCGTGAAAGAAAAGTGATTTGATTGGTACACTCTTACTTAAATATCCACATAAAAAGAACATACGCGCTACTCAGAAGAATAAAATATCGTAACCAGTCACTAACATCGAAATTGGATAAAAATCGCTTAATTTTGATGTTTGTGAGTGTTTTGTCAATGCGAGTGGCCATAATCCTGAACTGAATCATGTATCTAATACGCTTGTATCTTGTACGTAATCTTTAATATTTATTGGTGGAATACCGACAATCTTTTCATTAGTTTTGTTTGAATATCAAACAGGAATTTGATGACCTCACTTTAATTGTCTAGAGATACATCAGTCTTCAATGTTATTAAGCCATTGTTGCATCGTTTTTTCAAAACGTAATGGGATAAACTCAGGTTTTTGTTTTTTAATTAGAACAATCGTTTGTTTTGCAAGTGGTTTCATTTTTACAAACCATTGTTCGGATAATAATGGTTCAACAATTTCTCCAGTTCTTTCACTATAACCAATTTCGTTTTCGTAGTCTTCAGTTTTAATTAACAAACCTTTAGATTTGATATATTCAACTATTTTGTTGCGTGCTTGCAAACGATCTATGCCTTTTAAACTAATTTCACCAAGATTAGCATTTTCATTTAAGGTTCCATCTTGATTGATAACAGATTGATAACATTCAATTTGGTATTTAATTGCTAATTTGTAATCATTAAAATCGTGTGCTGGTGTACATTTCATTGCACCTGTTCCAAACGATGAATCAACATATGTGTCTGTAAGAATTGGTATAAGTTTATCGTTAATAGGATTGATAACTTGCATATTGATATACTTTTTATATCGTTCGTCGTTTGGATTAACAAATACTGCTACATCTACAAACATCGTCTCTGGTCTTGTTGTTGCAACTTTTATGAATTCGTTTGTATTAGTAACTTGATATTTAAAATGATACATTTTAGATTTTGTAGATTTATGAACAACTTCAATGTCGCTAATAGCCGTTTGTAGTTTAATGTCTCAATTAACAATTTTATACCCTTGATAAATTAATTTATCATCATATAACTTCTTAAATGTTGAATTAACTAATTCACTAACATTTTCATCAAGGGTATAAGCTTCGTTCTTATAAGATAAACATAACCCCATTCTCGCCCATTGGGCATGAATATATTTTTTTTGTTCAATTGATCATTTGTAAAGTCTTTTTAGGAATTGGTTTCTAGGAATGACTTTAATATTTTCGCCATTTTGTTTTAGAACTTGTTCAAACTTTGTTTGTGTTGCAATTCCTGCGTGATCTGTTCCAGGAATTCACAAAGCTCTAAAACCTTTAAGTTTTTTATAACGAATCATAGCGTCTTGTAATGAACCATCTCATGCGTGACCTAAATGTAAATGTCCTGTAACATTTGGTGGAGGAAGGATGATACAAAAGTTTTTACTATCTTTATTTTTTTTTATTGGTTCAAATAAATTGTTTTCTTTTCAAAATTTATAAATCCTATTTTCAAATGAACTTGGATCATAAACCGCATTTTTTTTCATGTTCTAATTATACATTAGAGGCATTGTCGTCATTCTTGTTCCCAACATAAAGAATTTTGTTATAGATTTTAATCATTTCTCTATATTCAATGTGTTTATGAAAAAAAGAATTGATGTTATTGGAAGATGTGCTAATCATTCCGATTAACGAGATGATTAATGTTAATTTCCCAATATTAAAACTTGTTATATTGATAATTAAAAATGTACAAACAATGACAACAATCATATAAATAAAGTCATGAAAAATTTCATTAAAAAAGTTGAAGCAACCATTGAACATAGTTTGTTTGGATTGAAGATTTAAAAAAGAAAAATAGTTATTTTTAATTTGATTAAATAATTTATCTTTTTCAATTGTTGAACCTGATAAATATTCAATCAACAAACAAGTAACATTATTATTTATGTTTTGGTTGTTAATAACTACTTTTAATATTGACTTCTTATTAAAATATTTAATCACACCAAACAACGTTGATACAAGAATACATACTAATCCAATTAATAAAAATCAGACATTGTTCATACAAACAATCACAAACGAAATAAATAGTAGCAAACAATTAGACAATAGATTGTTAATTTCATTTGTAATAAACAATGAAATTGTTTGTAGGACTGTATCAACAAGATACAGTTCGTTTTTGTTTATCTTATTAATAAATCTTGTGTCTTTATTCATTAAACTATTAATTAATACATTGGATAGATATATAAAGTTTTTCCTAAATTCTTTAAAGCTAAATAACTGTAGAAGATATTTTCCTAAACTATTTAATAGAAAAATAAAACCAAATGTTAACGATATCGTTAAACAGTTTGAAAAAACTTTATTACTAATAGAATGATTTATTACAAAATTCAAATAATTGAGTTAAGTCTCAAATTTTTTGTCTAACCAAATTAGGCCCTAAAAGTTGGAGTAAATTTATTATACGTCAGATAAGCATGCATTTGTTTATACAAACCATACGATTTAGGTGTATTCCCATTGAGAGATATTTGAAT
>JAISGU010000010.1 GCA_031262935.1 Mycoplasmataceae bacterium | reverse complement strand
ACGAAAACACAACGGTATGAAATATCAAAATCAAATGCAGTTAATCGAACTCTATTTGTTTAAAAGAAGCAAGGTGTATAATGAATGCAAGTTAGACAAAAAATTTGAGACTTAACTCGAAAATGATGAAGAATGAATTGATGTTTCACCAAATTATCCATCAGATGATTTACAAACATTATTAAATGAATAACTAATTTTAAGGAGGAATAAATGAATTACATAAAAGAATTAGATATTAAAAATACATATACAAATAAAATATTAAAACTAAAGTTTAGTGAAGGGACAAATGTAATAATTGGCCCAAAGGGTGGAGGCAAATCCACTTTACTAAATTTAATTTATGCTTTATATTGCAAGGGAAAATTGTTAAAAGAGACAAAAGAAGCTTTACAAACAAAGCATCTGGATCCAGAATCAGTGGCAATTACATATTCAAATGGAGAAATAGTTACTTATAAGCAACTATCAAACATTTCATCTAAGGATGGAATTATTACTCAATCAGATGATATAAAAACGGAATTACACAATACAAAAAAAATTGAAAAAGCAAAGGACGAGTTCGTTGAAATTATTATTAAAAAAAGAGCTAAATATATTATTGAATTATTTGAAGAATATTTCAAAACATTTTTTGATTTGTATCAGTTAAGATCTGATAATGTATCATGAACTAATATAAATAAATTATCAATTGGTAAAGATACTTTTTTTACAAACCTAAATGATAAATATAAAAAGGAAATGTATGACTATACTAAGGATTTATCAATAGACAAACGTTTAATGAATACATCTGCTAAATCGATAGCTTTATTAGAAGTTTATAAGAAGATAAATGAGTCAACTACAAATGTCAATATTAAAACATTAATTAATTTAATAGATGAAGTTGTTAAAATTCATAATAAAGATTATTGAGATAAGGTCCTTGAGTTAGTTAAGGGAGATTCTTTAAGAAACACAGGAAAATATATTCAAAACTTTGTTAAAAACAATAGCAGTAGAGAATCATCCATTCCATTATTTAAATCTCAAGCTAAAGAAATGTTTAGTAACATGGGAAAATTAATTGCCAAGAATGTTACTTGCTTTAATATCATAATGAATGGTGGATTATCATTTAATATAGATGACAAAACGAATGTAGGATATTATGATTTACAATTTTACATTAAAGAAAATATTGAGTTTGAACAAAATGATGAATCGTTATTAGAGATACTTAATCATTCGTTAAGGAAAGCAAAAAAAGACCCTAGTAAGTACACCAATTGGCTATATGCATCATTTGATAATGATGAACCAACAAGAGTTGATAAAAACGATTTACAAAAACATATTTTAGGAGTGTTAAAGAAAAAAGTTAGTGATAAAGTTAAATTGTTAGCGGATGGTAAAGACTATAACAAAATGTCACTTGGTACAAAAACTAGCTTTGGATTAACAAAGAAAATAACTAATAATAAACTACCATTCTTGTTTTTAGATCAACCTGAAGATAACATCGATAGTTCAACAATATACAGAATGTTGATTCCGTTAATTGAGAAACAAATGGGTAAAGATAATCAAATATTCATCGTTACTCATAATGCAAACTTTGGTATTAATCTTGATACCAAGACAATTACCTTAGCTGATTTGGATAATCATGATGAACCGTATGAACAATTCTTTGATTTAAATAAACATTATTTAATAAGAGAACTGCAAGTAGAAGATTCACCAATTGCTAATTATCTAGAAGGTGGATCAGAATCGCTAATAAAACGTTATAAAAAAATAATTAAGGAGAATAAATAATATGAAAAAAATAACAATAACAAAAAATGAAAAGGAAATAACCGTAGAAATTAATGAACCATCAAGTAGAAGTACTAAAAATTCTATAAGTTTTGGTTTAACTAATGAAAACAGCATTACTAATGATAACATTGCTGAATTCTTAACAAATCTGGGTTCCGAATTATTAAATGATAGTGATGGTTTTAAGGTAGAATATGAAATTGAAAAGCAATACGAAAAGGATGAGCAAGTAAAATTTGTTCAATCTTTATTGACTGATTTTGTTAATAACTTTAAAGAAGAATATACATCTCAACAAGAAACTTTTAAAAATAAAATTAAACATATTAAAAGTGATATTGAAGGTGAATAGGGTTTGTTAGCTTAATTCTTCGATTGATTTTAGAATATTTGTTTTTTTACCTGATATAGAGTTTGTAGAAACATTAAGCTTTATTTTGTATTGATTGCTTTTAACATCCGATACTTTAACATTAAGTTCTGATAGATTTTCATCTATATCACCATGAATTTTTTCGTTGTTAGACGCAAAATCAAATGACTTATTTTTAAAACTAAATCCTATAAAATAACCATCATATTCCTTTTCAATAGTTGAAATGTTTTTTTTAATTTCTTCTATTTTAAAATCAATTTTTTTTACAAAATTATTTATTTTATAAACACTGTCTTGAACATTGATTCTATTAACTTTAGCTAGTTTTTTATTTCTATATGTAATTAATGGTTTTGTTTCATTTATGCAATTTAGAAAGTCTTTAACTTTAACATAATTTTTTTCATCATTCTTTTTGTCAGTGTCATCAAATATGTCATTGAATTCAATTTTATTGTCATTTATATTATCAAATACTTTATTTATTACATTGAAAGCCGGGTCCTCATCAGCATCGTCAAACAAGGAAGATGTGGAATCGAAAGTAAACCGAATTATGCAAGATCCTGGTAAAGTACATGCATTTACATTTTGGTTTGGTCATATACTAAAAAAATCATTTGCATTATGTATAACTTTTTCAAAAGTCTTTGTATCAATATCGTGTTTATTAGTATTAGTATTGTATTTCAAGTCAACAATAGATTTATTCACATCAACAGTTTGAAGTCATTTGTTGTCATCAACATTGTCAATAGATTTGCCAATAAATGTTTCATTATCAGAAAATCAAGAATTATTTAACGAGTTAATATTTTCTTTAGTTCATTTATTATCTTTAACTGAAATTTTATAAAATTCATTTTCTATTTCTGAATTTTTAAATGCTTTTTGTATAGAAATTTTATTTGTTTTTATTTCATAACATCGTTTATCAGAAACTCTAACAACAATTCATTCATAATGTTGGGAACTGTTGATTTCATAAAACAAATATTTTGTTTTAACACCATCAATACAAGTAAAAATAATTGGATGGTCATATTCCATTAATATGTCATCTAATACTAAGCTGCCTAAATCTTTAATGTAAAAAGTATTATTCATTGTAACCTTTCTCCCATATTATAAAATCAGAGCATGGATTATTACTGTCGGGGTCGTAAAGAAAATAATTAACATGTGAATCTTGATTTCTTGGTATTGCAACACCTTTATTAATATCAGTTTTTCCTTTTGCGACAAAGTTACCAATAATCGGGTTTGCATCGTGTTTATGTTTTAAATCAACAATTTTTGAAAATAAAGATAATGAATAATTTGATCGTGTAAGCTTTTTATTTATTGAAATTGGGAATGGATTACTTTTTAAGTGGTCAGGCATAAAATCTTCTTTTGTTATCGTGTTATTCTTAATTGCTCTATACACAACATCAAACTTTACATTTTGTTCTATAGAAGGTCAATATTTATCTGGTATACCCTTAAAAGTCATATTCAAATTATCATATATAAAAAGGTATTAAATTAATTCTTTTTCAATAATTTCAATTTCCTCTTTGGTAAGGTTGTATGCCTTGTACACACATTCATCAATTTTATTTGAATCAATATTTATAGTTTGTAAATTAGGTATAGGAATATTCTCTAAATCTCCATACCTAAGTTTAAATCCTGCCATTCCTGCATTTTTAAATGTTGTTAGTAAATATCAATTAAGTAATTTTGAACTTAATAATAGGTAAAGTTTATTTAATAAATCTTCGTTGTTATAAATAACGAGTAATGGCATGGATGGAAAAAATTCTGATTTATCATCAAGTAATAATTTTAATGACCCCATTGAAGCAATTATTATTTTTTTGCCTAATAAAAAAGTTCTAGTTGGGAATGTATTAATTAAGTCATTCTTATTAGCACATGGATATGTAAATCTTCTTTTGTCATAAACAAGTTCTTTGTTACCTCACCTATTTATTGTTCCAGTATTTATGATTTTATATTGAATACCGATTGTAGGTGCTTCTTTTTGAGTTAAGTCTCAAATTTTTTGTCTAACTTGCATTCATTATACACCTTGCTTCTTTTAAACAAATAGAGTTCGATTAACTGCATTTGATTTTGATATTTCATACCGTTGTGTTTTCGT
>JAISGU010000009.1 GCA_031262935.1 Mycoplasmataceae bacterium | reverse complement strand
ACGAAAACACAACGGTATGAAATATCAAAATCAAATGCAGTTAATCGAACTCTATTTGTTTAAAAGAAGCAAGGTGTATAATGAATGCAAGTTAGACAAAAAATTTGAGACTTAACTCGGATTTAGTCATTGAGTGTGTGACCCAGCGGGTATTGGCAAACACAAAGTATGCGTGTCAACAAGTGTAGACAGAAACAAAAATGCTCTGAATCGTATTCTTTGTTGCGGTAATCCTAATAGTGATATGATTGTTCAAGCTTATAAAGACAAAATAGTTAATACTGAATTGACAAAAGTAATTCTTGATGGTTCAGTTACATCTAAACATGCAATGGAATTAATGAATATTCCATACAAACAATTAACTAAGAAACGAAAAAATAGAAACGACCACACTCCGGTAGTCAGAGGGAAATACCACTTACAAAACGTTAATAATTATCACTCACAAATTAAAAACCTACTTAACTACACTTTTAAAGGAGTGGCAACAAAATATTTGCTACACTATTTAAACTTAGTCAAATGACTTCGTATTAATAATGGTGGGTTTACTATTGCTGTACAAATGATGTTAAATATGTGTATGTCTGTTAGTAGCACAATTTACAATACACAAATTAAAAGAACAAATATCTTAACTTTAAACTAGGAACAAAATATGACAAAACGTAAAATGGAGTATCTTGCAACTCACAAGGAAATAGAACTTAAAGACAAATGAAAGTGAACTATTAAACTATCGATAATGTTAGCTAGAGGAACTGACGATCCTATTAGGGCGTTAAAAATATTATGGTCGTACTAATTATTTAAAATCTTTAAAAAATTCACTAATTGAAACATTTAATCCATTACAAATTTTTTGTACATTAGTTAATGCTATATTTTGCTTACCTGCTTCGATAATTGCGACATAACATCTAGCCATATCTATTTCAAAACTAAAATCTTCTTGACTTCAATTTTTCTTTTTACGCAGTTCTCTAACCCTATTGCCAAATCACTTTTTAATGTCAGTCATTGTCTATAAATAATTCTTATTTATTGTTAGTTATTTATCAACCTATTCCGACTAACAATTTGTAATTTTTATTTCTATAATATTGTTAGTTATTTCTAACACATATGAAGAGTAAAATAGTCACCCCAGAATATTTAAATAAAGTTTTTTACAAAGATTCTGAAAAAATGAATGAGATACCAAATGAATCAATTGATTTAATTGTTACATCTCCACCATATTTTAATTTAAAAGATTATTCAAAAGATGGTTATCAAATAAATAAGCATTCAAAATTATTAAATGGAGATGCAGGACATTCAAAAAGTTTTAATCAATATCTTTCTACATTATTAAATGTTTGAAAAGAATCTTTAAGAGTTTTGAAACCCAATGGAAAAATGTGTATAAACGTTCCTCTTGTTCCCCTTTTGAAAAGCGAAAATAATTTAAATCATAACAGGTTTATTTATGACTTACAAAGTGAGATACAACATTCAATATTAAATAATACAAAATTTCAACTAATGGATTTATATATATGAAATAGAACAAATTCTGCTAAGAAATTAATGTTTGGCAGTTACCCATACCCTAGTAATTTTTATGCTCAAAATACAACAGAATTTATAACAATTTATGTCAAACCAGGAAAACCGATAAATGGACGTGATAAAAAAATTAAGGATAAATCAAAGCTAACGCAAAAAGAATGAGTTGAATTAACTAAGCAAATATGAAATTTTCCTGGACCGAATCGTGGTGATAAAGCTTTTGGATTGCATCCTGCAATAATGCCATTGGAATTAGCAAAAAGATGTATTAAATTATTTAGTTGAGTTGATGATGTTGTTTTAGACCCTTTCGCCGGTAGCGGTACTACTTTATTGGCTGCTAAAGAATTAAATAGAAATTTTATAGGATATGAACTTTATAAGAATTACAAAAAAGTTATAGAAAAGAAGGTTTATGGTATTTAATAAAGTTTTTAAAGAGGATGTCTGTAGTTTTCTTTCTAAACAGAAAGATAACTGTGCAGATTTGATAATCGCAGATCCTCCCTACAACATCGGAATAGATAAATGAGATATCTTTAAAAATAACTTAGAGTATTGAAAATTTATGGATTCATGAATGAGTTTAGCAATTCGTAAATTAAAAAAAGGAGGTTCAATATACATTTTCAATAATCAATGCAATTCAGCAATAGCACTTACTCATTTGTTACCAAAATTAAAATTTAATAATTGAATAACTTGATACAAAAAAGATGGTTTCCATCCTACAAAAACAAGATTTGTGTGTAACCAGGAGACATGTATTTTTTTATCAAAATCCAGCCCCAAAACTTTTAACTACGATATGATTAGGATTCCATATCTTTCCATTAAAAGATTAACTAGTGGCAAGGGAGTAAAAGGCAAAAATGGCAAATATTGAGAACCTAACAAAAATGGTAAATTATGCAATGACGTGTGAGAATTTGCATCTGAAAGACAATCAAAAAAGGTAAAAGGTCGAACTATAAAATTACTTCATCCTACTATCAAACCAGAAAAATTAATTGAAAGAATAATAATCGCTTCATCAAATGAAAATGATTTAATTTTTGATTTATTTTCTGGCTCTGGACAAACAAGTAAAATATGCAAACGACTGAAAAGAAATTCTCTTGCATGTGAAATAAATAATAAATATTTTAAGCAGATAACGGAGAGTCTAAATGGATAACTTAAAAGATACATTATTACAAATTTGTCCACCAACTAGCGAACTCATTGATTTTTTTGTCAACAGAATGTTTGATAATCATTATCGTGGGATACATTTATCGCAGCACAATAGATATTTAATAGATGATGTTTATAACATTTTGAAAGAATTAAATAAATATGGAAAAATGGAAATACTAATAGGTGATGATAATGGAGTATATTCAACAACAATCAATGACTACAAGCAATTTGTTGATGATGTAAATAAAATTAATGGCAAAGGCACTCTCAATAGTGTCAAAAAAACATTATTTCCTGATTTTCATAGAATGGGTTTGATTAAACGTTACAATGAAAAAGGCGAAGAAATAGATCCATATTCAAGGACTACAATCAAGTTTGTTCAGATAGATAAATTAGGAATAAAAATGATTAACTCTCAAACAACTAAAGATAAATATTTTTGTTACTTACAAGCTATTCAAAAATTAAGTAACGGACTCATAGAAACAATAAAAGATTTACTTGTAAATTTATATGACAATGATTCAAGAGAGAAAAGACTTACATTAGACGAATTCCTTCTATTTATAACAGGAATAAATCAGACTTTTTCTGGAAAATTCTACACATCTGAACATATTCTAAAACTAATAAAAGATTGAAGAAGGCTAAGTAAATTTACAAAAGAATCGATAAAAGGAGCTGTTAGAAATTGATGTGATGATATACACAAATTAACTGGCATCAATAAAACTCAAGATCGTGATTGACATAATTGAGTCAACGAATCTCAACAAATTATTTCATTATTTTCGCAAACATCATTTTTTGAAATGGATAGTATGTATTCCTTATGTTTAAGATTTGACAACAATTCAATGTATTCAGATATAACAGAAGCCAAAAGATCTCTTATTGAAAAACATAAATATTTTGAACATCATTCGATAACAAAGGATCACGCTTGCGAGCTACATCATATAGTTTCGCTATATGAAGCCGAAACTATTGCTATATGGAAATTACTTGATGTATGGGAGAATATGATATACATTACGGGAACGCCACATAATAACATACACGGCAAAAATTACTACAAGTGTTATAAACTATCATTTAACGGAAACAATATTAAACTCACTAGTATTTTTAAATCTTCAGAATTTGTAATTTGTCAATATCCAAGTGAAGTGAAATATGATATTAATCTAAAGAATATTATGCTTAAGAAAAACAATGAGTTATTAACGACTATTTAACATTTTTAGTTCACTATTTATATGGGATGTCATATGCTTGTATTTTTATATCTGTCTATAAACAACCACACTTTCGTTCAAAAGAGCGCCTATAATTGCTCTTTAATAACGAATGTGTCCATTCTTCTTATAGTAAAGAACTAGCAAATTTATTTCTTTTCTCTCTTAGTGATGTGAATTAATGGACACTTTCATTTAAAAGAGTACCTATAATTTAAGTCAATGAAAACAATTTGTGCTTTAGCTACTGCACCTATGAATAGTGCTATTCATATTATTAGAGTGTCTGGAAATGATACATATAAAATTATTAATCGGTTATCATCATTTCCAGTAAAAAAACAAAGTTATGCTATTCAGCGTGTTAGTTTAGTATGAAACAACAAGACGATTGATAATGTTTTATTAATGAAATTTATTGCTCCCAAGTCTTATACAGGGGAAGATTTAATCGAAATCAACTGTCATGGTGGAATTTATCTTGCTAACAAAATTATTGACATATTAGTTGCTTGTGGTTGTCAACTAGCAGAACCTGGTGAATTTACTAGACGTGCCTTTATGAATAATAAATTAACCATTAATGAAGCTGATGCAATTAACAACATCATTAATGCCAGCAACGATAAAGCAATAGATTTAGCTAATAATACCTTTAATAAACAAGTTATTAAAGCTTTAAACAAGTTTAAAGAAGAATTGTTTAAATTAATTGGACAAGTAGAAGTAAATATTGATTATCCAGAATTTGATGATATCCCAAATATTAATAAAAAAACATTTCTTAAAAAAATTGATGATTTAATTAAAGAAGCAGAACTAATTGTTAAAAATTCTAGAATTATCAAACCCATTAAAGATGGCGTTAATGTTGCTTTAATCGGCAGACCAAATGTTGGCAAATCATCATTAATGAATGCCTTATTAGATGAACAACGTGTCATTGTTTCTAGTGTTCCAGGAACAACAAGAGATGTCGTATCATCAAAAGTTAACATTAATGGTTTGACTTTTAATGTAATGGATACAGCAGGGATAAGAAAAACAACTGATCAATTAGAAAATATTAGTATCGATATGACAAATAACGCCATCAATAACGCACAAATTATTATTTGACTAGTAGATGGTTCACAAAAATTAAATGATGAAGATAAAAAAATTAAATCATTATTAAAAGATAAAAAATATTTAGTTGTGATTAATAAATCAGATTTAAAAAGAAAAGTTAATATTAAAGGAATAAAAATATCTGCTAAAAATAATCAAATAGATTTATTAATTAAAACATTATGAAAATACGCAAGTCATATTGGCGATGTTAATCTTAATAATCCAATATTACAATCAGATCGTTCGATTGAATTAATGATGAATATTGTTGAACAATTACAAGGTGTAAAAGATTTAATTCATCAAAAAATGACATTAGATTTAGCGATTGAATATTTACATCATGCTATGAATTCTTTAATGGGAATATTAGGCAATGGTAAAGAGTACAATTTTGTTGATCAATTATTTAAAAATTTTTGTGTAGGTAAATAATATGAATAAATATTTTGATATTCATACTCATACCAATATGCAACCATTAGAGTCAGATTTTAGTCAAATTGCTGACAAATGTAAACAATTAAAAATAAGTTATGTAGATGTAGGCAGTAATCTTGATAATAGTCTAGTTGCTATAGAACATGCAAATAAAAAAAATAATGTATATGCATGTATTGGTATTCACCCAGAAGATACTAAAAATATTGATATTACTTTAGCAATTAAAAATTTAGAAGATATGCTTATTAAAAATAGCAAGAAAAGAGTTGTAGCAATTGGAGAAACGGGATTAGATTATCATTACCAAAATTATGATAAAAAAGTTCAAACTGATTCTTTTCTTGCTCATATTAATCTCGCTAAAAAATATCATTTATCATTAATGGTACATGTCCGCGATGCTTATGATGATTGCTTAAAAATTCTTAAAGAATATGCTAAAGATTTAAAAGTAATTATTCATTGTTTCACTCCAACAATCAAAATTGCAAAAGAATATATTAAAGAAAAAAATCTTTGATATTCTTTTAATGGGATTATTACTTTTAAAAAAGCGAACGAATTAAGAGAAGTAATGAAATTAATTCCGTTAGAAAGATTGTTGAGTGAAACAGATGCGCCATATTTAACGCCAGAACCATATCGCGGGAAAACAAATTCACCAGAATATATTCCATATGTTGTTGACGGTATGAGTAAGGTGCTAAATATGGATAAAGAAAAACTTGCTAAAAAACTTTATGAGAATGCTTGTGAGTTTTTTAATGTTGTTGAGTAGAGTTTTTCTTTTTTCTTATAAAATAAATTACTAATAGTGTAATTCCACCAATTAATAACACACCACCGATGCTACAACAAACAGCAATAATTAGGGTGTTATTGGTAGGAGTTGGAGAAGGCGTTGGATCGTCATTAATTCACTTATTATTATTAAAATCCTCTAACAAATCGTAATTAGAGCCATTAGCAAATATTTCGATTGAAGGCATATATTTAGAACCATCAGTTGTAGCAAAACCTCCCCAATATAATCCACAGACTTTTTGATTAGAATCTAAAATCATGCTACCACTAGCACCACCACCAATATTGAAAAGCGGACCTGTTCCCGAAGGATATCAATTTAAATTGTATGTATCAGACATAGAAATAATTTTTGAATCTGTATATTGGCTACCATCAATACCATGATCGAAATTGTCTGGTGTTGGGTTTGAAGTTTTAAAAAAATGTTTAATCTCATTGATTGTATCTGTTGCACATTGTCATTTAATATATTTTGATGCTTCAGATTTAGATCAATCTGCAGCTGGATAACCACCTATGTATATGGGATCTGCAGTATTAAGACAATTTGTATTGAAATCAACCAACATATTGTTGTGTTGATCGGCGTATGCATTTAAATTATCTAATGTACTTTTATTAGCAGGATTATTTGTAAAATTAATTTTTGCTATTGCTGCATCAATTCCTCATTGCTTATTATTGTAATTAAGATAATGAGCAGGATATCATGTCAATGAAGGTATCTGATTCAAGTTACCAGTTCTAGAGTCGGGAGAAGTGTTTATTGAAAAAGAAAAACAAGTAATAGCATTTTTTGGATGTTCAGTATAGATTTCATCCATGCCGTACTTTACATGTCAATTAGTAAACATATAGTATTCATAATTTTTTATATGTTGGAATATTCATCCAGTTCCAACTGTACCAGTGTATTGCGTCCCCCCAACTGGATAAAATGCACCAATATCAAAAGATCTATCATGAATAAATTGATAATTCTCTTCGGGGGTATACAATGTTAATTGACTATTATTCGTAACACTATATGAATTGTTTGCTGAGACAAAAGGAAGAGATAAGGAGAAAGAACTAATAAGTGTTAATAAACTAATCTTCAATTTTTGCATGTTTTTGATCTCCTTCCATTTCAATTAGCATGTCACGTAGGTATGCTGCTCTTTCATATTCTTGTTGTTTAGCAGCTTGTAACATCTCTTTACGAATTATATTAATTGCTTTTGTTGTTTTTTTAGTATCAACTTTATTTTTGTGTAGAAAATAAGCTTCAATAGCTTTAGCGTCTTGTTTAGAAGAGATGTCTTCTCTAATTGGTTTAATAATTGTTTTTGGAGTAATATGATGCTTTTTGTTATAAGCAATTTGATAGTTTCTTCTTCTTTCTGTTTCAGCAATAGCAGTTTTCATTGCTTCTGTTGTCTTATCAGCATATAAAATAACTCTTCCGTGTTCATTTCTTGCAGCACGTCCAAATGTTTGAATTAATGCTTTATCACTTCTGAAAAAGCCTGGTTTATCAGCATCAAAAATAGCTACTAAAGAAACTTCAGGGACATCTAATCCTTCTCTTAAAAGATTAATGCCGACAATAACATCATATTTACCACGTCTCAAATCATTGATGATTTGAGCACGTTCTAATGTTTTTAGTTCATTATGCATATACATGACTTTTATTTTCTGTTTTTTTAAATAGTCTGTTAAGTTTTCGGCCATCTTAATTGTTAAAACATTGACAAATGTTTTTTCTTTTTTCTTTATTTGTTTTACTAATTCTTCAACTAAATCATCAACTTGATATTTAGCTGGATGAATTTCAATGACAGGATCAATTAAACCTGTAGGACGAGCAATTTGTTCAACAACATTATGATTTGATTTCTCAATTTCATAATCATTTGGTGTCGCTGAAACGTAAATAACATTATTTAATTTATCATTGAATTCTTGAAAATTTAAAGGACGATTGTCTAATGCTGATGGAAGTCTAAAACCATAATCAACTAATGTTTGTTTACGACTTCTATCGGTATTGTACATTCCTCTTATTTGTGGAATAGTCATGTGACATTCATCAATTACCATTAATCAATCGTTCTTTTTAAAATAATTAAATAAAGTGTATGGTGTAGAATTTTCTTTTCTTAATTCTAAATGTCTTGAATAGTTTTCAATGCCATTACAATAACCTAGCTCTTGTAATGATTCAATATCATGTTTAGTTCTTTCTTCAATTCGTTGCGCTTCTAATAATTTGTTTTGTGATTTAAAGTATTTAACTCTTTCTTCCATTTCATTTTTGATTCGCTTCATTGATTCATTTCAACGGTCTTTATTCATAATATATTCACTTGCAGGGACAATAACATATGTATCTCAATGTTCTTTAACTTCAGCAGTTAATGAATCAATTAAAGTGATATCTTCAATAGTGTTGCCTAAAAAAGAAACACGAATTGTAAAAGCATCAGTATAACCAGGGGCGATTTCTAACACATCACCTTTTAATCTAAATGTTCCTGGTTTCAGTTCAATATTGTTTCTTTCATATAAGAGTCTAACTAAATCGTATTGTAATTGTTTTAAATTTCTTTCAGTATTTTTAGATAAAACAATTCGATACATTTCAAAGTCACTAGGAGCAACAGAAGCATAAATAGCAGCAACAGAAGCAACAACAATTGTAGGTTTATTACTTGCTAATGAATTGATTGTAGAAAGTCTTAACATTTCAATTTCGTCATTTACCATTGCTGATTTTTCAATATATGTATCACTTCTTGGGATATATGCTTCTGGTTGATAAAAATCAAAATATGATACAAAATATTCAACATGGTTTTCTTTAAATAAATCTTTAAATTCGCTATACAACTGAGCAGCTAAAGTTTTATTATGTACCATTACTAAAGTATTTTGTTGAATATTTTGTATAACATTAGCAATGGTAAAAGTCTTACCAGTTCCTGTTGCTCCTAATAATACTTGTTGATTAATATTTTTTTTAATATTATTAGTCAAACTTTTTATAGCTTTATCTTGATCACCTTTTGGTATCATTTCTGTAGTTAACTTAAATTTATTTAACATTAGTATTAATTTTATTATCCTATATAAGGAATATTTAAAATATCAAAAAAAAACAATAATTACACATGTTAGAAGGGGATAGGTTTTAACAATATGAAAAAATCAAAATTATTGAATAAAGTCTCAAAATGTTTGCTTTTTTAGAGGTTAAATCTATAAAGTTTACTTCGTAAAAAGGTATAAAAAATTGTCTAACTTATATTAAGTAGGAGTTAAGTTATGACAAAA
>JAISGU010000008.1 GCA_031262935.1 Mycoplasmataceae bacterium | reverse complement strand
ACGAAAACACAACGGTATGAAATATCAAAATCAAATGCAGTTAATCGAACTCTATTTGTTTAAAAGAAGCAAGGTGTATAATGAATGCAAGTTAGACAAAAAATTTGAGACTTAACTCTAATTTCTACCTATAATTTTTAAAATGAAAAAGATAAATAAACTAGATTTTTTTCAATCAAAAATTTATAACATTATTTATTTAATACTTTGTGTTTTTTCATTTATCTCAATACTAATTATTCAGATATTGAAACAAACAGATTTCAATAATCAATCATATCAACTTGGCATAAGAATAATTGTTCCCCTGTTTGTATTTGTTAGTTTTTTATATTCATTAATTACTAACAAAATAAAACAAACATTCTTAGTTTCTATTGCTTTATTTTGTTGTTTTATCGCTGAATTACTTGGTTCATTAAAAGTTGATATGAATTTAATAGCTTTTGTATTCTGTCACATATCATTGATTATTTATTTTTTACAAAAAACTCATGGTTTTCATAAAAAAGATTTTTTATTTCTCATTCCTTTTTTTATCATTCTCATTATCTATAACCTTGTTTGTTTTTTATGATGAATACCAATTCACAATAATGTAGGAATAATTTTTAAATTAGCTGTACCAATTTATGGAGCATTACTAACATTCGTTGTTTGAAGAGCTCTCTGTACTTATAAGAAAGATCAATGACTTTTATTCTTTTTAGGAACATTAATCTTTTATTTAAGCGATCTTAATGTTGTCCTTGAAGGAATTGCTGGTTTTGGAATAACGGATCCAATTGCCTTATTTACATTTACATGAGTGACATACCCTATTGCTATAAGCTTATTAAGTATGTTTGGTAGAAATACGTTACACGTATTTCTACATTAACAAAAAAATGTTAGACATACATCTAACATTTCTATTTTTAAAATATTAATGAATTACTTACTTTGTTCAGCAACAATTCTGTCAAGAGCTTCTCTTCTTTGAGCGGCTTCTTTAGCTGAAGCTTCAAATAATTTTTTTGCATGCTCAGGAGATTTTTTAGATAACTGAACATAACGTTGTTCTCCCATTAAGAAATCTTGATATGGTAATGTTGGTTTTGGACTATCTATTGTTAATGGAGCTTTTTCATTTCTTGGATCATAACGATATAAGTTTCAATAACCTGTATCAACAGCTTTTTTCATTTCAGCTTGTGCACCAGCTAAATTAATACCATGGTTAATACATGGAGCATAGGCAATTACTAACGATGGACCGTTGTATGATTCTGCTTCAATTAATGCTTTAATTAATTGTGTAGGGTTTGCTCCCATTGATACTTGGGCTACATAAACATCTTTATAACTCATCGCAATTAAACCTAAATCTTTTTTACGTGTTGGTTTACCACTTGCAGCAAATTTAGCAATTGAACCAGCTGGTGTTGCTTTGGAAGCTTGACCGCCAGTGTTACTATAAACTTCTGTATCTAATACAAGAATATTTACATTTTCATGTTGTGCAATAACATGATCTAATCCGCCATATCCGATATCGTATGCTCAACCATCACCACCAAAGATTCATTGCGATTTTTTAGGTAACTGATCTGCATGTTTGATAACAAATTTAGCTTCAGGGTTGTTAACGTTCTTTAATACTTCAACAAGTTCATTAGCTTTTTCAAAAGATTCTGGTTTATCTTTAACTTCAATTAATTCAGCAACTTTCTTTTGTAACTCTATATTATTATCATAAACAGATTTTTGTAGCTTTTCATAAACCTCGGTTCTTTGGTAATCAGTTGCTAATCTCATTCCATAACCAAATTCGGCATTATCCTCAAATAACGAATTAGCTCATGATGGTCCATGTCCTTCCTTGTCAATAGTATAAGGATTACATGGAGCGCTACCACCATAGATCGATGAACAACCCGTAGCGTTAGCAATCATCATTGATTTACCAAACAATCTAGATACTAAAGTAATGTATGGAGTTTCACCACAACCACTACAAGCTCCACTAAATTCAAAATAAGGTTTCTTAAATTGAACTCCCAACACAGTTGAATCTGCGAATTTAGTTTGCTTAACTTGTTCTTGTTTGTTAATAAATTCTCAATTCTTTTCTTGTTGTTCAACTACATCTCTTAACGGTTTCATTATAAGTGTTTGTGGTTCTTGTTTATTCATTGGACAAACTTTAACACATGAAGTACATCCTGTACAATCAAGTGGAGAACATTGAACTACAAACTTGCTATTAGCATCAGCTAGAGCTGTTTTAGAAGGTAATGTTCCACTATCTTTAACTAAGAATGCTCTAATAGCAGCATGAGGACAAACTAATGTACATTGTCCACATTGAGCACACTTGTCAGGATTTCATATTGGTACATTTAAACCAATACCACGTTTTTCATATTGACTACTTCCTGGGAATGTGTGACCATCAGGATTAAATTCAGATACTTTCATATCGTCTCCGTGACGAGAATTGATTTTAACAACTCAATTTTTAATATTTTGTGGTAGATTTTTTTGTTTAGTAAATGAAGTTGTCTTGGTAGATAATAATAATCTTCTATTAACTTCTCTTAAGTCGGTTGTTGCAGCTTCAATGGCTTTCATATTAGCAGCAAGAATCTTCTCGCCTTTTTTACTATAGGCTTTTGTTGCAAAAGTTTTCATTTCCTTTTCAGCAACATCATAAGGAATAATGTTTGTAATCTTAAAGAAACATGCTTGCATAATAACATTTATTCGATTACCTAGTCCTGCTTCTCCAGCAACTTTAAATGCTGGAATTGCATAAACTGTTGCATTAGTAGCTTTTAATATTTTTTTAAAGTTTTCTGGTAAGTCTTTTGCTAATTGTTCATCACTTAAAGAAGTATTTAATAAAACCTTACCATTCTTTTTTAAACCATTTAAAACATCATATTGATTAATAAAAGCATAGTTATGGATGGCAACAAAGTCAGCATTGTGAACTAAATATGGTGAATGAAAATTCTTATCGCTCATTCTTAAATGTGATGTTGTTAATGAACCAGATTTTTTTGAATCATATTCAAAATAACCTTGAACATATTTTTGAGTTAATCCACCAACAATTTTAATGCTTGACTTATTTGCAGAAACCGTACCATCACTACCTAATCCTAAGAATTTCATTTCATAACAATCATTTTCTAAACCTTTAAAATTATTTGGTGCTGATAACGATAGATGAGTAACATCATCGATAATACCAACTGTAAAATGATTCTTAGGAGATTTTAATTTCATATTATCAAAAATTGATGCTACATTTTCCGGTAAGAAATCTTTACCACCTAAACCATATCGACCAGCTAAACACTTAACATTAGCTCTTTTTTGTTCTACTAATGCAGCTTGAACATCTAAAAATAATGGTTCACCAATTGACCCAGGTTCTTTAGTTCTATCTAATACTGTTACAATTTTTGTTGTTTTTGGTAGTACAGCAACAAATGCAGTAGTATTAAATGGGCGATATAGTCTTACCTTAATTAAACCTACTTTTTCACCTTTTTTATTTAAATAATTAACAACTTCTTCAATTGTGTCACAACTTGAACACATTGAAACAATTACTCTTGTTGGGTTTTTAGCACCAACGTATTCAAATGGTTTATATACTCTACCTGTCTTTTTAGCAAATTCATTCATTGTTTTCAAAATAACATCATAACCAGTTGTATAGAATTTATTACCTGCCTCATAGTTTTGAAAAAATGTATCTCCGTTTTCAGCTGTTCCCGTTTGTTTAGGATGCATTGGATTATGAGCGTTAGCTTTAAATTTCTCAATATCCTTTGTTGGCATCATTGCTTTCATAACATCATCACTAATAATTTCTACTTTAGAAATTTCATGTGATGTTCTAAATCCATCAAAAAAATGTAATATAGGTAAACTTGCTTTGAATGTAGCAATATGAGAAATAAATGCTAAATCCATAGCTTCTTGAGAATTATTAGAAGCCAACATCATAAATCCTGTCTGGCGTGTAGCCATAACGTCACTATGATCGCCAAAGATATTAATTGCATGTGGAGCTATTGTTCTTGCTGATACATGAAAAACACTAGGTAACTTCTCACCTGATATTTTATACATGTTAGGAATCATTAACAATAAACCCTGACTTGCAGTAAATGTAGTAGTTATTGCACCAGCAGCAATACTGCCATGAACAGCCCCTGCTGCTCCTGCTTCTGATTGCATTTCAGCAATCTTGGTTTTTCTACCAAAGATATTTAGTTTTCCACTTGTACCTAATTCATCACCATATTCTGCCATTGGAGATGATGGGGTAATAGGGTAGATTGCAGCTACCTCACTCATCATATATCCAATATATCCAGCGGCTGTATTTCCGTCCATTGGCATTATTTTCTTATCACTCATATTTTTATTTCCTTTGATTAAACTAATATGAGTGATATTATACACGCTATTATATACGAATGTGTGTATAAATCCTCGAGGCAGTAACCGATAAATAGATTACATATTTGACAAAGTAGTATATAATGTTGTTATGGAAAAACCAGGTGACATAAAGATTACTAAGACCAAAGACAAAGAGAATAGGTACTGACGTGTAACTAAGCAATCATTCATAAAGTGAAAAATTATTAAACGTGAACAAATAGACAGAAAAGAATACTTAAAAAAGTAAAAATAAATTACATATTTGACAAAAAAGTAATATAATAATTTCGAATAAAGTCTCAAAATGTTTGCTTTTTTAGAGGTTAAATCTATAAAGTTTACTTCGTAAAAAGGTATAAAAAATTGTCTAACTTATATTAAGTAGGAGTTAAGTTATGACAAAATAT
>JAISGU010000034.1 GCA_031262935.1 Mycoplasmataceae bacterium | reverse complement strand
AAACAATTAGGTAAATGAGACACTTATCGTATGACGCCAATTCAATCATTAACTTTTAACTACGAAAGGTATACTTAATGGGTATTAGATATTTCCACGATGTCTATCTTCTCACCAATTGCATAAATAAAAACGATTACAATAATAACATAGTTATTAAATGGAGAAATAGAAATGAAAAAAGAAACAATGTATATACATGGAGCACAAAGACATAATGAATTTGGTGCAGAAGCTGAACCTATTTATCGCACTTCAACATTTATTTTCAAAGATGTAAACCAAGGCGCTAACCGTTTTGCTGGAAAGGAAAACGGTTATATCTATGGAAGATTAGGTAACCCAACTTTAACAACATTAGAAAATAAAATTGCTTTATTAGAAGGAACTGAAGCTTGTGCTGTAACTGCAAGCGGTATGGGAGCAATTGCTTCAACAATGTGAACATTCTTAAAAAAAGGTGACCATCTATTAGCGGATACAGCTTTATATGGTTGTACCTTTGCTTTATTTACATCAATGTTAACAAAATTTGGTGTAGAAGTAACGTTAGTAGATTTTGATAACATTGAAAATGTAAAAAAGAGCATAAAGAAAAATACAACAATTGTTTATTTTGAAACGCCTTGTAATCCAACACTAAAAGTCATTGATATAGAAAAAGTTTCAAAATTAGTTCATCAATATAACAAAAAGATTAAAGTTATTGTTGATAATACTTTTTGTTCACCAGCAACACAATTACCAAGAAAATTTGGTGCAGATTTAATTGTTCATTCAATCACCAAATTCATTAATGGGCATGGTGATTTAATTGCTGGTTGTGTTTGTGGTAGCCAAACAGACATTGCTAAAGTAAAAATGGAAGGAATTAAAGATGCTACTGGATCAGTAATGTCTGCTGATGATGCTTATATGATATTAAGAGGGTTAAAAACACTTGGTATTAGATATGATAGACAATCAGAAAATACACTTAAAATTGCACAGTATTTAGAAAAATCACCATATGTAAAGGCTGTTAACTATCCTGGTTTAGAATCAAGTAAATATTATGATTTATGTAAAAAACAAATGTCTAAACCATGTGCAATTTTAAGTTTTGAAACAAGTTTATCATTTGAACAAACTAAAAAGTTTGTTAATAACTTGAAAGTTATTACATTAGCCGTGAGTCTTGGAGGTGTTGAAAGTTTAATTGAACACCCTGCTTCTATGACACATGCAACATATACTAAAGAAGCATTAAAGAAAGCTAATATTGCTCTAACATTAATTAGATTAGCAGTTGGTATTGAAAATGTAGATGATTTAATTAATGATTTAGAACAAGCTTTTAAAAAAGCAAAAAAATAGATTACATAAAAAGTTGGTAATTTATTTTTATAAAAAAACATTAAAAAAAAATTTAATAAAAAATATTTTAATGTTATACTTTATATATGTTCGTAGGTAGGAATGAAGAACTAAATTTATTAAAAGAAGCATATAACACTAATAAAAGTGAGAGCATTTGTATTTATGGCAGAAGGAGAATTGGTAAATCTGAATTAATAAAACAAAGTATAAAAAATGAAAAGTGCAACATTATAGCATTTGATGCTAAAGATACATCGATTGATGATAATGTCGAAAGCTTAAGTTCTATTGTTGAACGTGTTTATCAATATGGTAAATTTTTATCATTTGAAAAGATATTAGCATTTTTATATGAACAATCATCTAAACATAAAGTTATTCTAATAATTGATGAGTTTCCCTATTTAATTAAGCAAAATAGAGGAATCATTAGTGTTTTTAAAAATGCTATTGATAAATATAAAAATACAAATGCTAATTTAAAAATTATATTTAGCGGTTCTTTTATAGACGTTATGAAGGATTTATTATCGCACGATTCGCCTTTATATGGTCGTTTTACATATAGAATCCATTTAAAACAATTAGATTACTTAACAATTAGCAAAATGTATAGTAACTGTTCTAATCTTGATAAGGTTTTATATTACTCTGTTTTTGGTGGTGTCCCTCATTATGCAACCTTCATTAATCAGAATTTAACATTTAAAGAAAACATTATTAACATTGTTTTACAATCAAACGCCATTCTAATGGATGAAGCAGAAATAATTTTAGGTTCTGAAATTAATAAGTTAAGTGGTGCTAATATGGTTTTATCTGCGATTTCAGGTAAAAATAAACATAAACATGCTGAAATATTTAGTAACACTAGTTTAAATTCAGCACCTTCTTTATCAAATGTCCTAAATGCATTAATAAAAATGGAATTAGTAAGTAAAACTACACCAATTAATGACAAAAACAATGACAAAAAAACTTTGTATTATATTGATGATAATTTTCTTATTTTTTACTACAATTTTTTATTTGGTAAAAGTTCATTTAGGATGATAACTGCTCCAAGTGAATATTATGAAACGCAGATAAAAGATAAATTTTTTAACCATATTGTGCCAAAAGCGTTTGAAGAAATATGTAAGCAATTTCTAATTAGTCAAAATAAACTTAAAAGAATTAAACCTCCATTGATAGAAATAGGAACATATTGATATGATGATCACATTAACAAGGTTAATGGACAAATTGATATTGTTTCAAGAGACGCTACTGGCTATATTGGTTATGAATGTAAGTTTAATAAATACTCTAATATTAATATAGAAAAAATTACTCACCAAATTAATAATTACAAAAAATTAAATATTCCATTAAAAGATATTGTTTTTTTCTTGTTTGATATTAATAAGAAAGAATGGACTATTAACAATAAGTATTACACTATAAAAGATTTGTATTAAATTTACTCTAAAATAAATACTAATGCTTATTAAAACTTTCCTTAATTTGTTCAACAACTTTATTCTTAACAACATCATATAGCATTTCTATGGAAGAATAAAATTGTTGAGCATCAGCATTACCATGAGTTTTAATAGCAACTTTTTGTAATCCTAAAACGATTGCTCCCGCATTGTTGCGATAATCAAAAGTTTTACTAAGTGCTTTAATAGCAAATAAACTTGAAATTGCTCCAAGTCAATTTCAAGGTTTTTTATATTCTTTCTTTAAAGAATCCTTTAAAGCACTTAAACCACCTTCTAGTGCCTTTAAAGTAATGTTACCAGTATAACCATCACACACAGCGATATCTACAGAACCATTTAATAAATATCTTGGTTCTACAAATCCTATGTAATTTAGTGACTGATCTTTTTTTAATAATTCATTAGCTGTATGATGGTGCGATAAACCTTTCTCTGCTTCAGTACCAATGTTTATCACACCAATTGTTGGTTTATTGATATGTCTAATAGTTTGACAATAAATATTTGCCATGATAGCAAATTGGTATAAGTCTTCTCCAGAACATTCTTTATTCGCACCACAATCAATTAACATAAAACCCTTACCATTATTTGTTGGTACATATGGCATAAAAGCAGGCTTATTAATGCCATCAATTAGTTTTAACATTAAATACGACATTGGTACATAACAAGAACTACTACCAGCAGATAGAACACCATCTGCTTGATTATTTTGAACTAATTGAATTGCTTGATACATTGAAGAATCAGTTTTCCTCATTGCTATCATTGGATTATCATCCATCTTAATGACATCATTTGCTGGATGGATGATAAATTCATTAGGTTTAATTAATGATTGGATTTTATCTTTATTACCAACTAAAATAAATTCAACATCTTGATGTTGTCTTTTAAATTTTCTACAAGCTTTAATAGGTTCAATAATATCATTTTCAAACCCCATTACATCAATAGCTAATTTCATAGTAGAAAATTATAAGACTATGAATTTTATTAGTGCATAATAATAGTGGAAAGAGTAATATGAGAAAAGGTAATGATACTAATAAAGTAAATAAAAGTAAAAAATGAAAAATAGGTTGCATTATTTCAATATGTGGATTATTTTTGTGTCTGGGCGGAGGAATTGGAGCAGGTGTTGCAATAGGTTATCAGATTTATGAAAATTGAAAAGGAACTAAATGAATTAATCTTCCTGATGAAGTAAAAATAATGGATCAAGATGGACAAGAAATCCTCAATGGAGAATTGGTAGATGGAACGAATTATTTATATAGTTCTAAAACATTAGGAAGAAAGATAACTTATAAAACAACTAAAACCGATGATGAGATTGAAGCAAAAGAATTTGGAACTTATAATCTAACTGATTTTTATTCAATAGGAATTAGTCCGTTAACCGTGGAAACTATTAATTGATTAAACACAACAGCTGGTCCTAGTTTTTTCCACCAGTTCAAAACTATGAACAATGATACGATTGATATCATGATTTATCGAATTTCGAAGCTACACACAAATTATCATTTAATAAGTTTAATTTAGATTTAAACAAATCAAAGTATACAGAGCCTGGAAAATACTATATATATTTTTATCATTTAAGTTGTGAAACCGATAATGATGATGGTCAATATAATTTCAAAAATCAAAAAATAATTGAAGTAAAGAAATTTGAAAATTTAAGTTTTACTATTGAATAAATAACTAATCGTTATCTTGTTACTGCAAAATAGAAATAGTATGTTTGTTGTTTTGCAGGAATTAATTGAACATTCATACGATACTTTTCAACAATATATTTTTTAATATTTCTAATGTCTCTAATTTCTGTACCTTTACCATACATTACATATAAGTTTTTTGCTTTTCTAACATTATCAATTAATTCATCACACACATTAATGGAAACATTTAACAGGTTTCTAGATGAAGACATAATTCTTTTATCGATGATTCCAATGTAATCACCTTTGTTTACATTAATGTGTGAATATTTAACAACTTTAATAGATTTAGATACACTACCAGAAGACAACTCATCAAGTGTATCGTTCATACTTTCCATGTTGTCTTCAATATTTTTAACTGGATCATAAGCCAAACAAGTTAAATAAGAAGCAATTGAATCTTTAGCATTAATTAATTCGATATGTACATTACGAGTTAATTGAATTGCTTCTTTAGCAGCCAAAACAATATTGCCATCATCAACAACAATAATAATGTTAGAACTATTTGCTTCTCTAATCTTAGTTAAGATTTCTTGAATTGATGGATTACCAGTAATTGCAGTATTGATTGTTTGTTCAATACCCAATTCTGTTTTATAAATCTTAACTAATTCACTAGAAGCAACGGTAGCAATAACTTTAACTTGTGATGGTAATTGTTTTTTATTCTTCTTAGAAGAAATATCCTCATTCATTGTTTCCAATGTTGTTCCAGGATTTCTTTCTAAGAATTGTAAAGTCATATTTTCAATTTTTACTTTACTAAACTCACCATATCGTGCACCTATTTCTAAAACACGATATGGAGTTAATGAATGAACATGGACTTTAACTAAATCTTCATCGACAACCATTGCTAATGAATTACCAATTTTTTCTAAATCTCTTTTTAAATTATTCTTATCAAATTTTTCTTTTAGTTTTTGTTGTAAAGAAACTCTAGATTGTAATTTCATAATGAATTCACAACAATAACCAAAACCTTCGTTATTATCATCAATTCCTTCTAGGAATGATTTTTTAGCTTTGATTTGTGATAAATTTTGTTGGTTTTTGATATTAGTAGAACTTTTTTGACCTTTTAATGCTAAATTCATTCCATCAAAAAAACGACATAAACCATATCCCCCAGAGTCAACAACACCAACTTCTTTTAATTCTTGTAAGAAGTCTGGTGTTCTTTCAAGAATTTTACTTGCTTCATCACAAGCTGCTTGCATAACTTGTTCAACACTTCTAAAAGTGTTTTTCTTTTTATTAAGCTGTTCACTTGTTACTCTAATAACGGTAAGAATTGTTCCTTCTACAGGACTAGCCACTGCTGCATAAGCAATATTCTTAGCGTTAGTAAAAGCGTTGATGAAGTCTATTAATCCAATATCATTAGCTCCTTCTTTAAGAACTGATGTAAAGCCTTTAATGATTTGTGAAAAAATTACTCCCGAGTTCCCACGAGCATTCATTAATAATCCTCTTGAAAACGTTTTCCCTAGCTGACTGATGTCAGTAAAATCTACATTTTTAATAGCATCACATGCTCCATTAATAGTAATCATCATATTACTACCAGTATCACCATCAGGAACAGGGAAAACATTTAATTCATTAATATATTCATACTCGTTGCTAACTGCTTCAGCACCAGAGATGAACATTTCTTTTAATTTATTACTATCAATTGTTATCATAAATTAATTTCTCCCTAAGACATTTATGTTAACAATGAATGAATATAAATCAAATGTCTTTTTAAGTTTCATATAAATAATTGATTGAATTCTATTGGCTAAATCATAAATATTAAGAATTGATGATAATGGTGTAAAAAAAACATCAATTTGTTTATGACTAGCTGATAAAACTACATTCAATGATTTGTTTTTGTCTACACCAGGGACAGTAGACATTACATCTACTACCATGTGTATCACAAGAGATTCATCATAGGCAATCTTACTACCTTTTAGCATTAAACAATTATAACAAAAGAGAATAAGAAAGTCGTTAATGCTTGTAACATATTTATTAACGCATTTCTTATTTAATTCGTTAAAATTAATAACTATTTATAAATAAGGATTAATATATGGCAGTTCAACAAAGACGTGTAAGTAAATCAAGAAAAGGTATGAGACGAAGTCATCATGCCTTAAAGCCTAAAACAACCACAGTATGTAAGAAATGTGGTAAACCAATACAACCACATAAGGTTTGTCCATACTGTGGTTACTACAAAGGTAGAAAAGTCATAGATGTCAAATAATCACCAAGAAAAAATTAAAAAAGAAATTACATCACGTATTGAAAATGTAGATTTTTCTAAATTACCAACAAGTGATGAATTTCAAAAAATTAAAGTAAAGCCTAAAAACCGATTATTTAATTCATTAATTACTTTAATTATGACTACAACTGGAATTTGTTTAGGGGTGATTATTGGTATGATAATTTACCATTTTGTATAGAAATTATGAAAATTGCACTATTAAAAGAAAATAAAAATGAATACCGTGTTAGCTTAGTACCAGCTGATGTTAAAAAATTAGCTGATAATAAACACACTGTAACTTTTACTAAACAAATTGGTATTAATGCTGGTTTTGATGATGAACAATACATCAAAGCAGGCGCTAAACTAGTTAAAAATAATAAAACATGTATTAATGGTGCTGATTTTGTTTTTAAATTAAGTTCATTAACACCAAGTGAAATTAAGTTAATTAAACAAAATCAAATTATTATTTCGTTTTTTAATATGTCTAATCATCCTAAAGTATTATTTAACTTATTAAAAAACAAAAATACTTCATTAGCATTAGATGCTATTAATGAAGAAGGGTTATATCCAGCAGTTATTCCCAATGAACAAATTAAAGGTAAGTTTTCTGTCATTTTATCAACTTACTATTTATCAAAATTTAATAAAGATTCATTAGGTAAATTCTTTAGTAATGTTAATTACAGTCAAGATGCAACTAATTTTGTTATTGTACATGCTTCATACGCTGGACTAGAAGCCGCTAGAACTGCTTTAGCAATCGGTAGTAATGTTATTATGTTAGAAAACAATGATGATTTAATTAAGCAAGTTCAAGAAGACAAGGGTTTAGTCGAATTAGCAAAATTAAATCATAATCATTTTAAAATCTTAAAAGCAAGCTTTAACGATTTAACTAAATACATTGCTAATGCGGATGTATTAATTAATACTAATTCTTTACCTAATTCATCTACTCAAAAAAGAATTACTATTCAAATGATCCAATCAATGAAAAAAGGAACAGTATATATTAATTTAGCGAGTGATCAAGGACCAGCAAGTGATACTGAAAAGAAGATCGCTACAATTAATAAACCAATTTATTTATCAAATGGTGTGATTCACTTTAACATTGATAATATTCCATCATTATTTTCAAATACTGCATCAACAATTACTAGCAACATTATTTCAAGATACATTTTAGAAAACATTCATAATAGTAATGATGCTTGAAAAGTTATTGAAAATAATGATGTGTTATTAAAAGCTGTAATGACTTATGGTGGTAATCTAACTAATCCAGTAGTTGCTGATACATTACACTTAGAATATAAACCCATTAAAGGTTTAATTAAATAATGGCTGAAAAAAAAGCAAAATCTAATAGTAAATTAGTAATCACCAAAAAACAAACCACTTCAATTACTATCTTATTAATTTTTGCTATCGTTGCTATTTTACTATCAATAGGTTTTACAATTGCTAGTCTTCCAATTATTTTCGATTTGCAAGACAATGTTAAAAATGCAGTTCAGAATGCAATTAAAAATTTTAGTTTTAATTTTGATGTTCCAACATCACAAATTATTGGAACAATTATTCCATTTATTAGCGATTTTTTCGGTTTAGTTTTTTTAGCACTAATTTTAATTGCATTTATTAAAACACTAAAATGACGTACTAATAAGAAAATACTGATAATTACCATTATCACTGCTGTTATTACTGCAATTATGATTATTGGATTAATTCTTGCTTTTGTAACAGCTGGAATAACAATTCCAAAAGTTTTAAAAACAATAAACGATACCAAAACCATCACATGGTCTATTTTTTGAAATTCTCAAAAAATTATTGATGATATGGTAGGTGTTCTTTACACAGAAATTAATATGGTTTGTTTACCAATAATTATTATTTTTTCTACATGTGCAGTTGGTACAATTGCTATTTTAATAATGCACCTAACTTTTATCAAACCAAACAAAAGCATATAATTTATTGGTTATGAAAAAAAGAGTTTTAATATCGTTATTACCAATAATTTCGATTGTACCTACTACTTTAATCGCCACATCCTGTAGTGATAAGAGTTTTGATGGTAAATTTGAATTCGTAGATAGTGTTATGTTTACTTATGGAAAGCCATCTAGTTACAAATTTATTAAAGACGGAAAAGTTCCAAAAGGTACTAAATTTGATTTTTCAATGGCTACTACAGCATTATTAGTAGGTTTTGACATTCCTTTAGTTGGTAATTTAACTAATGGTTTATCTATAGACTCTACAAACTATACGATAGATTACGATGGAGCTGGATGATGTCCCGCTGAAGTTGGTAGTGCCACAATTAGCGGTTATTTACCAGACACAAACATATTAAGTATTACATTAGATGCAAGTAAAAAAGGTTACACAACCATTACTAGTCCGTCTATAAGTTATCAAAAGAACAAAATCCAATCTCCTTTACAATATGCTGGTTCTGGCCCTGGAACAATAAAACAATCAGACGGTGACGTGCAATGAGATTTTGAGACAACCGAAAATAAACCATGGGGAACAACATCCAATATTGTTGTTAGAAAAATTGGAACAACTGGTGAACGTAAAGAAGTACCTTGACTAGATACCGATGCAGGTCTTCTACCAAGTAAAATTATTACTATTAAAACAGAGTTTTCTAAAGCTACCGGAGATATAACTGGAACATATGATGCTGTTGTATATGTAAATTATCAAATTAAGGGTTGAATTTCTGATCCTATTTCTTTTACATTAACAGTTGAATAGCATAAATTACCATCATATTTATCTTTATCCATATAATATTCACCATCATACTAAATACAAAGTATTTAACTGCGTATAAAGGTGAATATTATTTTTGTAATTAGTGTGATTTATATAAGGAGTTAATATGACTAATAACAGAATTTCACTACTTGGTATTATTGTTAAAGAACCAAGTAGTGTAGACAAAGTAAATACATTACTACACGAATATCGTTCATACATTATTGGAAGAATGGGTGTACCTCATCAAGAAGGTAATCTATCAATCATTAGTGTTGTACTAAAATGTGATCAAGATAAAGTATCGGCATTAAGTGGTAAACTCGGGGTAATTAATGGCATCTCAGCAAAGGTGTTGTATGCAAATTAAAAATAATTTAAGTAGGCTACATGCATTGTGAGTTACTCTTGGTTGATTAGCAGGACTTGCAATCATTTTTATTGTTTGAGCAATATTAGCTGCTACTGTTTATAAAAATCAACCAAATCATGGCGTTAATATAGGAGCGTGTTTTAGTGCAGTTGGCACAATACTTGCAAAAGGCAACAATTGAATGGCTTTAATTATTGCTTGGTCACAAGCACTATCTTGTTTTGTTGGTTCTTTAATTTTAGCAATGTGTTTAATAATCTTAAGTAAATACTGAAAACCCATTCATTACATTATGTTACCGTTCGTTACACTTGCTCGTAGCTTACCAACCGCTGTATTAATGGCTTTAATTTCTATCTTTTTAATTACAGTATTACCATTAGTACCAATTACAGTAGCGTTCTTTATTATTTTTCCAATGATGTTTGCTGGTTTTGAAAAAGCCATCAACAACATCAATAAAGATTCAATCGATGTTGCCAAAGTCTTTCATATATCTAAATGAAATCAAGTTAGATATATTTATTTACCACAAGCACTACCATACATCTTCTCTACATTTGTTGCTGCATTTGGACTAACTTTCAAAATTGCTTTAGCAAGTCAAATGGTACAAACATGGGTTACAACACCACCTAATTATCCATCGGCTGGTATGTATATTGCACAAGCTATGAAACAACAACAATTTCCAACTGTTGTTGCTTGAGGTATGATTGCTATTGCTATAAGCTTAATTATGGAATTAATCATTATTGAAATAGGAAGGCCTTGTATGCCAAATAAATACAAAGATCGTACTATGATTAAAAATTTCTTTTTAAAACTAAGGAGAAAATAACATGGAATTAAAAAATATTAATTTTAGTTACGAAAATAATAAACCGATATTAAAAGATTTTAATTTATCAATACAAGAAAATAAAATTACTTCAATTATTGGGCCAAGTGGAGTTGGTAAAACTACATTATTAAATCTAATTGCTAATGTGATACAACCTATAAGTGGTGAAATAATTGATAAACCAAATATTACTAGTTATCTATTTCAAGATGATCGATTAATTAATGAAATCACTGTTTATAAAAATCTACAACTGGTATTATTAAGTGTTCTTAAAGATAAAAATAAAATCAATGAAGAAATTAAGAAATATTTAAATTTAGTTAGCCTTGATGACTGTGCCAACAAATATCCGAACGAATTAAGTGGTAGTATGAGAAGACGGATTGCTTTAATTCGTGCGTTCATATATCCGTCTAAACTACTATTAATGGATGAACCATTTAAAGGATTAGATTTACAACTTAAACAAGAAATTATGGAAACTTTTGTTGAACTATATAACTTTAACCCTAAAACTATTTTATTCGTTACTCATGATATTGATGAATCAATAAAAATATCCAATAGCATTTTAATCATGAGTAATTCACCAATGAAAATTATGAAAAATATTTTCATTAAAGAAAACATCGATAATCGAAATATTTATACGAAAGAATTTAATGACATCAGAAGAGAAATATATCTACAAACTAAAAAGTGAAAATAGATTTATTACCTATTTCTACCTATTTCTACCTATTTCTACCTATTTTTATGTATAATTAGATTCATGAAAAAAATAGAACTTAATATTTTAAAAGATATAAAAATTTGAGAAAAATTTAAAAATGATTTTACATATCATTCTAGCGCTATAGAAGGTTCTAAAATAAACGAGAAAGATAATACTAAACTTGTTAATAATCCTACACAAAAAATTATTTCGCAAGAATTAAAGGAATATTTACACGATGAAGTTTATGAAAATAGAAATCTAGGTATCGTATTTGATAAAATGATTAGTGAATTAAATAAACCATTCACTAATCAAATGTTATTGGAATGACATAAAATTTTAAAAAATGAAACTAATTGATCAATAAAATACCCTGAAAGTGTAGGAAAATTTAGAAAGATGAATGTTGATGTAGGTGATAGTGTTAATTTTGCATTAAGTTTTGAATTTATTAGTGAAAATATGAAAAATTTTATTGATGACATTAACTATCCTAGAAACATGACAATTGATGATGTAGCAGAATTCCATTGTAGATTTGAAAGGATACATCCTTTCCTTGACGGCAACGGTAGAATAGGACGTTTAATAATGTTAAAGCAATGTATTGAAAATAACATTACTCCTTTTATCATAAACAACAATACAAAAGATGAATATATAAATTCTATGAAAATGTATCATCAAACAGGCTTATGATCCTCCCTCCTTGAATATTGCAAAAAACAACAACAAATATTTAAATTTACATATATGACATATGAACATTATGATGAAAGAATAACTAATATCATTTCATATTTAAATAAACATAAGTCAATAAATCGAAATAAAATTGAGAAAATGTTTAACATACGTAGAACAGCTGCTTTATTTTTAATAAATAAATTATTAAAAAATAATATTATCGTGTCATTGAATAGCGGTAGACATCAAGTGTATATTTTGAAAATTAAATAACCAAAACTAAAAGTGAAAGTAATATTAATTACGATTTTAAGTTAGGATAAATAAGTCAGACCAGTTTTGTGAAAGAAACGAGGTTAGACATGAAAAGAAAAAGAGCAGACTATATCACAAGATTAATTTATTCTTGTGAATGAGTTTTTAATAAACGTTCAGCTTATGAATTAGGAT
>JAISGU010000018.1 GCA_031262935.1 Mycoplasmataceae bacterium | reverse complement strand
ATGACTTAGAAAAAGGCTTGGTGATCATCCTGGACTTGTATATTCAAAACAAAGAAAAATGGTAGAAGAATTACTATGATTAAATCATAAAAAACCAACCTAATTTGTCCATTATCTTCATTTTTAAGAAAACGAATAACTCTATATCTACACAATATTAGCGCTTATGAAGCACGTTTAAAGTAGTTTACTATCTTATCAATTTCAACAATATCTTGTTTCATAGTTTTCTGATTTTTAATAATAATCTTCTTATCTTTTAGTTCTTTTTCACCAAGAATAATGCAATATTTAGCCTTTAAACTTTCCGCATATTTAAATTGTTGTGGTAATTTAAAAGTATTAAATTTACAAACAACAGAAATTCCTTGTTGTCTTAATAAAGACAACAACAATAAAGCTGTAGGCTGTGTTTTGTCGGCTAAATTACAAATAACCACATCAATTGTGTCGTTTACTGGCAATTTAATATTTTCATATTCACAAACCAATAACAATCGTTCTAACCCTAATGCAAAACCAATACAAGAACAATTTTCTCCACCAAGTTCTTTAACAAGATTGTTATATCTCCCACCACCAATAATGGTTGGTTGACCTAACAATCTTTGATCAGTTGAATTGATTTCAAAAATAAAGTTTGTGTAATAATCTAATCCACGAACTAATGTATCATCAACTTTAAACTTAATATCAAGCAATTTTAAACTTTCAGAAAGTAAATTGAATTCATCTTTTTCTTGTTTTGATAAATATTTATCAATCTTTGGAGCTTTTTTAACAAAATCCTTTTTATTGTCTTCTTTATCATCAAGAATTCTTAAAGGATTTTTATCAATTCTACTTTGCGAAAGTTCACTTAATTGATTTTTATATTTATTAAAGTATTCTCTTAGTTCGTTAATTCATTTATTTCTTGATTCAAAATTTCCAATGTTATTAATACAAACTTCATAATTCTTAATATTTAATGTTTTTAAAATGCTTACTGCAAAATTTAAAACATCAGCATCATCAAATATAGAGTTTGTATTAATACATTCAATACCAAATTGATTAAATTGTCTTAATCTTCCACTTTGTGGTCTTTCATATCGAAACATTGGACCACAATAAGATAATTTAATCGGAGATGGTTGTTTATTTAATAGTTTTTCTTCAACAACTGCTCTAATAATACTAGCAGTGCCTTCTGGTCTTAAAACCATCTCTCGATCGCCTTTGTCTTTAAAGTTATAGAATTCTTTTTTAACAATATCACTTGTTTCACCAACCGATCTAATAAATAAATTAGCATTTTCAAATATTGGAGTAGATATTAGTTGATAACCATTAAGACGTGATAATAAAGAAAGCAATTGAATTAAGCTTTGATACTTATTATTACTTTCCGGTAATCAATCTTCTGTTCCTCTTGGTTTTGTATATAACATATGTGAATTTATTATATTTATTAATATAATTACCAAACTTTTATATGAGCTTTTTATCATCAATTGCTAAGGTATTTAAAAGAACAAATAAAGTTTCTACTAAAAATCCTGCTGATCCAGCAAAAAAACGTGGAAAATTTAGTATTTTTAGTTCAATATTTTTATCAACTATTACCTTAGCGTCTGGTGGAACTGGTATTGGTATATCTATATGAAAATATAAAGCTGGTAGCGAATTTAACAAATCTTACAACATAAGATTTGAATTAGATTTAAATCATAGTGAAAACCCATATAGTGATAATAATTTACAACAATATAAAAAAGCTAATTTAGTCGAAGATGCTAAAGAGGCTTTAAATCAATCCGCTGATGCATATAGTCGATACTTACACTCTAAAAATATCGATAATTTTAATGTTTACCCTGAATACATCCATAATGGTAATGATGACAACAATATCATCATTAACGACCACGCCTATATTAATGCTATTTTACCAAATGAAACCTATGAAAAAGAAATATCATATGATAAAAACAAAACCTTAGACAAAGATCCAGTAAGCACATACATTAAATATGTAAACGATTCAAGATTATCTATTGTGATGAATCTTTATTCGCAACAAGAAGGTGATAATAATGGTAAAATTGTTGTCATCCCTTTAAACGACATTATTTCTAATAATAATGATGATATTTCGTTTAGTTCTGATAAATTAACAGTTAATATCAAATTGAAAAACTCTTTATCTAATTATGTTAATAATTACTTTAAAAATGTTAAAGATGGTGAAAAAAATTCCATAATTAATAATTCTGACATTTACATTGTTAGAGATTTAAATGGTTTAGTTAATCGTTGTATGACTGATTTGCAAGTTGATTATTTAAAAGAACGTAATTCAAATGTCTTTAGTGGCGATTTAGATAATCCAGCTAACATTCAAAGATATTATGATAATATGGATGCTACTGAAAAAATAGATGGTGAATTTTATAAGAATATTAAAGCTAATTTAGGTATCGGAAACGGCTTTTTAGAAACAGTTCTTCACAATGAAAAAGAAACTGAAAATAAATTGATTTATGCCAATTATCAAATTCCTTCGACTGGACCAATTGAATTAAAAATGGATGACAAAAATAGTAAAACAGATGTTGACACACCATTAGGTGTACTACCGATTTTATTTGATAGCGACGGTAAACAAGGTCAAGATGATTCTAAACCTGATGACCATGATGTATCGAAAGTTAAATATGATTTCATGCAACAATATGTAATGGCGCTTGGTAAATCATCAGATATTCCTGAAAAAAATGCCGACCCTGATGCCACATCATTCTTAAACATTCTTCCGAATAAGTCTCCTAAAGATAAAAAAGTTGATGTAGATCAATATAACTGATTAACAATTAAAGCTAAGAATCTATACACATCGCAAGATATCTATAATTGTGTAAAAGACTTTAATTTTAAATTACCTGTATTAGCAATGAACAACGGTAATGGCCTTGATGGTTTTGCTTTAAATAATGAAAACGATCAAACTAATAACGGTGTGTATTTCGGATTTACTAAAAACGACATGCTATATGGTATTAAAAATCAAGTCAAAACCATCGATAAGACTTTAACAAATAATGTTTTTGGTAATACTGCATTATTCGGTGCATTTATTGCTTTGATGGTTATTATTGTTTTAATTGGTATTATTGTTTCCATTTTATATCGTATTCCTGGGGCAATGGGTTTCTTATCCATATTAGCTGCCACATCATTAACCGCTATGATTATGTTATTAACAGGGTATGTTGTTACAACACCATTATTGATAGGGTTATTTGCGGGTATGATTGGTGGAATGTTATCAATCTTCTTGTTAATGGCACGCATACGCAGACAAACGAAAGCCAATGTTCCATTTGAAGTTGCATTTACTCGTGGTATCAAGCGTGGTATTTTACCAATGCTTGATATTCATTTTGTGATGTTAATAATTGCTTTTTGTGTAACATATTTTGCTGATGTTCAAATTACTGATTTTGGTAGTTCCTTATTAATTTTAAGTTTGTTATCGATAGGTTTTGTGATAGTTTTATGACCAATAACAATGTGATTATTATTTAGAAATAAAATTAATATGCATCGTCGAAAATTAGCATATGGCAATTGGGTATTATTTAAAAACCACCAAAACAACAATAAAATTGATTTGAATAATAAAGTTTATGAAACAACTTTTTATAGCGGTTTTGAACAAAAAAAATTCAATATTTTTGGTTGAAAGCAAATTCTTGTAATGTCAATAATTATTGCTATCGTAATTATTGGTGTTATTCTATTATTTACTATTGGTAGTCATGCCTCTTATTCTTTTTATGGTGGAACTAGACTTGTATTAGATAGCAATGATATTAGCAAACTTACTAATGAATGAGCAAAATATAATTACAAAATTGATAGTGATGGTTGAACATATTTATATTACGGTTTTAATCCGGACACAACTTTATTAACGACATTGGGGATCGAAGGAATTAATTACTTTGTTGAAAGCATTAATAACGGCTCTGTGATTATCTTCTTAAAAAATAGTATAAATATGATCTTAATTGCAAGTGGCTTCCTTTCTGCATATGCACTAATTAGATTAAATTGAGTTAGTGTCATTTCTGTTTTTATTTCTACAACATTCTTACCGTTATTAATGTTAGGTCTAATATCATTAATACAAATTCCTTTTGATTTAAATATTGTTTTAGCAATTACATTAATTTACACAATCAATGCATATTTTACAATTAGTTTAATTGCAAATTTAAATAATCGTTGATTAAGAAAACAAGTTTTAAATCACAATGATTTAAAATATGTTATGAATCTTGAATTCAAGAATGATTTAATTTTCTATTTATTCTTTTATGCATTTGTCATTTTATCATTTACCATTTTATTATTAATGTCATCAACAAACCTAGTTATCACATTTGCAATTTGTTTAATTGGGTTATTGACAACCGCTCCAATTTTATATTCAATCACACCAATACTTCTTTATTTATTTTTAGTTATAAAATATCATTATTTAACAAGCTCTTCAGAAATTGTTAAAACTACTAAACGTAATTATGATAATGTTGATGAACAATTAATTCCTGGTATTAATAAGAGAATTAAACAAAACGTTACTATTTAACATTCTTTATTAATTCTTTCGTTTTGTTTGTTTTTTCTCAAGACAAATTTAATTCATCTCTACCAAAATGACCGAATACTGATACTTGTTTGTAAATAGGATTCATTAAATTTAATTCCTTAATAATATTTGCTAAATTCATATTAAATGTTTTATAAACACTTTTGTAAATTTTGTTCATATCAAATTCATTTGTATCAAAGCAATTGATATGAAAACTTACAGGAAATGGATCACCAATTGCAAAACCTATTTGTATTTCACATCTACTAGCCAGCTTACTTGCAACAATATTTTTAGCTATTCATCTAGCAAAATATGCGCCTGTTCGATCAACTTTGGTATAGTCCTTGCCACTAAAAGCCCCACCACCATGATGCGAAATACCGCCATACGTGTCAACCATTAGTTTTCTTCCAGTTAACCCTGTATCACCAACTGGTCCACCAATTATAAACTCTCCCGTTTCATTAACTCTTGCTTTAAAATCTAAATTTAATTTATATTTTTTAGCAACAACATTCATGATGTTGTTGATAACAAATTTTCTAAAATTACTTAAATTTACATTTCGTTTATGTTGTATTGACATTAACATATTATCAATTCTTGGTTTATCAGCATTGGTTCAGTCTATTGATACTTGTGATTTCATATCGTATCTAGCATCTTTAAATTTATTTTGATCAACTAATTTTGTAGCTAATCTAACAAGTTCATTAGCCAACACAATTGATAATGGCATAAAACTTTTAGTTTTATTTGTAGCATACCCAAAAACTATCCCTTGATCGCCAGCACCAATTTGGCGATTCTTCTTGTCAACTTGTTTATTAATATCAGGAGATTGTTTATTTATGTTGCTTAAAATAGTAAAATCATTTTCGTCATATCCTAACGGTTTTAAAACACTTCATGCTACTTTTACAACATCAACATATGCTTTAGTTGTAATTTCTCCACCAATTACAATTAAATGATTACTAGCCATCACCTCACAAGCAACACGACTATTCTTGTCTTGTTTTAAACACTCATCTAAAACACTATCAGCGATTTGATCGCATATTTTATCAGGGTGTCCTTTGCCAACAGATTCGCTTGTATATAAATTCATTTTCATATTATTTCTCCTACAACAAAAAAGTCCCCATAAAGATATGAGAACTTGATTAATGAATATATTTTAACTACCATCATTCAAGTCTTACCACCTTTCTAATACATTAGAAGGTTGGTGTGTGGTTAATGAGCTTGTCTCTACCACACTCTTTATGGATGAAAATGATTATATGTTATTTCTATAATAACTATATGATTAAGTTTATTGCTCATCGTGGTTTAAGTAGTCAAGCATTTGAAAATACTATTAAATCTTTTACTTTAGCCGCACAAAGTGATTTCTTTTGAGGAATAGAAACAGACATATGATTAACAAAAGATAATAAATTTGTCTGTTGTCATGAGCAAACTCCTTTTATTGCTCCACACAATAATTTAAGAATTAATGAAAGTAATTATGATGAAATTAAAACATACAAACTATCAAATCAATTTTCTAAATATAGATTTGACAATATAGAAACAATCCCTTTATTAAATAATTATTTAAAAATATGTAATAAATTTAAAAAGCATCCAGTAATTGAAATTAAACAAAATAATCTATCACTTAATAATCTTCAACAATTAATTACATTAGTTAAAAAATATATTTCTTTAAGTAAATGTATGTTTATTAGTTTTAATCACAATATATGTGAAATGTTAAAACAAATAAATCGAAATACAAATATTGCGTATTTAATTTGACATGAAAAGAAAATAAATTTTCTTTTCCCATCATTATTAAAAAAGAAAATTAAATCTCACATTAATTCAAAACATAACATTGATATTGAATATCGATTATTAAATAAATGAATAGTCAAACAATTTCATAGCAATGCATTAAAAGTTAACGTCTGAACTATAGATAAAGAAAAGCAAATAAGAAAATTAATTAAATGAGGTGTAGATTTTATTACTACTAATAAATGTTTTAATATGTAATTTCATATACTTAAATTGCATATGGAAATTAAAGACATACTTTATATTCACGGAATTACTGCTTATGGTAATAATCATCACAGTTTAGAAAAACAACTTAATAAAATGGGTTACACATTCCATCATCCAGATTTACCAGGACACGGAATACAAGCAAGTACTGAAACTAATAATCAATACACATTTGATGATATGCTCTTATTCTTAAAAACATATATCAAAATAAATATTAGAGATAAACCATTCATTATTATGGGACATTCTATGGGTGGCGGATTGACATTAGCTCTTTATAAAAACTTTAAAAAACAAATAACTAGAGTTATCTTAGAATGTCCTCTTACACCAGCTATTTTTAATCAAAGTGAAAGATTTTCTAAAATAAAATTTAAGGACTTTTTAATCAATATTAGCAAATACAAAAAATTTATTAAAGATAATTGATTACTTTTTTTAAAAGGTATTAGAAAATGAACTGGCAAAGATTCTTACACATCATTATTAGCTAATATTATGAATTCTAATGCCTTAAACAAAATTAGAACCGGTTTAAAAATGATTGATGTTCCTACTCTATTAATTGTTGGTGAAAATGATTCTGTTGTTCCGCCCAAATCAACTTTATCATATGTAAAAGATGAAATACATACTACGCTGATTAAAAAAGTTGCTTTGGGCGCTAAACATAATCCATTTAAAGATACTCCAGAGCAATTAGAAAGATTTGTAATCGATTTCTTAAAGAAATATTAATCTTTACTTTGTAATTAGATAGGCGTAATAACCAATCATTGCTGCATTATCGCCAGTATATTTAATTTCTGGTAATGAAATTTTTACTTTTAATTTACTTAATATTTTTCTTAATTGTTTATTAGCACTTACACCACCACCGATTGATAAATTATTGACTTTATATTTCTTTAAATAGTATATAAGTTTAATTAATATTTCATCAATTACTCATTTTAACAATGACGATGCGATAGAAACTTTATCAATTTTATTTTTTTTCATTTTATATTGATTAATTAAATTTAAAATATGCGTTTTCATTCCAGAAAAACTAAATGGTGCATTAGGTTGAAAATGGTTTATTAATTTAACATTAGATTTATTTTGACAATAAATCTGATCAATAGAAATACCGCCTGGATATTTTAAATTTAACATTCTACCAATCTTGTCTAATGTTTCACCAATTGCGTCATCATTAGTTTTGGTTAATAATTTGTAATTTGTAAAAGATTTAAAAAGATAAATGCTTGTATGACCGCCACTAGCAACTAGCGATATGAAAGGAAATCGAATATCTTTTTTATCTTTATTAATTGCAAACGAAAATACATGACCCATCATATGATTAATTGGAATTAAAGGAATATCCAATAAAAATGCCATTGATTTAGCGAATACTTTACCAACATGAATTGAACCAGGTAAACCTGGTTCAGCAGCATAGGCGATATGTGTTAATTGTTCTCTTTTAATTTTTGCTTTCACTAATGCCTGTGTGAAACATTTAGATAAACATTGTTCATGACCACGTGCAGCAATTTCTGGAACTATACCTCCATATTTACAATGTTTATCTATTGTAGATAGTGTTACATTAGACAATACTTTTTGATTTTTTAATATTGCAATTGATGTATCATCACATGATGTTTCAATTGCAAGAATAACTTTAGTTTTCATTACATTTGTTCTTTATATTGAGTATAAACCATTGACATATCAGATTTCATAACACTATCTAGCGGTAATTCCAATAAACCATTGGAAAAATTGACGGTATTTATTTCTGCACATAATTCAGCTTTATTATTTCTCTCTTGTTCTGGTAAATCTTTATACATCTTGTCAAAATATGAATTGTATTCAGTAGATACTTCTTCATCACGACTAACAAAAGTATTTAAATTCCATAATGGTGGGTTATAAACTACATAACTAAAGTTATTAGTTGTCTGATAAATTCAGTTCCCTTCATCATCTTGTGAACCAATTCATTGTTCAGAAGAACCTTGAGTAGTTTGTCAAGATAATTGACAACCATCTAACGCTACTGTTCTTAACATTTTATACAAATCAGTTTCTTTATTTGTACCTTGATCTTTTTTATTCATTACAAGCATATCCATCATTACAGGTGTGTTTAATGGCTTAACAATATGTGTATTACCGCTATGGTCTGGCATATGACCATCATATGCTGAATCATCTGATGATCATGTATTAATTCAATCTGGATTACCTCCACCAGTAATAGCATTCAAAGCATCACCATTGTATGAAATAATCCCGTTTGCCTCAGCTAATGTGGGTTGTTTTTTATCTAATGGAGTAGCAAAAGAATACATCACTTGATAACTATCGGAATTTAATCTAAAAGTATTTGGATCATATTTATCGGTAAGTGATTTATAGACATTTGTAATTGAACGAATGTTCTCTTCTTCTTTGGATGGATTAATACCTGCATTGTTAGTATGGATTAAGTGACAATAATCATAAACTGTTCTGCTATCATCAATCATCATCATTTTTGATAAGTTTGACGGAGTAAATCTTTGATCGAAATTAGGATTATTCTTTTTGGATATTACATTAGTGATATTATTTCAATCTGTATTACTATACCATCTATTATCATTTGGATCATCATGTAAGGTTGATGGAGATGGTAAACTATCAATATAACTACCATGATATGCAAACATTAAGTCCTGTAAGAAGTATGGTAGAGCATAATCTAATAACGACTCATTGTTATCATAAATTTTTTCTTGATGAGCATATTCATCTACACTATCAATAACACGATCTACTGTATCGCTAAATAATCATTCAGCTTGTTTGGCATTTTGAATAATACCTGTTGGTCGATCTGATGGATTTTGTAAAGGAGGGTGTTGATTATTTGTACGGTCAGGAGACATTTCAACATTAAATTTGCTTCAATCAAATTTAGCAAGTTCTTTATCTTTAATTAATTCAAGAACAGTGTAAGTACTAGGAATAGCGATATCGTAGTATTTTTTAAATTTGATTTGAATATCCTCGTTGGTTGAATATGATAAAAAATTACTATTTGAAACTTCTTTTTGTAATACTTCTATTAATGAGGGACTCATATAACTTTCAAAGTTTCCAAAAACAATACCAGCAGAACCACTACAAGAAGTTGCATTAACAACAATTGGTAAAACAATTAATGAAGGTGATAAAAACTTGACTAATTTTAATTTCATTAATTACCTCCTTTGGTTGTTCGTGATATTGCTCTTGCTTTATTTAATTTTTTCAATAAAACATATTTTCTTATCCCAACAATAATCACAACAGCAATGGTTATTAAAACAACTAGTGCCCCAAATGTAACCACTCATGCCTTAATACCTTTTCTTGTAGAATAAATTAAAGTACCTATTGTTTGAAAAGAACCATTCACTAAATTAGTGATAATAAAATCATCTAACGACATTGCTAGAGCAATTGCTGCTCCAGATAAAATAGCTGGCATTAAATATGGAACAATAACCTTTCAAAAGGTATACATTCTTGTTCTTCCTAAATCATAACTTGCAAGAATTTGATTTTCTTTCATTTTTGCCATACGTGGATAAATTGCTACAATAGCATATGGCGTACAAAAAGAAATATGAGCTAATACGACTGTGAAAAATCCTAAGTTAAATCCAAGCGCTACTCAAGTTGATGAAAACAATAAAGCAAGACTAATACCAGTAATTGGTTCTGGATTAACAATAGTCATTTGACTTGCAAAATTAACTGCTTGTCGTTGATAAGGTCTTGCTTTTCACATTCCAAAAGCCGTGACTGTTGCTAACAATATCGAAATTGGCACAACAACGACTGATAATAAAATTGAATTTAATAAAGCATTAATGAAGTCACTATTTTTAAATAAATCTAAATAATTTGATCATGTTGGTACACCAAAGTTTAAATCAATATTCCCTTTTGGTGTTGCGTGATTAAAGCTTAATAAAACAATAATAATTAGAGGTATATAAATAATAGCTAAAACCAAATAAATATATCATCTTTTAAGCTTCGCTAAAATTCAATGTTTAGATGTTAATTTACTTTTCATTATTTTATACCCTTTTTCAATTTATGTTGTTTGATTAATTTCTTACTAACAAAATAAACACCAACACCAAACAACATTACTAAACTTAAAACTAACGCTAATGTTGAAGCTCTTGCTAGAGCGATCTTACTAGTTAACCCTTGTTGACCTTGATCGGTAATAATGTCACCAATCATAGAACCATCGTTGTTGTTGTTTAAAAATTGTGGGACAGCAACTGTAGTTAACGCTGGTAAAAATACCAAAGTAATTCCACTCATCAACGCTGTTTTGCTATAAGGAATAACTACTTTAAAAAAAGTATTAACACTTGAATATCCTAAGTCTTGGCTTGCCAACACTAAATTTCTTGGCATATCATTTAAAACAGAATATAACGGCATAATCATAAATGGTAAATACAAATAAACTAATCCAATGATAGTCCAAATATGTCCATATGTTGAATTATCGTGACCTGCACATAAATCAAAAAATGTTTTTAAACCTACCAATTTAACTAGAAAGCTAGTTCAAACTGGTGCTGTCACGATAAAAATACAAATTGCTTTAAAAATTTTATTTTTACTAAATGATAAGAAGTAAGCAAATGGATAACCAATTAACATACAAAATATAGTAGCAACAATCGATAATACTAATGACAACAATATCTTTTGTCAAATAAAACCATCAACAATTAATCAATTGTCTTTAACGGAAGCACCATCAACAGGAATAAATGATTTAACAATAATTAAAACTAATGGGATGATAACTAAAATTAATGTAACAACACTAAAAGGTATAAGTAATACCCAACATTTATTTTTTTTATTTAAATGTCGTTTATTAGAACTTAAACTCATTTGGGTTTCCTCTAACTCGATCAGACATTACATGCACAACATTTTGACTTCATGTTAAACCAACTTTAGTATTGGTATTAATGTGTTGAAGTGATTGACACATAATAATGTGGTTTTTACTTTTAATCATAATTGTATATGTCATTCCCTTATAAACGGTGTCGATGACTTTGCCTTGAATAATACCCTTTTTTACAATCTTAATATCTTCAGGTCTAACCATAAATTTAATTTTGGTATTTACTTTAAAACGTTTAACTAAACTATCAGAGGCTTTAAATGTTTGACTACCAAATTTAATTTTGCTATTCCCAGCATAAGTCGCGTCAAATAGATTGACTTTACCAACAAAATTAGCAACTCATTCGTTTTTAGGATGATCATAAATCATTTTAGGAGTATCAATTTGTTGAACCCTACCTTTTGACATTACGACAATTTTATTAGAAAGAGTTAAAGCTTCTTCTTGATCATGTGTTACTAAAATAAAAGTTAAACCTAATTCTTTATGAATTCTTTTTAATTCTAATTGCATTTGTTGACGAACCTTAGCATCTAATGCCGATAAAGGTTCGTCAAGTAATAATATTTGAGGTTGAACAACTAACGCTCTAGCTAAAGCAACCCTTTGTTGCATTCCACCAGAAAGTTCATTAGGATATTTGGTTTCATTCCCTTTTAACCCAACTAATTCAATCATCTCCGTGGCTTTTTCTTTAATTTCATTTTTAGTTAATTTTCTAGTAGAATTTTTTTTCTCATATTTTTCTCTAGCAAGGGTTGGATAGTTCTGTCAATAAGATGATTTTAAATCTAAATCATTGTACTGTTCCTTAAGTAAATCAATTTTTCGATCGATTGGTAATTTATACAAATATCATTTTCTTAATTCTAAAATCATCTTTTCTCATTTATTAAGTTTTGTTAAATCATATTTAATTAAACGATCATGGAATCCTCATCGTATTTTATAAAAAGCTTCCTTATTTTTATTTTTCCTAGAAATATAAAAATGATAATCGATACCATATTTATCTTTAATTTTTTTAAGAAATGATTTTTCTTTCATTTCATATTGAAGTTCACGCATATCTTTTATTGATTCAACTTCGGGATATTTTTTATATAAATCATTAAGTTTAGATATTTGTCTTAATAACTTTCCTTGTTGGTTATTAATCTTTTTTATTTCGTTTGCTGCTTTTTTGATGCCTTCGCGATAAACTTTTTCACTATCTTTAAAATCTTGATTAGTAATGCCTGATATTTCTTTTCGCATTACTTTTAAACCGTAAGTAATATTTTGATAAATATTCATATTAGGAAATAAGGCATAATCTTGAAAGACTGTGGCTGTTGGTCTTTCGTTGATCGGTAGATCTTTTATATCGATATTGTTAACTATAATCTTCCCAGATGTTGGTAATTCAAATCCCGCTAGCATTTTCAAGATTGTTGTTTTACCACAACCACTTGGGCCTAATAATGTTACAAATTCACCATTGTTAATGTTGATATTAATATCTTTAACAGCCACATATCCGTCATCATATGTTTTAGAAATATTAGAAAGCTGAATGAAATTTTTATTTTGCATTGTCTTTATTCAAAATAAATTGATCAATAGCTTTACCAACAATATCGCTTGTTTGGTAATCCATTACATGCCCTGCCGATTCTTTTACTTTTATACAAGATGTTAGTAATGTGACTGAATGCTTAGATAATTCTAACATCGATACGTCATTTAATTCATCACCAATTGTCATGGTATTTCTTTCATCAACCCCTAAATAGGCACAAAGTTTTTTAAGTCCGCTACCTTTATTTGTGTATTGTGGCATTACTTCAATATTCCATGGACCGCTGCTAGATATTTCCAAAACGTCTTTAAATTGTTCTAAAGCAGCATACACTCTAGCTTTATCATTTTGATTTTCAAAAGAAATTACAAACTTATATATCTTTGATAAATTTGCATCATCAATCGTACAATTTGCACGTTTAGCTCAATTATTAATCATCATACCAGGATGCTTTTTAACAAAGTTACTATAAACAAATTCCCTATTTAATAAAAAGTGTTTTAATGGTTTGTTTGATTTAATTTCATTGACTGTATAACTGTTAAAAATTTCAAATCCTACTTGACCTTTAAATTTTTTATTATCATAAAAACTCTTGATTAAATCTATTACCTGTTTAGCATATAAAATTTTAACAAATTTTTCATCAATATATCTTTGGTTATAAACATCATAAATAAATGCACCATTAGCGCCGATAATAAAAACATTATTTAAATTTTTGATTTTTAAATTTTTTACAACCACTAATATATCATCAATGCTTCTGCCAGTACAAATAACAAATTTAAGTTTTTTTTCATCAACTACTTTTTGAATTGACTTAACTACATTTGGTAAAATTATCTTATCGCCATTATGTAATAATGTTCCATCTAAATCCGTTGCAATCAATTCGATTTGCTTATTTAGCGATAAAATATATTTACAAATTGCATTAGCAACAGCGTTTCTTTTGTATGGTAAATAATATTTAACAGCTTTTTTAACATATTCGCTTTTTGTTTTAACGCCGATTGGTAAACCAACATTTTTCATTGCTGTTAAATCATTATTACTATCACCAATCATTGCCATTTCATTTCTATTAATATTTAGCTTTTTAGCAATCAAATCTAACGCAAATCCTTTATTAATATTTTTTAAATTAATTTCTAACAATCTAGGATGCGTTGAAATCGAAACATCTTTTTTTAAATTAGTTAATATTCATTTTTTTGCCTCATGAATTCTTTTCTTTTTAGTAGACATTAAATTTATTTTGTATGAACTTATATCTTTTACATTTTCATTAAGTTTTAACAAATTAATACCTTTACCCATTCTAACAAATACATTAAAGAATGTATCTGTTGTGTAAACAGCTTTTTTATCTAAAGCTTCTTTATTGTAAACCCATATTACCATCTTGTTAGAAACTGCATAATCTCAAATTTTTTTAACAACTTCATTAGGGATTTTATTTTCTATAACCGAGTCATTAGAAATATCATCAATATACCCACCGTTAAAAGCAATACTATATTTAGATTTAATACCAGTAAATCTATCAATTTTATTAACAATTCTTTTAATTGAAACTATTGATCTTCCAGATGCTAAAACTATTGTTCCTCCAGAATTTGTGTAATCTCTTAAAGCTTTTAAATTTCGATGAGAAATATGTTTAGTTTTAGAAAGTAAAGTGCCATCAAGATCAATTGCTAGCAATTTAATTTTTGTCATCTCTAGTTTATATTCTTACTCCTAAAAACTAACATATTTTTTTATTAAGAGTTTCATTATATAAACGATTAAAAAAATATTACATTTTTTTATCAAGAAAAATGAATGAGAATTTTATTCTCATTCTATCGTTCCAGGTGGTTTTGAAGTAACATCATAGACAACGCGATTAATCCCATTAACTTCATTAGTAATTCGTGTTGAAATTTTATCTAATACCTCATATGAAATTTTGGCATAATCTGCAGTCATTCCATCTTGACTTGTGACTGCTCTAATCACGATAACATCTTCATATGAGCGTTGATCACCTTTAACACCGACAGTTCTAACTCCAGGTAAAACTGTAAAATATTGCCAAATGGATTTATGAAGCTTTGCTTTTAACATTTCTTCTTGTAAGATAAAATCAGATTCTTGAACCAACCTGATTTTATCTTTAGTGATATTACCAATAATTCTTACAGCCAAACCAGGGCCAGGAAATGGTTGACGATTAACAATGTTTTCTGGTAATCCTAATTCTCTACCAAGTTGTCTTGCTTCATCTTTAAATAATTTATTTAAAGGTTCAATTAATTTAAACTTCATATCTTTTGGTAAACCACCAACATTATGATGCGACTTAATTGTTTGAGCTGTTTTAGTTCCTGACTCAATCACATCGGTATAAAGTGTACCTTGTGCTAATCATTTAAGGTTTTTGATGTTACTACTATATTCATCAAAAACTTTAATGAATTCATTACCAATAATTTTTCTTTTTTGTTCAGGATCGCTAATGTTGTTTAATCTGTATAAAAACTGTTGTGATGCATCCACTTTAATAAAGTTAACATTAAAATTTTTCTTAAAGACACTAACAACATTATCAGCTTCATTTTTTCTTAACATTCCATGATCTACAAACAGACAAGTTAAATTTTTATTAATAGCTTTGGCTATTAAAGCGGCAGTCACCGCCGAATCAACACCACCACTTAAGGCACACAATACTTTATCATTCTTAACTGTTTTTTTAATTTGTTCAATTTCCGATTTTACAAATTGTTTCATTGTCCAATTAGATTTTGCTTTACAAATATTGAAGACAAAATTTTTAATAATTTGAATTCCATGAATTGTATGATTAACCTCAGGATGAAATTGAATACCATAAATTTTTAATTTATCATTACCCATAATGGCAATTGGACAAGTTAATGAACTACCATAAGATTTGAATCCTTTTGGTAGTTGAAAAACTTGATCACCGTGTGACATTCAAACCTGTTCTTTCTTATCTAAACCTTTAAACAGTTGATTTTGTTTAATATTGATAATTGTTTTACCATATTCTTTCTTTTTGGAAGCTTTAACTTTACCATTGTTTTGGAACGTTATTAATTGCATTCCATAACACACTCCTAAAATTGGTAATCCCAGTTGATAGATTTGATTATCAATTTTAGGAGCGTTATATTCATAAACAGAATTAGGTCCACCAGAAAAAATGATTCCTTTAATATCTTTATCATTTTTAATGGTATCTATAGTAATGGTATTTGGTACTAATTCACTATAGATACCTAATTCTCTAATTCTTCTTACAATCAATTGATTGTATTGACTACCAAAATCAATTACCAATACCTTATTTGACATGATAAAAATTATAAGAACTAATTAAATAGTTAGTAGTTTTATTAATTAGCAATCTAATTAAAAGAGTGATAAAATTAACTATGACTATTTCAGAACGTCAAAAGAAATTATTACAAATCATCATTGATGAATACACATATTCAGCAACACCGGTTTCTAGTAAGGAGATTATTGAAAGATATATGCCAAATGTTTCTTCTGCAACCATTAGAAACGATATGGCAAGTCTTGAAAAAGCAGGACTGTTAGAAAAAACACATACATCATCAGGTAGAATTCCATCTACTAATGGCTATAAATATTATGAAACTAATATTTTAAAACCAAAGTTATCTAATAACATTAAATCTAAACTTGAAAGAGTTTTTGCTCAAAGAGACATTTCTATTGATTCAGTTATTGATGAATCTGTATCAATCATTAACGAGGCTTTTAAATTGCCTACAGTTATTACTACCGAACAAGATAATGAATTATTAAAAAGATTTGATTTGATACAGATTGACAAACACAATGCATTAATTCTAATTGTTACTTCATCGGGAACTGTTAACAAAACTAACATTCATTTAAGTGACAAGAAACAATTAGATGATATTGGCATTTGCATTAGAATCTTTAATGATCGTTTAATTGATACAACCATTAAAAATGTACCTTCTAAATTAGATTCTATTAAAGAAATTATTCGTAATGCTGTCCATGAGTATGAATTTTGTATTCGTCAGATTATTGAAAAAATTTTTGACTTCAACAAAATTCCTGCAACCAATAAAGTTAGAGGCACAAGATTTTTAACTACTCAACCAGAGTTTAAAAATATTAATCAATTAAATAAAGTTTTAACAATGTTAGAAGATACCAATGTTTGAAAACATATTTCATACAATCAGCAACACACCGGAAAAACATTAATTACCTTTGGCAATGAAATTGGTAATAAGGATGTTGCTGTCGCTTCTACAAACATTGGTAATCATCAATTGTCAATTGTTGGTCCAACAAGAATGGATTACGCTCAAATTAAGGGTTTGTTGGACTTCATTAAATCATCAGTTGAAAAATTAAAAAAATAAAAATATGAAATTAAGAAGAGATGCTATTAAATTTAAAAAAGTAAGTAAATTAATTAAACATTATTTTAAAAGCAATTATTTTCTTAACGAAACAATAGAAGACTATGATTCAAAATTAAAAATTCCAACATACATTGTTTTGCTATTAAGTCAATATTGTAATCTTAATCAAGAAGATGTGCTACAAGCACTAATTAATAACAATTTTTTTAAGATATTTAAAAATGAAATTAATCAAGATCATTATGATATGAGTATTAATGTTGTTATTATATTCTTATCACAACAAAAAAAAATCATTGATCAAAATATATGAAAATCATTAATTACAGATATTTTTAATATTTTTAAAATCAATTATCTAATTGACTATATGCCTATATCCATTATTAAGACTTTAAAGAACGATTATGAAAATAACGTGCAAAAAATAATCATTCAACAAAAATATCTAACCAACATACACAAACTATTAAGAGAAATTCTTCCTAGCAATATGTGTATGCTTGCTGTTTTAATGAATCAAATGCTAGAAAAAATTGGTTAGAATTTTTCTGAGTTAATTAAATTAGTTGAATCATTATCGGTGTATAAAGATACATTTTTTAACTTCGTTAACAAAGTAATTGGATATTTCTTATTAATTTGATTTCTTAAAATAATGTTATTTATATAACTATTACTACTTCCTATAGAAATGATAATAACTTGCTTAGCTCTTTTTATTTGATTAAATCCTATAGAAACACATTTATGAGGGACATCAATCTTTTCATCATAATCTTTCACTAATAAAGAACGATTATTTTCAGAAACATATAAAACGGCGCTGTTAGTATTCTTCTTTTTGCGGTCGTCAAGCATGATACTACCAACTGATGTTGTAAAAATAATTAATAAATCTAATTCTCGTAATTGATTAATTTTTTTATCAATATCAATATAGTTCTTATCATCTATTAAAAAAATATTATCTGTATTAAACTTTGTTTTTTTAAAAAAATTATTAATAATTACATTTTTTGTAAAATAGCTACTATATTTTTTTTCTAAATCTATATAGTCAAATAAGGTAAAAATTTTAGTATCCAATAAATTTAATGATTGTTTTTTTAATGTAGATGTTATCTTTTTAAATAAATTTATGAAATTAGCACCACATCCAAATCCAATTGAAGCATTTGTGTTCGTCTTGATGATATTGCAAACAATTTCTGCAATATTATCAAAAATATTTTCTTTAGTACAACATGGATAAAATTTAATAATTTTGTTTTTATTAAACATAAAAATTAAATAACAATTTTAATTCCCTGTTTATTAGGAAAAGACTGAACTTTGATTAACTTGATGTTAGCAGTAATTAATTTTGTCAACAATTCTAAGAATGTGTTTTCTAAATCATGACCGACATCCATAACATTAATCTCATGATTTTTAGCATATTCTCACTGATGTCATTTAATATCACCTGTAACCCATAAATCAACACCATTTAATTTGTTTTGATTTTCTTTTAATATTTCAAATCCAGCTCCTGCACAAAATGCAACGTTTCTAACAAGATCATCGCTTGTATATAAAATTCTTTCTAAATCAAATTGCACTCTTAAAGTGTTTGCAAATACTTTAGCACGATAAGAAAATCCTAATTTACCTGTTACTATACTTGTATTTGGAATAACTTTAATTTGATGAAGCCCCATTTCCTTAGCGATATAGTAATTAATACCAGTCGGGGAATTGTCAACATTGGTGTGATAACTTGCAAAGTTCATTTTGCTTGTTTTCAACATTTTTGACAATTCTTGATCATATTTATTAGTCTTTTGATCTTTTAATCCTAAAGGATGATGACTAACAATTAAATTAATACCATTATTTAAAGCGTATTTAATAGTTTCTTTAGATAAATCTAAACAAAATAAAATACCAGTAATCTCTGGATTACTTCCTGTTTTATAAAAAATCCCTGAGTTGTCTCATTTCTCTTGTCTTTTTAAAGGGAATTCTTTAACGATGATATCATGAATATCGTTTAATTTCATTTCTTAATAAACCTCTCTATTTGTAGCAATTCAGTTTTGATATTTCTGTTGTATTTATCTAAACTATTACTAATTATAAATTTTCTGCGCTCGTTTGTCAAGTTTATTAAGTTTCTTGATATATGTTTTAAGTTATATGGACCAAATAAAATATCATCATTATTCTTAATTTTGATTCCCTTATTTTTGCTTACCTGTATTAATTGATAAAATCTTTTGTTCTCAAAAACTATTTTTTCTTTAATACATTTAAAATTCTTACTTTTTAAATATTTTCTTAATTTATTAGCATGAGTATTGGGTACAAAAATATATTCATCTATTTTTATTTTTTTATTTGCGTGTTTTAATATATCAACAATTTTATCTCCTCCCATTCCAGCAATAATACATGTGTTAATCTTTTCTAAAATCTTGTTAGTTTGCAAACCATTACATAAGATATTTTCTGTTTTATTTATTAAGCATTCATTAATTAAATTTTTGATGGTGTTATGTAATGGCTTGCTGCTAACTTCTATGTTGTAAACTTTTCTACAACGATGTCTTTTTAATAAATTAATAGCCACTAATGCATGATCACTTCCGACATCTATAACACAACCATTAGTTTTGATAAGATTACAAATATGTAACAAACGTTTACTTAATCGTTTCACACAAATATTTATAAGATAAATTTTGTTATATAATATGTCTATATTTCATTGAAGGAACTACGAAAGTGGTTCCTTCGTTTGTTAATTGGAGGAAAACAATGAATAAAAAACAAAACCAACAAATAGATTGAACTAACCAAGCAACTAAATTAATTGAAGCGATTACACAAATTGCTGATGAAAGAAAAATACCAAGAGATACAGTTGTTGATGCTTTAAAAGATGCCATTACTAAAGCGTATATTAAAGAATATCCTGAAAGTGAAATTCAAGTAGATATTAATATTGATGATAAAGTAATTAGACTTTTTAAACTTTATAAAGTTGTAGAAGAGTATGATGACTTAAATGATTACTGTGAGATTTCTATTAAAGATGTTCATAAACACGATAAATCATTAAATGTAGGTGATACATATAAGAGTGAAGTTAGTTTAAACGAATTATCAGATACTTCACTTAGTCTTTATTTGTCACAAATGTTTAAACATAACATTACAAGCAAATCTAATGAACAAGTTTATTCTGAATGATTACCTAAAGTTGGTCATGTTGTGTTTGGTGAGGTTGAAGAAATTGATAGACGTAGTGGTGGAATTAGAGTAAACATTGGTTCGACAAGTGGTTTTGTACCGAGAAATGAAACTGTCCCAGGAGAAAAACTAAATTTAAGAACTAAATATAACTTCTTAATTAAGGATGTTAAAAAACAAACTAAAGGATGACCTACAGTTTTATCTCGTGCAAATAAAAACCTTGTAAAAGAAATGATGAGAATTCAAATTCCTGAATTACAAGAGAACCGTATTGAAATTAAAGATATTGCCAGAGTTGCAGGATTTAAAACAAAGGTTTCAGTGATAAGTCACCAACCAAGTATTGATCCAACCGGAGCTATTATTGGACAACGTGGGCAAAGAATTAATGCTGTTAGAGATTTAATTGATAACTCTAAAAATGAAAAAATTGAAGTTATTGAATATAGTGATGATTTCACAACTTACATTATCAATGTTTGTTCACCAGCGGAAATTTCTGGTTTTGCAGTTACTGAACCAAAAGCACCAGAAGATCGAAAACAAATCGTTCTTGTTGCAAGAGATGATAAACTAGCGCTTTTAATCGGTAAAAGAGGTTGTAATGTTCGTTTAATATCTGATTTACTAAATGCTGACATTGAAATCCGTTCAGTTCAAGAAGCACAAGAAACTAATTTAGAATATACACATATCGATATGAGTAAAATGAGACAACAAGGATTCAATAAAACATTCAATAAATATAAAACTTCTAACGATATGTTTAATAGATATAAAACTGCAAAAGTTAATTTGAACTACGGTGAAAGTGAAGAACAAATTAAATCAAAAAATATGAAGACATCTATCTTGGACGAATTTAAAAAAATGGATAAAAAAGATTTAGATGAAACATTAAGTCAAGTTGACACTGATAATAATGATGACGATATAAATGATCATGATGAATATTAATTTTCATTGGACCATTTTTTAGAAAGGAGATATTTAAATGAAGAATCAAAAAAAACAGGATACAAGAAAAAATTTAGATATCAAATCACAATTTAAAAAAGTTGATACTGGCATTAAAGATGGTATTTTTATTTTTACGTCCCCTTTATCTGTGGAAGAGTTTTCCAAAAAAATAAATAAGCCAATTAGTGAAATACTTAAATATTTTTTTCTTAAAAGTAAAATTTTAAACGTTAATAGTATTTTGTCAGAGAATGAAATTGGAGAATTATGTTTAGAATTTAATTATGACTTTGAAAAAAGAACAAATGTTGATGAAACAAATGTTTTAGGCAATATTAAAATTGAAGATGATAGAAAAGATTTGAAGCCACGACCACCAATCGTTACAATTATGGGGCACGTTGATCATGGCAAAACAACACTACTAGATTACATTAGAAAAACACACATTGCTCGTGGTGAAGCTGGCGGAATTACTCAGCACATTGGTGCGTACCAAATTAATTACAACAAACAAAAGATTACTTTTATTGACACACCAGGGCATGCTGCTTTTACTGAAATGAGAGCACGTGGTGCTAATGTAACTGACATTGTTGTCATTGTAGTAGCTGCTGATGATGGTATTAAACCACAAACAGAAGAGGCAATCGACCATGCCAAAGCTGCAAAAGTTCCAATTATTGTATTTATCAATAAAATGGATAAACCAAATGTGAATCCAGATAAAGTTATGACACAATTATCAGATCATGATTTAATGGCTGAAGAATGAGGCGGACAAACAATTACTATTAAAGGTTCAGCACTTGTCGGTTTAAATGTTGATAAATTAATTGAAGCTATTCTAGCAGTCGCTGAAGTTAACGAATATAAGGCAAATCCTAATCGTTTAGGAATGGGAATTGTTTTAGAATCAAGAATTGATCGAGGTATGGGACCAGTAGCAACTGTTTTAGTTAAGAATGGTTCATTAACTAAAGGTGATTTTATGATTGTTGGTAGTACTTACGGACATATCCGTGCAATGTTTGATGAAAGCTTAAAAGAGGTTAATGTTGCTTATCCTTCACAACCTGTAAAGATAACAGGTTTGTCAGAAGTGCCAGCCGCAGGTGACCATTTTGTGGTTAGTACAAATGAAAAAGATATAAAGGAAATTGCAGAAAAAATTAGGCTTCATAAAATTATGCAAGCTAGACAAGAAGCGACATTCGTTAGTTCTTCTAAAGAAGGTAATAAAAATCTAAACATCATTCTTAAAACAGATGTCCATGGTTCATTAGAGGCAATTAAAGGAATACTGTCAAAAGTTAATGTTGAAGGTACATTTTTACAATTAATTAGAAGTTCAGTTGGTGGAATAACTGAATCCGATGTCACACTTGCTAGAGCGTCAGGGGCAGTTATTATTGGTTTTAATATTAAACCATCACGAGCAACAAGAGATATAGCTGACCATCAAAAAATAAAAATTTTATTTTATGACATTATTTATAAATTAAAAGAGGATATTGAAAATTTGTTATTAGGACAATTGGATCCAATCTACGAAGAGCAAGAAACTGCTGAAGCAATTATTCAACAATTATGGAAACACTCTGATGTCGGTGTAATCGCAGGGTGTTTAGTACAAAATGGGGAAATGAATCGAAACGATAATGCTCGTGTTTTAAGAGATGGAGCTGTTGTTATGAAAACTAAAATTGCTTCAATGAAACATCTAAAAGACACTGTTAATAAAGTATCCGCTGGGACTGAATGTGGAGTTACTTTAGAAGGATTTAACGATTTAAAAATAGGTGACATTATTCAAACATATAAAATGGTTACTAAGAAAAGGGGGTAGTATATGTCAATAAAAAATCACAAATTGCAACATCTTGAATCCGATATTCTTGATTGTCTTAATCACACAATTAAGTTTGATGTTTATGATGAGACATTAAAACATTGTTCATTAACCGCTGTTAAATTAGCCCCTGATTTTTCTTTATTAACAGTTTATGTCGATACCTTTGATCGTAGTAAAATTAATGATATGGTAGACAAATTAATGATTGCAAAAGGGTTCTTTAAAAACGGGATTGCAAAAGGATTAAATTTAAGAAAAGTACCTGATATAAAATTCGTTAGTGATACCACTATCGATAATTCGCTAAAAATAGACAAAATATTAGATAATATTAACCAATCTAAAAAATAATTATGGCTGATAATAACGAGAAAAAAGATAATCTAGACATTAACCAACATATTGGGTCATTCTTAGCTAATGATAATGTTGATAAATCAACAATTAAAGAACTAACCAAATTAGAAGAAGAACAAGATAGACTAGAAAAACAAATCGAGACTATAGAAGTTAAAGAAGAAAAATTATTAGGTGATAATGAAGATGCTAAAATAGATTTTGATAAATTTAACCGCACTAAAAAACAAAAAAAATCAACTACTCGTTTGGGTATTAAATTAGATATTTGATTAAGAAATCCTAAAACATTATTAAGAATTTGATTAATCGCACTTGCTGTCATTGTGGTTTTATTAGGTTCTCAAATCTTTTATTTGGTGGAAATAACAGGAATTTTAAAACATATAAGCAGTGGATTAATCAAACAAAACGCATTAGGGTTTAAAACAATTTCTTCCACAGCAAATGTGTTTAGTTATATTGGTGTTTTTATTTTAGTAATTCCGTTTTTTTGGTTATTAGTATCAGTGGTTGTTGGTATTAATGGAACTGCAAGTAGTCGAACTTTCCATTATGCACTTTGATTATGTATCATTATTTCTATAGTTTGTTGGATTATTTCCTCAATTATGTCAATCTATTCAATGGTAGAAATTTGAACATTCCAACAACCTTCATAGGTTAAAAAATTACTTTAATATCTTTTTTAAAAAAATAGCCGTATATGATATATCGGCTTTTTTTATTAATTGCTCGGGTGTACCAGTAGCAATAATTTTACCACCTTGATCTCCGCCATCTGGCCCCATATCGATTATGTAATCAGCACATTTAATTAAATCTAGATTGTGCTCGATAACAATAATCGTAGCACCACGATCGACAATACGGGTTAATACTTGTATTAAGTTTTTAATGTCGTGTGCATGTAATCCTGTGGTTGGTTCATCAAGAATTAGCATCGTATTTTCTGATGCTCTTTTTTGTAGAAACTTTGCTAATTTAATTCTCTGTGCCTCACCACCGCTTAACGCTGTTGCTTGTGTTCCGAGTTTTAAATATCCTAATCCAACATCATTCATTAGTTCTAATTTATGTCTAATATTTGGAATATTTTCAAAGAATTTTAATGCTTCTTCAACTGACATATCTAAAACATCATAAATTGATTTTCCTTTATATTTAATTGATAAAGTCTCATCGTTATATTTCTTACCATTACATTCTGGACATTTGACATATACATCTGGTAAAAAATGCATTTCAATCTTAATAACACCATCGCCTCAACACTTTTCACATCTACCACCAGGAACATTAAATGAAAATCTTGCTTTTGTATATCCTCTTGCTCGAGATTCTGGTAATAATGAGAATAGTTCTCGAATGTCATCAAATACACCTACATATGTAGCAGGATTACTTCTAGGTGTTCTTCCAATCGGATCTTGACTCACCATGATAATCTTGTCAAGGTTGTAAACACCTTCTAATGATTTTATTTTTGGTGCTTGTGTAAATGGTGAGAATAACTTTTTTTGAATATTTTTAGCTAGTGTTTCGGTAATTAATGATGATTTCCCGCTACCACTAACACCAGTCACACAAATTAATTTACCTAACGGAATAGTTACATCGATATTCTTTAAGTTATTTTCTTTACATCCTTTCATAATAATGGTTCTTCCATTACCACTTCTTCTAGATTTTGGTACTGGTATTGATAATTCACCAGTCAAATATTTACCTGTTAATGATTGCTTATTATTCATAACTTCTTTTGGTGTGCCAATCGCCACTACTTTACCACCATTAGCTCCAGCACCCGGTCCAATATCTATTAGATAATCTGCTGATAACATTGTTTCTTCATCATGTTCAACAACAATTAATGTATTACCTAAATCTCTCATTCTTTTTAATGTTTTGATCAACATTTCATTGTCTCTTTGATGTAAACCAATTGATGGTTCATCCAACACATACAAAACACCCGTTAATGAAGAACCAATTTGCGTAGCTAATCTAATTCTTTGCGATTCACCGCCACTTAATGTTGCGGCACTTCTTGATAATGTTAAATATCCCAAACCAACATTATCAAGAAATGTTAAACGATCAACGATTTCTTTTAGAGCAAGTTTAGCAATTTGTTCTTGCTGTGATGTTAATTTTAAATCTAATAAAAAATCAATACAATCTTTAATTGATAAATCTGTAACTTCAATAATATCTTTACCACCAATTTTTACTGATAATGCAGCTTCTGATAATCTTTTACCATGGCAAACATCACATTTCTTTTCAGACATAAACTTAGAATAATATTGTCTAGCCATTTCACTTGTTGTTTCTAAGTGTCTTCTTTTTACAAGTTCTAACACACCTTCTACATAATCATACTTATGATATGAATTACCACTACCGGTTGTATAGTCAATATTCATTGGTTCGTCACTACCATACATAATAATGTCCATTTCTTTTTTAGTAAATTTATTTAATGGTTTATTTTTATCAATTTTGTAATGTTTAATCATTACATCATACTTTAATCAATCTAACGATGTAGTGTTGACAGTATTTTTAAAATATTCTATACCACCATCATTGATTGATAAAGATGAATCTGGAATCATTTTATCTTCGTCAGGCTCATAAGTAAAACCTAATCCTTTACATTTAGGACAGGCTCCAGTAGGAGCATTAAAAGAAAATAATCTTGGTTCCATTTCTGGAATAGTAAAACCACAAACTTTACATGAATGAGATTGTGAATATAGTGTTTCTTCATCATTATCGATGATAACGGCTTTGCCATTACCATATTTTAAAGCAGTTTCTAAAGCATCATTAATACGACTTTTTGTATCGTTATCATTATGAGCAATAATACGATCAACAATAATGTCAATATTATGAAATTTATTCTTTTCTAATTCAATCTTTTCATCTAATGAATAGTTATGATTATCAACTCTAATTCTTAAAAAACCTTCTCCTTTTAATTTCTCAATTTCTGTTTTGAATGTTCCTTTTTGGTGATGCATATAAGGTGATAATATTTGTAATTTATCACCATCAATGAATTTTTCAATAATTTTATTTAAGATTTGTTTTGTTGTAAGAGTTTCAATAATACCATGTCCATGTGGACAATAAGGTGTACCAACTCTTGCAAACAAAACCCTTAAATAGTCATAAATTTCTGTAACTGTACCGACGGTTGATCTAGGATTATGAGATGTAGATTTTTGATCGATACTAATTGCAGGAGACAATCCTTCAATTGAATCTACATCCGGTTTTTCGTTACCTCCCAAAAATTGACGCGCATATGAAGATAACGATTCTAGATATCTTCTTTGTCCTTCTGCATAAATGGTATCGAACGCCAAAGAAGACTTACCACTACCGCTTAAACCAGTAATGACTACTAACTTATTTTTAGGTATTTCTAAATTAATGTTTTTAAGGTTATTTTCTCTTGCACCTTTAATAATTATTTTATCTTCCATAAATGGATTTTAAGTATATCATTTTGATAAATACCAAAGTGAGATTTACTTAGACATGATTTGTTTATTTAGTTGGTTAATTAGTTCTCTATGATTTAATTGTTCAGATTTAGTTAATTCCTTATTCCCATTTAATGCATCTATAAATTGTTTTCGTAACGATTTGTATTTAGAGTTAGTTAACAAACGATGAACAATAACAATCATTAAAGCGGTAGCGGCAATCTTTTTACTTGTCATTTTTAATAGAATCCTTTATCTTTGACACTAATTGTTTTGATGCTTTTTTATTACCACCAACAAACTTATTAACTAAATCTTCGTTTTGAACAAGAATATTTTCAAACAAATCTACATAATGAGATAGTTTAATCATTGCTTCTACAACCGGTGTTAACATTTCTGATTTATATGTTAAATCTTCAACTAAATAATCCATTTTTTTAGCAACGATACCAATCTTTCTAAAAGCTACGATCATATAGATTATCAAAAATAATAGTAAGAAAACAACAACACAACCTACAACTATTAAAATTGTTATACCATTTTTATCAATTGTATCAGTAGATGCTTGCAAAACAGCTGATAATAATTTACTCATTACAATAATTATCTACGATTTTAACTATTTATTAAGTTGAACTTTAATAGCAGGACCCATAGTAGTTGTTAAATATACTTTTTGAATATATTCACCTTTAACTGTCGAAGGTCTTTTAGAAGCAATAAAATCTAATAATGTTTTAATGTTTGTTACAACTTTATCAGCAGCAGCAGAAACTTTACCAATAATCATATGAATGTTACCGTATGTATCGGTTCGATAATTCATTTTACCTTTTTTAAATTCAGTAACGACTTTAGCAACATTTGGAGTAACTGTTCCTAATTTTGGGTTAGGCATTAATCCTTTTGGACCTAATACTTTACCTAATTTACTTAAAGCTGGCATGAACTTTGGTGTAGTAATAATGACATCAAAATCCATTCATCCTGCTTTAATCTCTTCTACTTTATCATTACCACCAAAATAATCTGCACCACATTCTTTAGCAGATTCTTTTGTCATCATATCATCTAAAGCTAAAACTCTTGTTTGCTTTCCAAAATAATAAGGCAACGCAATCGTTCCTCTTAATTGTTGTTCGGCTTTAGTTGTATCAACATTTAATTTAATAGCAATTTCAATTGAAGAATCAAATTTAGTTGTTGATGTTTTTTTAGTCAAGTCAACAGCTTCTTCAATTGTGTAAAGTTTTTTGTTATCAACGAGTTTTTTAACGGCTATATATTTTTTACCATGTTTCATAATTATTTAGCCTCCTTTTTAGCTTTAGCATTTTTCTTTGGCGTTAAATCAACACCTTCAATCGTAATACCCATTTGTTTAGCAGTGCCACCAATCATTCTTAAAGCGGTTTCATCGTCATAAGCATTTAAATCTGGTAATTTATATTTAGCAATTTCTAATGCTTTTTCTTTAGAAATAGTTGCTACATGATCAGTTAACTGATTCTTGCCAGCAGTTTCAATTTTAGCAGCCTTCTTAAGCATTACACTAGCTGGACTAGTTTTAATGATAAAAGTAAAAGACTTATCATTAAAAGCAGTAATTACACAAGGAACCACTTCTCCCATTCTATCTTTTGTTTTGTCGTTAAATTGTCTAGTGAATTCGGCCATATTAATACCAATAGAAGCCAATGCTGGTCCTGGTTTGGCTTGTCCACCAATTAATTGAATCTTAGCGATTCTTGTTATTGTTTTCTTTGCAGCCACAAGTATACCTCCTAATTATTTATGTATCTCTACGTGGTTCTAACGACTTAACGGTCTTCCACTTGCTGTAATTTATACTTATCGTTAAATAAGTGGGTGAATTATATGGTAAATGGTAAAACCTTGTTAAAATTAAATTAGTATGAAAAAAGATAAACAGAACAAAAGACCACAAACAGCTTTAGAATGAGCCGAGCATTTTAAAGAACAAGATATGAAATTAGCTGGATTTTGAAGAGAAAAAAAATAATTATCTAGCTGTAGTTTTTAATTCAGCTTTTATTTTTCAATCTTTATCATCGTCTTTAACACTGTCCAATAATAATTTAGTAGCACTATTTTGATCATCGGCTTTAATATTTCTTGTAATAGTTCTAATGCTAGATAGTGTGATTGTTACTTTAAATTCATTCATATATTTTCCTTTTTAAAAAAAGTCAAAACATTATAGAAATGGATTCATAAAAACTTTTCTTAAAATTTTTTAGATTTTTTTTAATATTTTTTTAATTGATTAAAATTAACTTATGATTAAAATTGCTAATGAGTTATTAAAAATAAAAGCAGTATTTTTAAACCCTTCTAAACCATTTACATGAGCAAGTGGAATTAAATCTCCTATATATACAGATAATCGTGTGATTATCTCATTTACTAAAACTAGAGATTTAATTGAATCTTCACTCGCTAAATTAATTAAACAGAAATATCCTACTGTTAAAGCAATCGTTGGAACATCAACAGCAGGTATTCCTCATGCTGCTTATGTTTCAAAAATTATGAATTTACCGATGGCTTATGTAAGATCTAAAGTTAAGGATCACGGAAGAGTAAAAGCCATCGAAGGAGAATTAAAACTAAATACAAGAGTTGTAGTCATTGAAGATTTATTATCAACAGGTAACTCTTGTTTAGAAGTTGTAAAAATACTTAAACAAAATAAAATGAAAGTTTTAGGTGTTGTAAGTATTTTTACATACAATATGAAAAGTTGCGTTGATAACTTCAAGAAAAATAAATGTCAATGATACTCATTAACATCATTAGATGAATTATTATCAGTTGCTGTTAAAGAAAAATATATTAATAGTGATCAATTGAGCCAAATCATAAAATTTAGAAACAATCCTAATGATGATTCCTGGATTAAAAAATAAACATGAACGATTTAAAACACATCCGTAATTTTAGCATCATTGCTCACATTGATCATGGTAAATCAACTTTAAGCGACCGTATTATTGAAATGTGTAATGCTGTATCAAAAAGAGAAATGCAAAATCAAATTCTTGATAGTATGGACATTGAAAGAGAACGTGGCATTACCATTAAATTAAATGCTATTGAATTACATTACAAAGCAAAAAATCATCAAGAATACATTTTTCACTTAATCGACACACCAGGCCATATTGACTTCACGTATGAAGTAAGTCGTAGTCTTGCTGCTTGTGAAGGAGCATTATTAATTGTTGATGCCACTCAAGGCGTAGAAGCACAAACGTTATCAAATGTATATCTAGCACTTGAAAATGATTTAATGATTGTCCCAATCATTAATAAAGTTGATTTACCAAGTGCTGATATTGAAAAAACTAAAAAACAAGTTGAGGATTTGATTGGTATTGATATGAGCAATGCTCCTTGTGTATCTGCAAAGACTGGATTAAATGTTGATCAAGTACTAGAAGCAATTGTTAGTGAAATACCACATCCTGAAGGCGATGATACTTTGCCGTTACAAGCATTAATTTTTGATTCTTACTTTGATCCATATAAGGGTGTAGTTTGTTTAGTAAGAATCAAAAATGGTATTTTAAAACAAGGACAAAAAATAAGAATGATGTCTTCCAATAAAGAATACATCATTACTGAAGTTGGTGTTAGAACACCAAAAACAATCAACAAAGATGCGTTGAATAGTGGTGATGTCGGATGGTTTGCTGCAAGTATAAAAACAGCTAAAGATGTTAATGTTGGCGATACTATCACTGATAGTAGTAATCCATGCAAAGAACCATTGCCAGGTTATAAAAAAGTACAGCCAATGGTTTATTGTGGTGTTTATCCAATTGATAATGCTCAATTTGATGCTTTAAAAGATGCCATGAGCAAAATATCATTAAGTGATAGTTCATTAGAATATGAATATGAAACATCACAAGCATTAGGCTATGGTATGCGATGTGGATTCCTAGGTTTACTACACATGGATGTCATTAGAGAAAGAATCGCACGTGAATACAAAATCGATTTAATTATGACTACCCCAAGTGTTAAATATAAAGTTGTTAAAACAAATGGTGAAGTTTTAATGATTGATAATCCAAGTAAATTACCAGATCGAACATATATCAAACAAATTGAAGAACCATTTGTTAAATTAACCATCATGACTCCTGAAGAATATTTAGGTAATATCATGGATTTATGTACAGGTCATCGTGGTGTTTATAAAGATCTTCAATATGTTGATAAGTTGAGACATAAATTAATTTATGAAATTCCACTTGCAGAAATAATTTATGGATTTTTTGATAATCTAAAAACTGTTAGTCGTGGTTATGCGACAATGGATTATGAACTAATTGATTATCGAACTCAACCATTAGTTAAAGTTGATTTACTATTAAATGGTAATAAAGTTGATGCATTATCTTTTATTGCCCATAAAGATAATGCTTATAGCAAATCAAACAAGATTGTTACTAAATTAAAGGAATTAATTCCAAGACAACAATTTGAAGTTCCAATTCAAGCGGCGATTGGTGGAAAGATTATTGCAAGAGAAACAATTAAAGCTTTATTTAAAAATGTACTTGCAAAGTGTTATGGTGGTGATGTTTCTAGAAAGAAAAAGTTACTAGAACAACAAAAAGAAGGAAAGAAAAAACTTAAAGCAATTGGGAATGTGTCTGTTCCACAAGATGTCTTTATTAAATTGTTAAGTGAGAATTAATTAGTTGTTAATATGTTAAAATTAACAACATAGTGAATTGAAGTTATTGTGGTAAAGTAAGCAATCGTGAGATAGGTAAAGAAATAACTATTAATGGTTGAATTAAAAAAAATCGTAAATTAGGTTCTTTAATATTTTTAGATGTTGGCGATCGTTATGGAATTGTGCAAGTAGTCGTTAACGATCAACATCAACAATTCAATGAAGTTTATTCTGCAACTAAAGAGAGTGTAATAAAAATTACAGGAATAGTTAATAAGAGAAAAGACATCAACAATAAGCTTCCTAACGGTGATATTGAAATTAATCTACAAACATTTAAATTAATTTCAAAAGCTGAACCTACACCGTTAATTGTTGAAAACGAAACTGATGCTTTAGAAGAAATTAGACTAAAATATCGTTATTTAGACTTAAGAAGACCGATTATGAGAGATAAAATAATCTTTCGTTCTAAATTTATTAATTCCATTAGAAGTTACCTATTAAGTAGAGAATTTACTGAAATTGAAACGCCAATTCTATCTAAAGCAACTCCTGAAGGCGCAAGAGATTACCTAGTACCAACTAGAACTAAATCCAATTATTTTTACGCTTTACCACAATCACCACAAGTTTATAAACAACTATTAATGGTCGCTGGAATGAATCGTTATTTCCAAATTGCAAGATGTTTTAGAGATGAAGATTTAAGAGCAGATCGACAACCTGAGTTTACTCAACTTGATTTAGAAATGTCATTTATAGACGAACAAACCATTATGAATATTATGGAAAAAATGTTTGTTAAAGTGTTTAAAGATACATTAAATGTTGATTTAAAAATACCTTTTCAAATGATGGAATATGACCAAGCTATTAATGAATATGGCAGTGATAAACCGGATTTAAGATTTAATTTAAAATTACAAAACGGTAATGATTATTTTAAAAATACAAATTTTAACATTATCAAAAACGCTTTAAATGATGGAAAAGTTATTAAATATATATTTGTCAAAAATATATTACTTGATAAAAAACATGTAGAGATTTTAAGAAAATACGCTAAGGATAATAAAGCATACGATTTAATGTGATTAACATATGAAAACAAAATTATTGATGGATCTGTTAAAAAAATAGATGAAACCATTATTAGTAATATTTTTAATGATAATGACTCATCAAAGGGAACAATATTAATGGTAGTTGATAAATTAGAAATAGTCAATCAATCATTAGGAGCTGTTAGAAATGAACTAGCTACTATCTTAAATTTAAAAAAAGAAAATGAATATAAATTTGTATGAATTACTAATTGACCTTTGTTTGAATATAACGAACAAGATAATAAATATGTAGCTGCTCACCATCCCTTCACTTCTCCATCAAGTGAATCCATCAATAATTTTGATAAAGACATGAAAAACGCTAAAGCAAGAGCATATGATATTGTATTAAACGGTTATGAGGTAGGTGGTGGTTCTATCAGAATCACTAACTCAGATGTACAAAATCGTATGTTTAACGCTATAGGTTTATCAAAAGAAGAATCAAATAATAAATTTGGTTTTCTATTAAACGCATTTAAATATGGTGTCCCACCGCACGGTGGTATTGCTTTAGGATTAGATCGTTTAATAATGTTATTAACAAATTCAACAAGTATTAGAGACATTATTGCCTTCCCTAAAAATAGTCACGGTATAGATTTAATGATGGATGCGCCAAGCAACGTTGATGAAAAAGACTTAAACGAATTACATCTAAAAATTAAATAAATAGATCTGGATAGATCACTAATACGGAACGCAAATTCCGTATTTTTTTATTTGTAATAACTTTTTTATCTACTAAATCTTAAAACTAAAATAGCAATATTTCAAACTAATCCAACAAGATCAACTAATAATCTAAATCCAAAGATTAAAACAAAATTAAACATAACCTTGTTATCATCAATTTGACTAAATTGAGATGTTTTTGATATTAAACTCATATCAAAAGCCATATAAGCTAAAAACAAGATGGTTGATAATGAAATTAAGAAGATATATAAACCATCTCCCATAAAACCACCGGTAGAAGTTAAACCAATTATTAGTGTTGCAATCATACCAATAAAAAATACGAACATAAAACCAATTGACATTACACCAATAAATTTTCCTAATGACTCTGTTGCTTTTAAAGACATTTTTCTACCAATTAATGAAGAAATAACAAAACAAATACCACCAGCAGCAAAAATTAATAATAGATAGGCAATCCCCGTTAAACCACTGCTTTGATTTGCAAATTGAATATAAAAACAAGGAATTAATATTCCAAACCCTGCAGCTTCTGCAAGAATATAAATAATTCATGTAGCAATGATCATACCATGTTTACCAGTAAATAATTTGTTTTGCATAAACATGGACATAACCATTGCTACTAATATAAAGATAACGCTAAAAGCTCATAAACCATTAATCCAATTAATGAAAGCGTTTGGCTTATTATGAGCGGTTTGAATTACAGGATAAGCAATTGCAAAACCGATCAACCCAATTAAAATAAACCCAATGCCTGCTGCAATCATTGATTTTGTTAATAAAGAAAATTGACCTTGGGTAAACTTTCTTACCTTAACATTTGCATTTTGCCCCATATTTGTATAATCTACTGACATAATGAACTTATTATACCAATAATTAAGTTTTAAAATGCTACCTAAAGGTTTTTCATACTAATCCACCATCTATAATTAACTTACGTTTTGGAGGTTTATATGTCAGTAGCAATGATATTTCTACAAATTTTTATGTGAGGAGGGTCAATTTTAACAACTGCATCTTTTATACCGACCTTAAAAGAAACAATTAAGACAAAGAACACCACTAGTACATCTACGCTTTCATATATTATGTTTGTTATTGAATATTTGTTTTGATGCGCTTATGCAGTTGCGCTTTTCTTTGTCAGTCATGATATTATTGAAGTTGTTGGTTTAATTATTTCTGATGGATTAGGAGCAATCATTTCTTTTATTGTTTTAATGTTTAAATTGAGAAACCTATCAAAAGCAAAACATTTACACATGTCAGAAGTTGATTGATATCGTCAATATAGCAAACAAAAACAAGCACAGGATAAATTAAAAAAATTACAAATCTTTAGTGAAAAGGATTTGCAATTAATGAAAAAAGAACAGACAGATTTAACTAATGTTATCAATTCTTTGTATACCGTTTATGGTCCGGTTGTAGATTTAAGAATCCAAGAATCAAGATCATATAAAAAAGCCATTAATCGAGAAATTACTTCTCCTAAACAACGACTTGAATTCTTTTTAAACGTTGCTAACAACGCTGAACTAGCAAGAATCATTTCTTTAATTTATTTAGATGTGTACGAAGGAAATGCTGCCAAAACAAATGATGAGCTACCAAAAGCGACTGAACAACAAAAAATTAATCCTTCTGTAAAACCTACCGTTTAAATATCTCGTTTGATATTAAAGTTTAAGTTAGGATAAATAAGTCGGACCAGTTTTGTGAAAGAAACGGAATAAAGTCTCAAAATGTTTGCTTTTTTAGAGGTTAAATCTATAAAGTTTACTTCGTAAAAAGGTATAAAAAATTGTCTAACTTATATTAAGTAGGAGTTAAGTTATGACAAAATAT
>JAISGU010000016.1 GCA_031262935.1 Mycoplasmataceae bacterium | reverse complement strand
ATGACTTAGAAAAAGGCTTGGTGATCATCCTGGACTTGTATATTCAAAACAAAGAAAAATGGTAGAAGAATTACTATGATTAAATCATAAAAAACCAACCTAATTTGTCCATTATCTTGAAAAAGTGGGTAAAAGATTACTCTAAATCTATTCTAGGTTTAAGCTAACGTCTTGTTTGTCTGCTTCACTTGCAGCAAACAATGCAAAACTATGCAATTGCATTTTGTTTGCAATCACACTATCTCATCATGTTTGAATCTTTTGATTAAATTGTAATGATTGAGAATTGTAAAGTCTTCTTGCGGCAGCAATTTCGCCTTCCATAACAGTTGCAGTTTGCATTAAATCTCTAATGGTATCAGTTGTTTTTAAATTTGGATAGTTTTCAAATGTTGCTAAAATACCGTTAGCACAACGATCAAGTTTTTGCGTATTAGCTTTATCACTTGGTGTAAAGTGATTTACATTTCTTAAACTTGTTACATCAGTTAATAATGATTTCTCAAATTTCATTGATGATTTAGTAGCATCAACTAATTTAACTAATGTATCACGTCTTTTTTTAAGTTGTACATCAATACCTGATGCGCTTTCATTAATCTTTTCTTGCTGTGTTTTAAATCAGTTTCTTTTAGAAACATATAAACCAGCCATTATTGGTAAACCAATAATAACTACTCCAAAGATGCCAGCAATAACTCATAAGAATATGTAACCAACTTTACTCCCCGTTGTTATTTGCGGTACTCTTTCTTCATTAACAACGTTAGGATTAAACCCTTGTTTTAATTGTTGTTCATCTTTCTTTCTTGTATCTACCAACATATTAACCTCTAGCTCTTCTTAAATGCCATTAAAATATACTTATATTATATGCGGTTAATAGGTTTAGATTTAGGAACAAAAACTATGGGTATTGCTATTACTGACTCATTACAAATTGTTTGTAATGGATTAGAAAACTTCGAATATTCTAATAATGATTTAAATATTTGTCTCAATAAGATTAAAAAATTATTAGAAAGATATAAAAACGATATAGAAAAAATCATTTTAGGTTACCCAATAAATGTTAATGGAACCAAAAACGAAAGAACATTATTAATAGAGGAATTTCATAACATATTAAAAAACAATATTTCTATTCCTATTGTTTTACAAGATGAAAGGTATACGACTTTAAAAGCAACTGGATTTTTAAAAAAAGAGGTTGGTTTAAAAGCAAGTAAAATAAAAAAAATTAAAGATAAAATGAGTGCAGTAATTATTCTTGAAGAATATATGAATAGGATTTAATTTTTTGTAGAAGAAGGAAATAATCTTTTATGCGAGCCAATATCAATTAGTGAAAGTTTAAACTTTGAAATACAGTAAATTAATACACAATCATGTTTCTTGTCTATTTCAACTATATGACAATCTCTAAAACCTTTATTCCTATATTTTCCTGAATTAATAGAATGATCATGATATTTTGCTGGTAATTTCTTACCAGTTGCTAATAGGTTAATGATGTTGTCTACGTGCTTTTTTGCATTCATTGTATAGTAATCAATAACAATTATCAGACCTTCGTTAAAGGCTTTTGTTTTAACTATTGTCAATTTCATATTATCTGTTTTTTAAAATATCACTTGTTAATTCTTCAGCAGATGAATATAACTTTGTTTTTTTCTTACCAGACAAAATATCTAATCCTTCTTGCATAGCTTTTAATAATTCTGGACCTGGTATTTCGTTTCTATATTTATTTCTTGCCATTTGTATTCTTATGGACATAAATCCTCCTAAATAATATTGTCCTTTTCTCCGATAATCATTATATGGATTTACTTCAGGTTATTAAACAAAAATCATTAGAAAATCATATTCCAATCGTTAGAGATAAGACTCTACAATTAATGATTGATATTATCAATAAAAATAAATATCAAAGTGTTTTAGAAATAGGTACTGCCTATGGATATAGCGCGTATACAATAAGTAAATGTAAAAATATAAAAAGCATCATCACTTTAGAAAAAAGAATTGATAACTATTTAATTGCTAAACAATATAAGAATAATAAGATAACCTATCTAAATGATGATGCCTTTTTCTACACACCTACACAAACCTTTGATTTTATTTTTATTGACGGTGGTAAATCTCATCAAGAACATCTAGTTGATAAATATTACCAGCACTTAAATAAAGGTGGAATTATTTTTATTGATAACATTGATTTACATAAATTTGATCAACTAGATGTTCTTACAAAAAATCAAAAATCATTATTAAATAAGATAAAAGTATTTAAAAAATGACTATTAAGTCATAAAGTTTACAAAACTGAATATGTGTTTATAGATGATGGATGTTGTATAATATATAAGTAATTAGAAAAAAGGATATAACAATGAAAAAATACAAAATAATGAAAAATATGTTACCAGCGTTAACATTTGGGGGTGTAATAGCAATTACAGTTCCTATTGCTTTAACTAGTTGTAGTAGTGTTCCTACCGTTAATAACATAGAACTTAAAAGTCATGAAGGATTAGATGTAACAGGGGATGGTAAAACCACACCATGAGAAGTTAAACAAACTGCATCTCAATTTAAAGTTGTATTAAATCTTAATAAAGAGTTAAAAGAAACACTTACAAAATCATCTCCTGATGAAGCACCAAAAAAAGGTGATAGTCAAAATATAGATTTTGATTTAATTTTAGCGTTAGATAGTGCTTATACATTTGATAAAATTGATAAAAAAATATCAACTAAATCCATAAATGATATAACCTATATATTTACATTACTTAATTTATTGTTGTCTTCTCAGTTGATTCCTTGTGATGAAAATGGTAAAGATATCACTCCCCTACCTGAAAAAGATTATGTGATAAAGTATAATTATGTTAGTTTTGCAGACACAGACGTATTATTACCAACTTTTAAGTATAATACAACATACGATTTCTTAGTATGTCATATTAAAATGAATATTACATATGAAAGTCAAACAGATTACTCTGGACATTGTTTAATTGAAACAAAAAAAACAGGTTATTCTTTTAAAGTAGTATCTTAATAAATTCATATTACTACTTATTATTCTCAACATAATTTATTTAAATAGTGATTACAAAATCACTATTTTTTTTATATATTTTTATTTATGAATAACGAACAATTCATAAATTTATTAAAAGAAATTACCGATAAAAAACAATCAATTTTCATTACTGGACCTGCAGGTGTAGGCAAAACAGAATTATTAAAAGCTATCTACAACACTTTAAAGTCTAAAGGTTGTAAGATAGTATTAACTTCCACAACTGGTATTAACGCCTTAAACTTGGGTGGTATTACCATTCATAAGTTAATGGGACTACAAAATAGAACCGATATGGGTTATATCGGTTTTATGAAATCATCATTCTTATTTAGAGGTATTACTCAAAGAATGACTAAAGTGGATTACATCATCATTGATGAAGTCTCTATGCTAAGAGCAGATACTTTTGAATTAATTAATGAAATCTTAAAACAAACCACCAAATGTGATAAACCATTTGGCGGTAAAGTAATGATCTTTACAGGAGACTTTTATCAAATACCTCCTGTAGTTAAAAGTTGAGAGAAGAAACAAAACCAGTGGTTATTTAATTCGCCTTCATGAATGAAAGCCAACATTAAAACAATTAACCTTTCAAAAGTTTGAAGACAAGCCGATGTTAACTTTATTAAATTCTTAAACGACATTAGAACAGGTAAATGAAATCCTAAAACCGCTAGTGTATTAGAACAATGCGTTAATCGTAATATATCTAAAGATACAACAGTTTTCTTTTCAACAAATGAAGAATGTGATAATTTTAATAAAAAGCGTGTCAATGAAATTCCAGGAAAACTTTATACATTTGAAGCTGAAATAAGAGGTAAAAGAAATCATAAATTTAAACACGATAAAGAAGCCATTGTAAGAGATTGCATTGCTAAACCAACACTACAATTAAAAGTTGGTTGCCGTGTTATTGCTATTAGCAATGATAAAAAACAACGATACATGAACGGCAGTGTTGGTTATGTCACAGGTTGTGATGAGAAAAACTATATTGTTTCTGTTAAATTTGAAGGGAGTAATGAAATTATTAAATTAAGAAGGCATGTATGGGCAAGATTAGGTTTTGATGGTAGACCAAAAGCAAAGTTTAAACAAATTCCATTATTGCCTGCGTATGCTTTAACAATCCATAAATCTCAAGGCATGACATTAGATACGGCAATTGTGGATTGTAAAAACATCTTCGCTTGTGGACAATTGTATGTAGCATTAAGTCGTGTAAGAAGTTTAAAAAATTTAAAAGTTATTAACTTTGATAAAAAACAAATTATCGTTTCTAACGAAGTTAGAAACTTCTATAGTGAATTAAATAAATATCATTTACAATAATACTTATGAATGACCAAAATATTGGTAAAAGAAACATTTGAATTTTTGTAAAACAAAATTTTTGTATGGCATGAACAAAAGTTGAGACATACATTTATTTAGGCATTTGTATATTAATGTATGTTCTTTTACTAGACGTTGTTCCTGCTGTTATTAAAAAGCCAATATTTTGATAATTTACTCATTTCTTGGGTACTCTACCGCCCTAAAGTTGACTGCCTATATAATTAAATGGATACTCTTGTTCAAAAGAGCGATTATAAGCGATTGTAGTTTTACTTATCTAATTGTTTGCTGTGTTTATCAAAGAAGAAATCGGATTGCTTAATAAATACAAAGTTTTCACAAATGTTAGACAAATGATCAACTAATCTTTCAATGTGTTTAATAATAACAATCGCTCCTTGAAATAAATTAGAAATCTCATCAACTGTTGATTTTTTAAGAATTGATGACAATGTTTTTAAATTAGAAATATATTCTTTCCTAAAATTTTTATGAGCTACTTCACAAATTTTATATGTATCAATGGCAGGATTAGTTTTCATTGATATAAATACTTTATTCATAGTCAATAAAGCTGATTTTAATATGTTTAAAGATAATGTTCGAATACTGTCTATAACTTTATTATTCACAAAGAACTTAACAGCACTAACAGCATAATCAGCCATTCTTTCTAAATCATTACTTGATTTAATAACAGCTATAACATATCTTAAATGATTAGCTAATGGTTCGTTTTTTGATATTGATCAAATTCCATCGTCTTGAATTTGTGCTTCGAAATGATTAGACATCTCCTCCATTTCTAAAACTTGATTCATGTCATTCTTGGAAGGTGTTTTGCTCTTAATTATTTTGTTAACAAACTGTCATGTTTCGTAAACATGATTACAAAATTTTAAGAATTTTTGTTGAAGGCCTCTTTCAGATTCCTTCATTATTTCGTAATTCATTATGATTCGCTCCTTTTGTAGTGTGTTTCTCAATATTGTAATTCTGTCATATTTTCGCGTTTTGCTCTAGATCGATTTCTAAATTTAATAACTAACGTGAATACAGCGATTCCTACACAAAATAAATTAGAGATTGCTGTTGGTAGACCACCAGACAAATTGTGATCTGCAACCATGCCAAATCCGTAAATCATAAACATTAAACAAGCAAATGCAAAAATAATATACATTGGTAAATTGATACCAGCGGTATTTTTAGTTTTAATAACATTAATTAAATTAGGCAATGAAAAAATACCGATGAAAACAGCACCAATAATCATTATTATTGTAATAGCAACGGACATTATTTTACCTCCTGAATTTCTTGTGTTTTATTAAGTTTCTTTGTTTTATTCATATGAGAACCGTTAGCATGTTGGTTACTTTTATTTCCTTGTGATTGACTTAATGATTTAACTTGTTGTTGGTATCCATCATAAATATCTTTAACTTTTTTACAATAATCTAATTCAGTCATCATTGCTTTTTTAGCTCTACGATAATTCTTAATCTTTCAGCAAAAAATAATTGAAGATACACAACCACATATTGATTGAGCAATGATTAATGGCAGACCTGAAGCTAATCTATTAGGATTAGATGTATCACACGCCATCAATATTCCTCCTAATAAAAATGCAAAACAACCAACTAAATAAATTGCATACATTGGAATATTAATAAAAGCCGTATTTCTTGTTTTAATCAAATTAATAAGCTGTGGAATTGTAAAAACAGAAATTCCTGCGCTTGCGATTAAACCAATTCAAAAATATCAAATATGAAACATAACTAACCAATCTTCCCAGAAATATATTCTCTTGTTTTTTTATTTTGTGGTGATGTAAAGATATTTTTTGTTGTATCCATTTCAATTACCCTCCCTTGATAAAAAAATGCGGTTTCATCACTCACTCTTTGAGCTTGCGCCATCGAGTGAGTAACAATAATAATTGTAAAGTCTTTTTTTAAGTTATTAATTAAAACTTCAATTTTACTTGTTGCAATTGGATCTAACCCACTTGTTGGTTCATCCATTAATAATGTCTCAGGTTTTAATGCAATAGCACGTGCAATACAAAGTCTTTGTTGCTGACCACCAGACAATGATGTGCCTAAATCAAACAAATTATCTTTTACTTCATCTCATAAAGCAGCACTTTTTAAAGCTTCTTGAACAATTTTATCAATCATTTTCTTATCGTTTATTCCATGTGCTTTTGGCCCATAAGCTACATTTTCATAAATACTCATTGGAAATGGTGAAGGTTTTTGAAAAATCATTCCTACTCTCGTTGTTAATTCTAATGTTGATATTTTTTTTGATTTTAAGTTAGTACCATTATCAAAATAAATATACCCTTCACTAGAAGTGTTAGGTATTTGATCATTCATTCGATTCAAACATCGAATGAATGTTGATTTACCACATCCACTCGGACCAATTAAAGCTGTAACTTTATTTCTTTTGATCTTCATATTAATCTCTTTTAAAGCATGTTTCTGATGGTTGTTATATCAAAAGTCAAAATGCTCAACTTCAAAAATATTATTCTTATCAAAAGTAGTTTTTAATTTATCTACCTTTGTTTTATTCTCGTTAAGAACTTTTTTATATAACCGTTTTTGTGATTTAGATAATCTTAAATATTTAAATCATCTTTTAGGCAATTTACTATTGATAACATTATGAACTTTACAATCATCACTTTGATCTTGTTCGATCGATTGTTCTTCAGTTGAATCTTTAATTTCTTGAGTCTTTTCCATTATTGAACCCTTATATTATCTTTGACTTTCTTATATTTTTTTACTAAACGTTTACGTTTCCATTTGTAATATTCAGGAATCAATATATGAATCAATAGCATAATCAATAAAACCAAGATGATAGTTACAAGGGCACACTCATACATAATGTGTGCCCCTTGTTGGGCATCTTGTGTAAAGATTTGAGCATAAATCCTAGTCGTTAATGTTTGTCCTGGGTTAATTAATGAAATGCTCCTAGATGAAGATAATCCGCTTGTTAGATATAACGGCGCTGTCTCAGCTAAGATTCTACCGATTGATAAAATGATTGCTGTCGTAATCATTTGTCTTGCTGCAGGTAAAACAACTTTCCTAATAGTTTCTCACTTGCCTGCACCAAGAGCTAAAGAATTAGTTCTTAATTCTTGTGGAATTGATTGTAATGCTTGTTGAATCGTTCTAATGAAAGAAGGGAGAATAACAATCAATATTGTTAGTGCTCCAGCAATTAAGGATTTACCAGTTACTCCACCCGCTGACATTCCTAATGTTTGAATAAAGAAAATTAGACCAAACATTCCAAATAAAATCGATGGTGTTGCTCCTAGCGAATCAATAAAGAATAAAATTGATTTTTTAACCTTACCTTCTTTAGCAAATTCATTTAAATAAATAGCAATTAATAACGATCATGGGAAACCAATGCCTATTGCAATAATAATAATTAAAATGGTATTCACTAAAGATTGTCCAGTGGTGTTGTTAGTAAAACTAAAAATTGTTGTTTCTCCGCTGGCAATAGCAACACCACCAAAACCAATAATATCAGCAAGAATCCATAATAAGAAACCAACCGTTAATACAACAGACACGATTTCTCAAAACCATTTGTAAATCGTGTATGTATAAACGAATTTATTTTTTCTAATTCTTGTTGATAAATAATTAGAAACATCACTAGTTTTTTTTAATTTCTGATGATATGTAAGTTTTTCTCAACCAATCTTAATTTGTGTAGGAATAAAGAAAATAAAGTTCGTTAAATGTTTCTCAAATTTGTTTCATCATTCTCAACGACTTTTTTTTCTTTTCTTGGTTGCATACATAGCAATGGCATTTAAAACCATAACAAAAATAAACATAATTAAACCAAAAGCAAACAATAATCCTTTAGGCGGACCACCATCAGCAAACATATAAGTAGCAATCATTCCACCTAAAGACATATTCCAAGGTAATGTAGATAATGATTGACTTCAACTTGGATTGTAATTCAATCCTTGAAGAATCATTGATACTGCCATTGTTTCACCGATTGCCCTTGCTAAAGCAATGATGACAGCAACGGTAATACCATTCCTTGCTTCTTTACGACAAACTTTATAAATTGATCTTGTTTTAGTGTTCCCTAATGACATTGATGAAGAAATTAACGTGTCATCAACTCCATCTAATGAATTTAAAGATAATGAAACAATGGTTGGTAAAATCATAAACGTTAGCATGACACCAGCACAAACGATATTGTATTGATCTTTGGTATGAATGATAGTATTTAACACACCTGCTAACATTTCTCTAGCAAATAATCCAAAAATAACTGATGGAATATTTGCTAGCAATTCAACAGATACTCTAACTAATTTCTGGTATTTTTTAGGTAAACGATATTTTATAAAGACTGCTGTTTTAACCCCAACTGGTGAAGCAATCACAATAGCAATACCAGAAATTACAATTGTTACTAATAAAGGAAATCAAACTGATGCTTTTTTATTAGCAATATCAAATTTATCACCAAAAATAGATCAACCATATTCTTTAAAACCAGGAACTGCATAAACAATAATAAAAACAATCAATAAAACAAAAATTAAAGAAAACAACCAAGATAAACAAAGTGAAGTTATCTTACTTGTTTTATCTGATTTTGTTTTCTTTTTAAAGAGAGATGATTGTTTTTGCATAACAATTATGGTACAAAACTTCCACCCATATTTAAATGACCTAAATCATTATCTGATTTCCAATCAGCATCAAAACCATGTGGAAACATAAAAAATATATCTTCTGGTTTATAGATAGGTTGAGCACCCAATGCTAAAATATCTAAATAATTTTTTTTGAAAATATTTTTTAGAAATTTAATTTCAGGTGAATTTTGATTTTTAACAGAAATCATACATGTAAGAGGACGATATCAATTGTATCCTTCATCAATAGATTTTGTTTCAAAAACTTTCCCTTCATAAGCAATAATCCCATAACCTCTTTTTTTAATTATTGATGAATTATCTGGTTGAGAAACGAAACCAGATGATAAATAAACGATTGATCCATTTTTATTATTATTTTGAAATTTATCTCAAGCCATCGAATTTGGTTCACCAGTTTCGCTTAATCCAAAACTAGTACCATATTTACCTGTTTTAAAAGCTATTTGTTGATCTAATGATAATTTTGATTTCTTATCTCCATCATCAAACGGAATAAATCCATGTATGTGTGTGTCTTTAATGAAAGAATCAGCAGTCCCTGAAACTTGTGAACCGCCTCCTCTAACAAAAGGTGTAATTAAAGTATTTTTTAATAAATATTGATCGTGCTGATCAATCGTAATTGATGGATTCACAAAATGATACATACTATTTACAGCAATAGTTTTATCAGTTCAATCAAATCCATCATTTATTCCAGAAAAAATACGAAAGTAATTTGTAATGTTTTCATCATTAACAGATAACAATTCATTAATATCACCATTGTAATCTAATCCCTTAGGAGGAATAAAAACATTACAAATTCCCTCTCAAGCGATGGTAATAGTTTTTATTTTATTATCAATTCATTTTTGCCGAAATTTACCTTCGGTATCACCTTGTTTTTCAGGAGTCATTACTGTTTCATAAGGATCTTTGCTAGCATTACCAATATTAGTTAAACCATCTGCAATTTGTTCAATACCAAAACCTGATCCTCCAGCCTCTACAGTGATGTCATCATTTTTACCATCACCTTTCATATAAAGATCAGATAAGTTTTCTAAAAATGGTTTAACCGATGAAGAACCAACAGCAGAGATAGGAGTCTTATTAGATCATGAATTTGAGAAACCAACTATTAAGCCTGCTGGAATTAAGCATAGGCCAATGGTTAGGGTTGTTTTAACTCAAGTTTTCATTGATCTAAAATCCGATGGAATTATAGGGTATTAAACATTGAAATATTTAATTAGTTTCGACATGTAACTCTTAGTTGGCTCTTTAATATTTTTAAGTAGATATTTAATTTTTAACTGTTGATATTTCTTAACACCTAATTTATGATATGGGAGCAACTCAAATCTTTTTAAATATTTAAGTTTTTTAATGAATTTTTTTAATAAAAATAAATCATCTTTATTATCTGTTAATGTTGGAATAATTACTTGTCTAACTCAATAATAAAGATGATTTTTTTCTAAGAATTTAATTAAAGATAATTCCCTTTGTTCTTTTACACCACAAATCATTTGATGCTTGTTTTTATTAATATGTTTAATATCAATTAAAAACAATGGTTTGTATTTAATTAATTTCTTAAAAAAACGTTCATTAAAAGTAACTCCTGATGTATCAAGTGCTAAAGAAATTTTGTTTAGATAACATTGTTTAGCAAGTTCTAAACAAAATTCTTGATGAATAAGTGGTTCACCACCACTTAAAGTGATACCACCATTCTTATAGAATGATTTATTTTTTTGATAAAGATTAATTACTTCTTCAACGGATATTAATTTTTCTTTTTTAAATTTTCAAGACTCAGGGTTATGACAATACAAACATCTTAATGGACAACCTTGTAAAAAAAATACTAATCTTATACTTGGTCCATCAACGGCACCAAATGTTTCAATTTTAAAACAAGGAGCAGATACCATAAATATTGGATACAATCATTATTATCGCTCTTTATGAACGAGAGTGTCCATTAATCATCATTTTTTTTAAGATAATGGACAAATTAGGTTGGTTTTTTATGATTTAATCATAGTAATTCTTCTACCATTTTTCTTTGTTTTGAATATACAAGTCCAGGATGATCACCAAGCCTTTTTCTAAGT
>JAISGU010000011.1 GCA_031262935.1 Mycoplasmataceae bacterium | reverse complement strand
AGAATTCAAATATCTCTCAATGGGAATACACCTAAATCGTATGGTTTGTATAAACAAATGCATGCTTATCTGACGTATAATAAATTTACTCCAACTTTTAGGGCCTAATTTGTTTTTAGTCATTTTCTGTTTGTTATTATTCATAATTACTGGCTGATCAATTAACATGGATACTATTTGAGTATGTTTTGTCTTCATTTTCTTTGTTTTGATAAGAAGCTATTGCATCACCAGTTATTCTTGTTCTACCCAAACCAGAACCTTCATCATATCACATTGTTAAAACACATGTAAAACCAACATCTTCTTTTTTTCAATAACCTCTTAATCCCCCAAAGTTTTCTACACTTAAACTAAATGGTCAATCCATAGCCGCAGGATCGCATATACCACCATTAAGATATTTAGGAATAGGAATACACGTATATGTTCCATCACTTCCTGTTCCACTAATAGAAATACCATCTGCATCACAATACATAGATAAGTCTATTCTTTTGTTGGTAGTAAGTTTGACATTTCCATTATCATCATAGTCTGTAGCCACTAGCAGAAAAGCATAATGCTTAGATAGGAGATTGCTTTTATATTCAATTGTACACGTGCTTGTTCCGTCACCACTAATTGTGACGTCTGGAGTATTTTCGCCGAGAATATCATCTATTGTATATTTTATTTTTTCATATATTACAGATTCTCCAGACAAGGTGCATGTATATTCTTTAGAGTATGATTCTAACGAGGAAGGTCCTTTATATCAGCCACTAATGTTATTATCACCACTAAGCGTTATTTCGTCAGTTTCTCTAAAGGTTATGGTCGCTGTTTTTTTTCATTGAATACTACTGTCCGCTACAGATGTAGCAGTTATAGTAAGATTTGTTTGGAAGTCATTAATACCCGTATAATTTCATGATAAATTACTTGTAACTATTCCATCTTTTTCAAGTTCAACGTGATGTACTGTTGCTTTCCCATTATCATTATCGTCTAATTCATAGTCAAATTTAATTGCAAGATACTTTTGTGGTAATTGTCCTTTGTAATGTACTGCTAGTTTATATTTTACATTACCTGTAACTTCTTTTAAATCTAAATCAGGACTAGGAGTATCGCCGGCTCATACAATTTCATTAACTTTACCAAATTGTATATCTAAAACAATGTGATTGGAAAAACCATTTTGTTTATTAGCTTGACTATCTACATGTAAATTAAAAGCGATTGTAAAAGGTTTGTCCATATTATTATCAGCAACGTTTGAAGGGGCAAAAATAAGAACATCACCTTTAGTTAATTGGACGCCTTTTTCTCTTGCCTTATTAACATCTGATATTACTTCAACTCGATTATCGTTTGTAGGATTTGAACTTCAATGAATTTGTGAGCTATCAACATTGACCTTGCTACTATCATTAATTTTATTTGACGTATAGCAATTAGCATGATAAATGACTACAAACGGTTCTCACGATGGAGCAGGCATTGCTTTTAGTCCTGTGTTTTTACCATTTTGAAACACTACTCCGCCCCCATTTAATGTCTTGTCAACGGCTTCTACATTTGAAAATACAGCATTAGTTAGACTTTTGCATGAAGTCATACCTACTAACGGCATAGAAGTAGCGCCTAAAACGATTGGTGTTGTTAATAAAAATTTTCATTTTTTCATATTAAATTATCTATTTTTCATTTAATAATAAATTATACTTGAATATCAATTTAAATGGCGTCTATGGCGAAGCTGGCTAACGCACCTGACTGTGACTCAGGCACTCATGGGTTCAAGTCCCATTAGACGCCCCATATATACAATCATCAGGGGTACTAATTAATCATTAGTTGAGAAACACCCTTAAACCTGATCAGGTTAAAACCTGCGTAGGAAGATATAGATTTATACCGATAAAAAGTCTTTACTACAAACTATATAGGTAGAAAGACTTTTTTATTTTATGAAAGAGCAGAAATCAAATATTTATTATTTAACACTAACTGGAATTATGATGGCTATTACATTAGTCATGAAAGTTATTTTTTATTTCATTCCTTTCTTAAATGGTTATGGAATTGAATTCCAGTTAGTTGGTTATGTATATGGGTTAATACTTATTAAAAATAAAAAATGGAGTTGAACATTTGGATTGTTAACTCCATGGTTATTATTAGTAATACCGCCAAGTTTTGTAAATATATTAGATATGTTATGAGAATATATTGTTGCTTTATATATTTTCTTACCATTCATATATTTTGATTGCTTGGTGGTGTTAATTAATAAAAGGTTAAAAAAACCTATCTATCAATTAATAACGGGAATGATTAGTTTTAGTTTGATATTAATAGCTCTTATTTTTCTAAAACTATTCATTCATACAATTGCAGGAATATGATGATGAACACCAGGTAAATGATGAGGCAGTTTTATGGTTAATTTACCAATATACGGTGTAACACTTGCGATTGATTTGCCTGTGTGTTTACTAACCTATCCTACAATTAGAAAATTTAAGGAATCTGAACCTATGTAAAATTTGGTATTGATTTTCAATAAAAACGGTAGAAGAGTTACTATGATTAAATCATAAAAAAACAACCTAGTTTGTCAATTAAAAAACAAATAAAATCTCTATAATTTTCTTTGTATGATAACTTTGGTTTGGGCACAAGATATTAAAAATGGTATTGGTATTGATAACTTATTACCATGAGACATTAAAGATGAAATGAATCATTTTAGAGAAGTAACTCGTAATCAAATTGTAGTTATGGGTCAAAAAACATTTGAATCAATTGGTAAGCCTTTGGTTAATAGATTAAATATCATTTTATCAATTGATCCAAATTTTAAAGTTGATGGAGTTATTGTCTACAATGACATTAATAAATTAGCACAAGATTATCACAATAAACATATCTATGTAATTGGTGGTAAATCAATTTATGAAACATTTGCTCCAATTGCTGATGAGTTTATTGTTAGTAAAATTAAGAAAGACTTTCATTGTAATCGTTTTTTAAATATTGATTTTACTAATTTTAAATTAATCAAAACCGTGACCCATGAAAGTTTTAACGCTGAATGATGAGTAAAGAAATAAAACAGAATCTTGAGTTCAATATTAAATTAAGCGACTTTGATGGCCCATTAGATGTCTTAATTAATTTAATAACCGAACATAAATTAAACATCTTTGATTTAGATATTGCTCAACTTACAAAACAATATTTAGTTTTTGTTCAAAAAAATATTAAACAAATAAACATTGATGAAGCTAGTGAATATTTAACAATGGCAACACACTTGTTAGGAATAAAATCTAAAAGGATTCTACCTACTGAAAGTATTGACCAGCAAACATTTGAATATGAACGTGATAAACTTGTTGCCAGGTTAATTGAATATAAAAAATATAAAGATTCTATTTCTGTTTTTATTAAAAAACAAGACAATCGATTAAATATGTACGCTAAACAGCCAGATGATTTAGAAGATTATGCTCCAGTTGAAAAAGTTATTGAATCATTACCAACACAAATCAATCCAGATCATTTATTAAAAGCACTTGAAAATATCTTTGATAAATATCGTTTACAACTATTTAGTCGTCATAAAATTCTCGTTCAAGAATTAGCGGTTGATGAAGTTGAAAAAGATATTACAACTTTTTTAAAATCATTTAAGAAAAAACAAATATCTTTTAGCGACTTTTTAAGTCATATTGATGAAATTAAATTAAGTCAACAATATATTGTGACTTGTTTTTTAGCATTATTAGAACTGGCTAAATACCGTCAAATTAATTTAGTGCAACCTTCAAATGATGATGATATTTATTTCAGTAAAAATACAAACATTGAAGAATTAGAACAATCAAAAAATTAGAGCAAAGTCTCAAATGATTTGTCTTTTTAAATATTTTTTAGAAAGCTACTATGTAATAGTAGAAATAACAAATATACATAAACTTATATGCAAGCCTAATTAAGTTGTTTAAGTTTACAGACTTGAAATTGTATTTTACTATCGTAAATTTACAAAAAAACAGTCTTTATTGTCACGTAAAAAGCAAACATTTTGAGACTTTATTCTGAAATTTTCCTGTTTTCTAAATCCGAGTTCTATAATCAAAAATCAACACTTTTTGTCGTATGGCCCCTAATACTTACATAAGAGCGATTTATAATTACACAAATGGATAAAACAATTTTAAATAAAAAAAGAAAAAATCTAATAGCTAGTAACAAAAACAGTAATGAACTTGTTTTACACAATAATTTTGTTGATTTATTATGTTTCTTTAACCAATCAGAACTATTAGATTTTTTTAATAATGGTGCTATTAATGAATTGCGCATTAATAAAGTTGACGTTATTAATCGCATTAAAACTACGATTAAAAATACGAAAGATATTTATGAATTTAATAACTCTCTAGATATTTTTGGTTTGCAAGAATATAAGATTAATGAAGAGAAAGACTTTTCTTCAAAAAAAGAAAAGATGTTAAATGGTTTAGCTAATTTAATAGTAGAGCGAATTGATTTACTATTAAATTATTCTATTCAATCAAGACTTGATTATTATGACACATCAATATGAACAATGTATTTATCATTCGGATTACTCCAAGGGAATGTTAAGTTTTTAAGTCATGAGGATTTATTGGTGAATGCACCACTAATAAACATTGAAATTGAGATTAACAAAAATGAACAAGGTGAAATTGTTCTTCACAAAATTAATGAAAAAATTCAAGCAAATGAAATATTGGAAATGTCATTAGATGAACAATTAGAAAAGAAAACATTAATCGGTGATAAGATAGTTTTTGATTCATTTAATAGTAATGAATATTTTCAATATTTTAAGGAAATTATTACTGATATTAATGTCGTTGATGCAATTGAACAAACACAAAAAATTAAAAACGAACAATTAGTCACTACCTTACCAATAATTAAAAAATGTTTCTTGATTTCACTAATCAATCCGATTGGTGGTAAGATGTTACGTGATTACGATGAAATATTGAATCGTGACTATTCTTTTCCTGTATACGACACAATATTTCATAAAGATTTAAACCACCTTATTTATGAAAACGATGACGTTTTTGAAATCAATAATCCAATGAACTTATCACAAAAACTAGCTGTAGCTAATTCTTTAAATAAAAATGTTCTAGTTTATGGACCACCAGGTACAGGAAAATCAGAAGTTGTAGCCAATTTAATTACAAACATTTTAATTAGTAATAAGAATGTTGTAGTTATTTCAGAAAAAAAAGCAGCACTAGATGTAATCGATGAAAGACTTCAATCATTAAGTGTTTTATCAATGTCGGCTGTTGATGACAAAAATAGTAATGATTTTTATAACAAAATTATTAATTTAAATCGATTAATTATCGCTACCAATAAAATAGATTTAAAAAATGATAGTGTTGCATATTATAAGATGCTTGATTATCAAAAGTTGGTCTCTGAACTATCCATATATAAAGACATCAATAAAAAAACCTTATTTGATTTTTTAACGAAATATAACACTATAGATTTAAACATATATCAAAACAATTTAGAAATAATTAAATTTATTTTTAATAAATTAATAACCGATAATATTTCGTTAAAAAATTTCGTTGAAAAATTAAACACTTTTAGAAATATTCAAACATATTATGATAGTATTTTTGGTGTTGATAAAGTAAATCAATGTGCGTTTAATCATCAGTCTATTCAACAATTAATTAATGTTTTAAATGAAGCAAATGAAAAAGACAAAGCGTACATTATTGAGAAATTCCTTTGTGAAAATGAACTTGTTAATAAAAGATCATTGTTAAAGATAAAATCAAAAATAGAAAAGACACTTAATCTAGAGAAGATTCAAGAAATTTTTAATTTAATCATTACTAGTAAATTAACATTCATATTAAACAATAGAAAACTTTTTAATTTTTTTAATACATTAAAAGATTTGTCAGAATGATTAATAAGCTGGTATGATTGATCAACTAATACAAAGATTAAATCGTTAATCGAATTAATAAGCAACGATATTACTACACAAAAATTAATAAAGGAATATTGAAACTATCATAAATTAAATAGTAGTAAGTTTGATAAGTTAGTAACCGACTATTGTATTAACTATCTAAAAGATAGAATTTTATCAAATCATGATATTGAAATTAAATGAACAGAGTTGGTTAGGATAGCTAATTTAAATAAGAAACCTAATGTGAATAAAATTGTTAAGGAGTATTATGAAACTTTAAAATTTATTTTTCCAATTTGAATTTTATCACCAGATATTGCTTCAATCGTTATTCCATTAAAACAAAACGAATTTAATTATGGAATATTTGATGAAGCAAGCCAAATGAGGATTGAAAGAGGATTACCATTAATATATCGATGTCAATTTTTAATTGTTAGTGGTGATGATAAACAATTAAAACCTTCATCTTTTTTTTCAAAAACAACATCACTTGATGAAACATATCAAGGAGACTTAGATAATGTTGATTCATTATTAGATAAAGCTAAATCGTCCAATTGAATGAGTTTTACATTAAACAATCATTATCGCGCAATTAGCGAACAACTTATTTGATATTCAAGTCATTATTTTTATAACGACAATTTAATTTGTATTAGTAAGAATGGTGAATTTAAAAAAGTTGTTGATGTATTTGATGAGAACGGTATTTATAACAGAGAAAAGGGAATTAATGAACAAGAAGCAAATAAAGTAATCCAATGTTTGTTAACATCAATCGATCAATTTAAAACAGCGATTGTTATTACATTTAATACAAAGCAAGCAGATTTTATTCAAAGGCTTGCTTTTAGTCATACACAATTAAGACAAAAATTAGAAACATTAGACATCAAAATAAGAAGTCTTGAAAATGTACAAGGTGATGAAGCAGAATTAATTGTAATCTCCTGTACGTTTGGAAAAGATGCTTCTGGTAAATTCTTGCAAAATTTTGGTCCAGTTAACCAAGATGGAGGGCGTAATAGAATAAACGTTATGGCTAGTCGTGCTAAATATAAAATGGTAGTAATAAAATCGTTTAATAGTTCAGATATTACAAATGATAAAAACGAAAACACTTATGCCTTTAAAGCATTTATTGCTTATTGTGAACAAGTAGTAAATAATCAACAGGGAAACACAAATTCAACACATACGAAAAAAATTTATTCAGAAGAAACTAATTCCATAATTACTGATTTGATTACCGAGCTTAAAGCAACCAACACTGATTTATTATTTGAAAAAAATAAAAAAATTGGTACACACACAATTGACTTAGCAGTAAGTAAACAAAACGATTCAAAGGTAATACTAAGTATTTTGGTAGATGATAAAACTAAAAACGGTTTCTATCATACAAATATTAAACAATGAATTGTTGATGTTGATAAGCAAAAATATTATGAGGATAGAGGCTATCAAACTTATCGAATTAATTTGGTGGAATGGTTATTAAATAAACGTTTTATTCTAAAAAATATTAGAGAATCAATTATTTAAAATTCATCAGCAAAGTCATCTTCATACCCAGCTGATAGATCATCAACAATTTTAGTCATCTCACTTTTTTTCTCATATATAGGTGCAGATTTTTGTTCATGAATTTTCTTTGCTTTTTCTAGAAATTGTGCATAAGATTCTTTATCTTTCATATACCATATAGGAGTAGGTCGTGCATAATATTCTTGTTTTTTCTTTCAAGTTTCTAATCTAAATTGTTGTCATTCTTGTTCAGACATATTTTTAATTTTCTCAACAGAATAGATATTTTTTATCGGTTTAGTCATTTTTTATCTCCTTACATTAAGCCTTATATTTACTTGGATACTTTTTCATCATTTCTTTAATAAAATGTGCTTTATCCATTGAACCATATTTCTTCATTAACTGTACACATTCATTGTATTCTCTAATTGCTCAATTAGTATCCTTGAAATCTTTAACAATTACTTTTTTATTTTGGAGTAATTTATATGTTTCAAAGAAATTTTTTATTTCTTTTAATGTGTGCTCTGGTAAATCTTTAAGAGATGTTTTATTTGCAAATCTTGGATCACAATCAATTACGCCTATTAATTTTGTATCAGTTTCACCATCATCAATCATTTCCATTGCACCAAGAATTCTTGTTGGAACAATGGTTCCTGGTTGGAATGATTGTTGAGCATAAACTAATACATCTAATTCATCGCCATCTCAATCTAAACATTCAGGGATAAAACCATAATTTTGTGGATAAGCATTAGCACCAAATAAAATACGATCTACTCTTATCTTTCCGGATTTTCGATCGTATTCATATTTTGTTTTTGAATCTTTAGGAATCTCGATTGTTACATCAACAACCAAATTATTTTTTTTACTTGTCATAACAACAAGTGATTATAGTAAATTATCTCTTTACGTAATCCATTGCTGGAATAATAGAACTAATGATTCCGCCTACAGAAAAAGCTGTTACTAGTACTATAAACATTCTTTCAAAATCAAAATTAACTTTTTCTACAACAACTTGTGGAACAGCACAAAGAACAATTAAGCAAATAGCATTTGCTATTGCAAAAAAGAAACTTCAACCAATTAATCTTTGAATTATTCTACTTCCTTTTACTGAAGAAACAGCAGTTGATTTAATTCATGAGAATAATATCAAAACTAATATAGGAAGTTGCAGAACTGTTCCTGCTATTGTAAAACCATTAATCTTTCCTGGATTTGTATCCAACATTACAAAAACCAATGAAAGTATTCATATGAATGATGCGATTATTAATAATAAACAAATCCACATTGGTTGATGATTTTTAGTAATTTTATTTTTTACGACAGTACCAAATTCTCCAATTTTTTTAGTAAGCGACATATCTTTTTCTTTTTTAGACATCTTATTAATTCCTTTTTCTCTCTTATATAGAAGATTATAAATCACTATTTTTTTTTTTTTTTTTAATAATTTTTGTTAGTGCCAATCAAGAAGATAATAAATATCTTCTTATAATTTTATAATATATGAAAATATATGATTCTTTAACTAATAAGACATTTGATTTGATTAATAAAAAATTATCTATATACAATTGTGGTCCAACTGTATACAATGATGTTCATATTGGTAATATTAGACCATTAATAACTTTTGATGTATTGGTAAGATTTTTAAAAAATCAAAAGTTTGACATTACTTACATTCATAATATTACTGATATTGATGACAAGATTATTAATAAAGCAAAAGAAGAAAAAAAGACTGAAATGGAGATTTCTTCTTTTTACACAAATCATTATTTAGAGATTGTTAAACAATTAAATGCTCTGCCAATGCTTATGCCTAAAGTTTCAGAAAATATCAACGGCATTATTGAATACATTAATAAACTAGTTCAAAATAATGGTGCTTATGTTACCAATGAAGGTAATGTATATTTTGATGTTAATAAAGTTTCAAATTACGGAACATTAAGTCATCAAAATATTAATCAATTAATAGAGGGAAGCAGAAAAGAATTAGCTTCTGATAAAAAATTTCCATTAGATTTTGCTTTATGAAAGAAAACTGAAACGGGATTAAATTGAAAATCACCATGATCAATTGGTAGACCTGGGTGACATACAGAGTGCGCTTATTTTATATCTAAACTTGTTGGTGATCACGTAACAATTCATGGTGGTGGAATTGATTTAAAATTTCCACACCACGAAAATGAGAATGCACAAAATAATGCAATATTTCACAGAAATATTGCTGATTTATGAATGCACGTAGGCCATATTAATGTTAACAATGAAAAGATGGCCAAATCATTAGGTAACTTTGTTTTAGTTAAAGACTTATTAATAAAATACACACCTAATGATTTAAGGTGATTCATGTACCAAACAAAATACGAGAATCCTTTAAATTATTCAGAAGACTTGATAAATCAATCATCTAACGATTTATTAAAACTATTTCAACAATTAAATCAAGGATATGTACAAATGATATTGAATGATGTTGCTCCTTTAAATAATAAAAACAACATTGATGAAAAGTTTGTTCAATCATTAGATGATGATTTGAATTTCCCTGAAGCAGTTGCTGTTTTATGAAAACAAGCAAAAGGATTAACTCATTTATATCGTTCTAAAAAATGAAATGAATTTCAAAATGAAGCCGATGTTATAAAAAAAGAATTAAATATTTTTGGAATTGTTTACAAAAGCCCTTTAGAAGATTCCAATATTCACTCACTAGTGATTGAATATAAAAAAGCTTTAAATGAAAAAAACTATATTGTTAGTGACAAATATCGTCAACAATTAATTGATATGAAGGTAATTAATGGATAGTAAAAAGTTATTTGGTAAAAAAGCTTTATTAGACAACATTGATTTTATTGATTACGTTATCTTAATTAACAAAGACAATTCATTAATTAACTTATTGAACCAAAAACAAATTAAATATCAATTTATAAATAAACAATATTTTAATAAGTTTGATCATTCATTAAATCATCAAGGGATTGTAAGTTTTTTAAAACAACCTAAATCAATTAATAATTTAGATGATTTTTTAAAATTATCAAAAGATAAATCAATTGTTTTAATAATCGATTCCATTCAAGATCCTCAAAATTTTGGAGCAATTTTAAGAACTTGTGATGCTTTTAATGTTGATGCTGTTATTTATAAAAAAGATAATCAAGTTCAAATTAATGATTTTGTTATTAAAAGTAGCATGGGAGCTATCAATTATTTAAACATGATTAGAGTAAGTAATTTATCAAATATAGTTCAGGTATTAAAAAAAGCAGGATATTGAATCTATGCGTCATCATTAGATAAGGAAAGTAAGGATTTTAGCAATATTAAATTTGAAAAAAAATCTGTTTTAATTGTTGGTAATGAACAAAACGGGATATCTCCATTATTATTAAAACAAGCAGATTTTTTAATCAACATTCCAATGCATGGGCATATGCAATCTCTAAATGTTTCAGTAGCTACAGGAATATTATTAAATAAAATTAAAAAAAGTTTTAAAAAAATATAAAATGTTTTATATTAAATTAAACACCTTTTTTAATAGAGTAATTATTTAATGGCAAAAAAAGAAAAACAATTAGGAAAATCAAGTGGTAAATTTACTTTAACACAATTTGCTTGAAATGGTTTTAATTTAACTGTAGGAATTTTCTTTTTAGGAAGTCTTTCTACTTTGTCAAATCCTAATTATAAAGGACACGAAGATAATTTAGGATTAGGTTGACATATGATTTGAATTTTTACTTTGATTGGGATTATTGCTGGAATATGTGCATTTGGATTTGCAAAATTATCAAGGCATCATAAACAAGACAATAATGGTGGAGCCTATATTTTTGCTAGAAGTGCTTTTGGTAGATTTGTTGGGTTTTTAACATTATTTTTAAATTACATCATTATGCCTTTAGCATTGTCAAATCAAATTTTGATGTTTATAAAAGCTAATGTTGATCCAACAATGTCTACATTTGGTGGAACACCAATAACTGGTGAAAGTTGATGACAAAATACATGATGATGTGATTGGACAAAACACTTAGGTGATTGAAGTTATCTTACATATGATTTTATTGGTCTTGCTTTATCAGTAGTATTCATATTGGTTGCTTTCTTTGGAACAAAAATTTATAAAAAAGTTGCTAAATATTCACTAGGTGTTAAATGAGTTTCTGGTCTTTTTTTAATTTTATTTGGTATTGTTGCTGCTTGTCTTCCAGAAAGTGGTTCCAACGCTAGCGATTGAGTTGCGGTATCAAACACAAGTGGTAACTTTACATTTTCACATTTTTGTAGTGCTTTTTGTACATGTTTTTACTATTTCACTGGATTTGAGTCGTTTGCATCTGCTGGTTCAACTGTAGAAAATCCTGAAAAAAACATCGGTAAAGGAATTATTATTGTAATGTTTGCCTCAACATTATTTTATGTAATTTGTACTGTTATATTCATGATGGCAATTAACCCAAATCAAGGTGGATTTGGTCAAAATATTGGTACATCATTTTGACAGAGTATTGTAAAAATTGGTGATGGTAAGTATAGTTGATTAAGGTGACTAATATTTGCTGGTCCCATTGTAATGATTATTTGTACAATAGCTATGAGAGGAAATACAATTTCTCAAATAACATTATACGGTGGCTCTACTTTACAACCGATGTCTATCGAGGGCTATATTTCAGATAAGTTTGGAAAACAAAACGAAGATGGTTTTCCAATTGGAGCAATGAAATTAAATTTAATAATTTCTGCCGTCACTGTCTCAATGTTTTCAATTATTCCTGATTTAATTGTCGGGATTATTAGTGCAACATCAGGTCAAGAAGCAGCACAAGCAGCTAACTTCTTAAATGTTAATACAATCATTTCAGCTGCTAGTGCATTTTATATCGCCATTTATGTAATAATTTTATTAGCTGTTTTAAAGTTCGCCATTGAGAGAGTGTTTAGAATTAGTAAAGCAGAATGAGTATTATACCCAATAGTAATTTTGTGCTTAGGTGTAATATTTGTATATCATTTTGTAGAATTGTTTGGGAACGCATTCAAGGTAGGTCATCAAACAAAAGACATTATTCAAATGGCGATTGAGCTTTCATTCATTATTTTATGTGTTCTATTTGTTGTGATTGTTTATTTGGGATATTACAGAAAAAAATATGCAACAAGACTTAAAAAAAGTTTAGTTATTCAAAAAAAGTTAAATTATGAATTTAGAGTATTAACGGGATGGTCATTTTTGAAAGGGAAATTAAAATATATAACTGATAAATTTTTAAAGAAGAGAAATTACTACCTTCAAAATAAAAACATTAAAAATCCAACTACAGCTAAGTTTTTTGAAAAAATGAATAGTAGATTGGTTAAGAGATTAAGTAAAATCGAACATAGTTTTCTATTAAACTCTGCTAACGTTTTAGATTACAACATTAAACATGGTAATAATAATGGATCAGAAAATGTTAATGATCAACGGGAGAGTGCTATATTAATTCACCAACTAAGAAATCAAATTAACGTTAAAAAAAAATATATTGATACAGTGGATTTTGATTTAACAGCACGTTCTCTAACGTTAAAATAGACTTACATTACTTACGTTAATAAAAAAATCCAGAAAACAATTCTGGATTTTTTAAATTCTTAATCTTATCAACTTATCTACCAAAACGTTTATGTTGAATAAAGTTTCTTGTAGGTTCCTTTTTAGCGATTTCTGGAAGAATGATTTCTTCATCTTTCTTACCGACAACACTTAATGTTTCGCCGTTTGCGTCACAAATTGCATCAGTAAGAACTGATATTAGTAATCAAACTGTTTTAATTGAACCAGTATTGGCTGGAATAATAAAATCAATCAAATCTGGATTAGCATTTGTATTGGCAAATGCAATTACAGGGATATTCAATTGTCTAGCTTCTTTAACGGCGTTGTGTTCATGAACTGAATCGGTTACAACAATCGCTTGTGGCAATCCTCTCATAGTTCTAATACCGCCCAAGAATTTATTCATCTTTTCAGATTCTTTTGCAATCATTACTTGTTCTTTTTTTGAATATTTTTTAATTTCATCACCAAGTTGAAGCGAAATTAACTTATTTAATTTATTAATAGAATTATTAATAGTTTTAAAGTTAGTTAATGTCCCACCAAGTCAACGTTGATTAATATAAAATGACTTAGCTCTTTTAGCTTCTTCTTTTATGTGTTCTTTAATAATATCGCCACGTGTTCCTACAAACAATATTCGTCCACCGTCTCTAGCTATATCTTTTAAAAAATTGTATGTTCTATCTAAGAACACCATTGTTTTAAGGATATCAATTATCTGTCGACTATGACCTTTTCTAGGATAGATATAAGGTTTCATTTTAGGATTTCAAAATTTATTTAAAGTCCCAATATGAGCTCCAGCTTCCATTAATTTTGAAGCAGAAACAAGTTTTTTTAAACCTGATTCTTTATTTGCTTCAAAGAAAGCATCAATCTTTTTTTCAATTTCTTTATTCTTAGATTGATAGTCTACAGATGAATTTGCTTTTGATGATCTACTATCGTTGAATTTATTAAAACTCCGATATGGTTTTCTTTCTGCAACTGATGAATCATCAGTTTTAGTACGAACTACTCGATGAGTTCTACTTCTTACAGAAGAATTTGCTTTTGCAGTTCTATGATGAACTGATTCATCTTTTCTTTCTGACATTTATTTCCTCTATATTTTCTCCCTATTATGTAAATAGGGAGAGATATTATATTTATAAACTTAGCTATAATTACATTAATGTTGAAGAGAAACATAAAAACATCTCGAAGGTTATATTCTTTTTTATTGTTTATTAGATTAGCAATAATAGTTGCTAATATCTTTCTTATTGGAATTTATATGTCTTCAGCATCATATTATTCCTTTTTTAGAGTGTTTTATACACTTAATATGTCCAATGCTAACAGCGCTAATGTGTTAGCAATGGCAGGGCATATTATTTCTGCTTTTTTTAGTATTCTAATTATTTTATTTCTAATTATCACTATTGTTGGTTTATCTATTTATTTATGTGTTTATTATCGTTTATCAAAAAAAGGATACACTGTTAAACTTTCAAAGTATGAATTATTAGTATTGTTATGATTTTTATTTCTGTCATTATTGACAGTGTTTGTTGGGTTTTTATTAATAGGTGCTCAAACAGACGACACCAATTGAGGATATATTAATATGGGTACTTACACAACATTGCACTCTATTGTTGCTTTTGGATTTCCTTTGTTAGATATTTTCATTATGATTCCTTTATTGGTTTTTAATAGTATGACATTTACAGATCATTTATGAGAAGTAAGAAAAAAGACATATGGCGCATTATTAACAGACGGACATAAAGATTTTAATTTGAATGTTCTTCACATTATCTTTAATATGGTTGGTATAACTATTATTTTCTTTTTATTATCACAACCAGAATCAATTATTTATGGAATAGGGGAAATGTTCGATAATGTGATGAATAAGAGCAAGCAAGGTATAACTGTACTTCAATTTATTACTGTTTGGATTGTCATATTATTTTTAATATCTATTTTTATTTATGATATTATTTTTTATGCAAGAAGCATTTATCAACAAAACAAACACCTAATTAAACCATGAAATAATCGAGATTTCCTAGTTAATGCAATAACTTTTTTTGATATTTGTGCTTTTTTAATTACATTAAGTGTTATTACTATGTGAACAAACTCTTTAACTTCTGGAACAGCAAATCCTGATGGTAATACAGAACAGATTGCGACCGTTCTAGGGGTGGTAAATGTTCTCTTAGTAATACCGGTTTTTGTTATTGGAACTATTCACAATTCCAATAAATTATTAACTGTTTATGGTGATAAATTTGTTAAGAGGTCATATGGAAAATAGAAAATTACAACACCATAGGAAACATATTCGTAAATCTCCACCTTATATTTTGGCGTGAATAGGAATGATAATAGGCGCATTAGTCATAATATGGGGTATAGTTTACAAAATAGTGTTTATAGATAATGCAATTTATAAACATTGATACACCACTTTATTCTTTGAACATTTTACACAATTTACAATCCTAACAAATTTATTATTAGTAGTGTTTTACTTTTTGTGACTAACATGTTTAAAAAGAAAACTTTTTGATAATAATAAATTTCTAATTTATACAGCCACATATATCGCTTTGGTTTTTATGATTGCTTGGTTTATGATGACACCAATATTTGTATTTGGTAAAACATTAAAAGCTGATGCGTTTGCTGGGATAGATACTGTATTAGTTCATTTAGTGACACCAACAATCTTTATTATTTTTACTTATTTTGCTAGAAAATATCCAAAAAGAAAAAACTCAGAAGCAGCAATTAAATATGGAAAAGATTTTGTAATTGCCTTTATAGTTCCATTAACATATTTTACTTATTTAGTAGTTATTAATTTTATTCCACTACCATTAACAATGTTAAAAGATATGTATAAAAATCAATTTATTGACGCTTATCACAATCAACAATATTTCTCTGATACTAAATTTTATATTTCTGTTTATAGCATTCTAACTAATTACAATCATAATTGTCATATTCCTATTTGATTAGGTAGTCAATTTTATTTCTTTAACATAGATGCCCCAGGCGCTTGAACATACGATAATGAAGGAAGTTTATTAAGGTTATTAAGTGTTCCTGTAGCATTAGGATTTTACTTTTTAGAATTTGTATTATTTGCCTATTGAAACAATAGAGCTATTGTAGATAAATATTTACCATCACTATCAAGGACTGATGGTTATGATTTACAAACTAAAAACGTTTTAACTAAAAGAAATAGTTCTAAATAGAAACTTTAAATTGAGTATATGGAACTTCAATAGATTGTGTTCTTCCAAACATATCAATATCAACCATAGCAGCTCCTTTAGTGTTATCCAAACTTCTAATTTCACCACTCATACCGTTAAAGCTTCCATCTAAAATTTCAACTGTATCACCAATTTTTGCTTCAGTTGTATATAGAATTTGCTCAGTAGGAGTTGAAACTTCTTCTTTTTGAAGATTAACATTTTCTATCGCATCATTATTAGTGTTTGATGCATCAACATTATTTGTAGGCGCTGCTTGTTGTTCGTCGCTAATTGCATTGTATTCTTCAATGGCAATGGGGATAGGTATAGCACCTTTTCCACTAGAACCGACAAATCCCAATACACCAGGAGTATTTCTAATAGCATATCATACATCTCGATCATAAACCATATTAATAAAAATGTACCCAGGGAATTTATTAGTTACTCTCGTTTTAACTCTTTTGTATTTACCATCTTTTGTAACTTCTCAATGTGTAGTTTTAGTGTTTTTCAAATTCTTAGGAATCTCTAACGAGTCCTTATTAAATATGTCTTCAGTAGTTTTTGTAGTCTTAAAAACTCTAATTGATCCAATAAAGTTATCATAACCATAGTTATGTATTTTTTCTTTTATTGATGATGCAATAGAGTCTTCTTTACCTCCAATTGCGGTGATGACATATCACTGTGCGTTTTCGATATTATTTTCCATTTTTTATGCTCCTTAAATTATTTTTGCAAGATGTAATAATTCATCTATCCCTAAGAATATTAGTGCCATAATTGCACACAAGATGATGATAATTCCAAAGTCAACTAAAATCTTCTTACCAGGTGATCAAGTTACCCTTCTAAATTCTTTTCCTAATCCAAATAATCACCTTTTGAATTTAAAAGAAAATGGCTTAGGAAGATCTTTATCGCTTTTGTCGTAAATCTTTGCTATTTCAACTTGTAGTTGCTCATATCTAGCGAATTTAAAATTATTAAATTCTTTACGATATGCAGATTTATCAATCTTTTTTTCTACAAGTTGTCTTTTTAAATCTTTTCGTTTATTCTTAATATCTTGTTCACATTTTTTTGTTGCTTGTTTTTCAAGGTTAAATAAACGATTTCTTTCAGCAATTAGTCTGTTATGCTCTTTTTTAAACTCTTCTTTTTTTAATTGCTTTTGAGTTTTAGATTTTTTCTTATCCTTCTTAGCATCGATTGGATCAAAAAATTTTTCAGCCATTATCTAGTCTCCTTGTGAATCGTAGTTTTTTTACAGTGTGGACAATATTTTCGTAATTCTAATCTATCTTCACTTGCTTTATTACGATAGATATGATAATTACGACCATTACACTCATTACAGATTAATATTACTTTTGTTCTCATACTGGGATTTGTCTTTAATTAAAAAGGAGCTTTTGATAGCTCCCTTATTAAAGACTTATGTATTATACATACATTAAATCATTTTTATGTTTGTATATATTAAAGTTCAGTATGTTTCCCTTAAAGGTTGCTTTTTTTACTAATTCAAATTAGGCCCTAAAAGTTGGAGTAAATTTATTATACGTCAGATAAGCATGCATTTGTTTATACAAACCATACGATTTAGGTGTATTCCCATTGAGAGATATTTGAATTCTTTCTT